>JBKCKE010000043.1:0-12633 GCA_046301395.1 Verrucomicrobiota bacterium | reverse complement strand
AGTCCAGGGTCGAACCAGCTTAGGCCGGCCAACGGATAAGCCCCTCTCGGGGTTTCCGTTGGCCGGCCTAATAGTTTGGAACCGAGCAAGACGGTGGCAGGGGAGGGGGTATGTATTTAGAATGGTTCTAAACTTTGTAAGTAACTGTCATTCATTTATTTAAATTACGTAATCACATCCCATTCACAGGTTTCTATAGCCGCTATCCACAGTGAACCATAGAAAAACGACTAAAACCCCTCAAATTTGGATTGCGAAGGGTTGCCGCCTTTCGTGCTTCTTCGGTCAAAAAACCCGCCAATCCCTTCGTCTGAACGCGATGCGCAAGCTCCTCGAATTCCTCAACCGCCCAGCCCCCCGCGGTAACTTCTTCTCCCGGGCGATCAACGCCGCCCCGTTCCAGGTCCTCGTCTGCCTCCTGATCACCGGCGTGGTCGTGGCCGCCGCGGTCAACGAGTACGCCACCAACAAGTATCTGAACGTCGGATACACGCCGGATCAGCCCGTCGCTTTCGACCACTCCTTCCACGCCGGTCCTGATTCGGTCCTCGGTCTTGATTGCCGCTATTGCCACAACTACGTGGACAAGTCGGGCCACTCGAACGTGCCGACGACCAACACCTGCTGGAACTGCCACAGCCAGGTGAAGAGCGACAGCCCCGCGCTGGCGCTCGTCAAGAAGAGCGTCGAGACCGGCGATGCGATCCGCTGGGTCAAGGTGCACAAGGTGCCTGACTACGTCTACTTCAACCACGCCGTGCACGTGAACCGCGGCGTCAGCTGCGTCGAGTGCCACGGTCGCATCGACCAGCAGGTCGTCGTCGGCCAGCAGAAGTCCCTCAACATGTCCTTCTGCCTCGATTGCCACCGCAATCCTGAGCAGGTCCTGCGCCCGGTCGACAAGGTCTACGACCTCGGCTTCAAGGCCGCTTCGCCCGCCCAGCAGACCGCCGACGGCACGAAGTTCGTGCACGACTGGAAGGTCAATCCGCCCCAGAGCTGCTCGGGCTGCCACCGCTAATCCCCCACGCCTTTTCCGATGAGCAAGAAAGTCTTTGAACACCCCGCGGCCCAGGCCGGCGAGCCGACCGGTCCCTCGTACTGGCGCAGCCTCGACGAGCGCAACAAGTCGCCCGAGTTCCGCACCCGCGCCGAACGCGAGTTCCTCGACGGCGCCTCCGCCATCTCCTCCGTCGAACGCCGCGAGTTCCTGATGCTCATGGGCGCTTCGTTCGGTCTCGCCGGCCTCGGTCTCGCCGGTTGCCGCGAGCCCCGCAACCACACGCTCCCTTACGCCAAGCAGCCGGAGAACACCATCCCCGGCGTCGCCACGTATTACGCTTCGTCCTTCCCCGGCGAATTCGCCAACCAGCCGATCCTCGTCGAGACGCACCAGCACCGCCCGACCAAGATCGAAGGCAACCCGAGCCACCGCGCCAACGGAGGCGCTTCCTCGAAGTTCGCCCAGGCCAGCGTCCTTGACATGTACGATCCGGATCGCGCGCAGGCTTCCCTCGCCGCCGACGGTTCCGTCCTCTCCGTCGCCGCCGCCCGCAGCTTCCTCCGCGGTCTCGCCGCCGACGCCAAGGCTGACGCCGGCGCCGGTCTCGCCTTCCTCGCCCGTCCGTCCACTTCGCCCACGCGCGCCCGCCTCGTCGCCGCGCTCAAGGCCGCCTATCCGCAGGCCCGCTGGGTCGAGTACACCCCGGTCGCGCAGAACCGCGCCGACGCCGTCCTCGGCGCCCGCGCGCTCCCTGATTATGCCAAGGCCCGCCGCGTGCTGAGCCTCGACCGCGACTTCCTCGGCGCCCATGACGCCACCGTCGAAGACACCCGCGCCTACTCCTCCGCTCGTCGCGCCGACACGGCCGCCGAAGCCGAGAAGATGACGCGCCTCTACGTCGTCGAATCCGTCTTCTCGCTGACCGGAGCCGCCGCCGACCACCGTCTCCGCGCCTCGTCCTCGCACATCTCCGGCCTCGCGATCCTCTTCGCCGCCGAAGTCCTCGCGCAGAAGGGTTCCGCCGACGCCGCCGCCCTCAAGGGCAAGGTCTCGGGCATCAACGTCAAACCCGAGTGGGTCACCGAATGCGTGGCCGACCTCGTCAAGGCCGCCAAGGGCGAAGCCCTCATCGTCGCCGGTGATCATCTCTCCGCCGACGCGCATCGCGCCGTCTTCCTCGCCAACCAGGCCCTCGCCGCCGCCGTTAAGTACGTCGCCGCTCCGTCGCCTGCTTCCCTGACGATCTCCGCGCTCGTCGCCCAGCCGGCTAAGACCCTCATCATCCTCGGCGGCAACCCCGTCTACGATGCTCCGGCCGACGTGAACTTCGCCGCCGCTGTCAAGGCCGCCAAGAAGGTCGTCCGCCTCGGTTACCACGGTCCGTCCTTCGACGAGACCTCGGCCGCCGTGAAGGCCGCCGCCGGCACCTTCCTTGCCTCCTCGCACTACCTCGAGAGCTGGTCCGACGGACGCACCCTCGACGGCGCCTACGTGCCGGTCCAGCCGATGATCGACCCGCTCTTCGCGACGGTCACCGAGCTCGACGTCCTCGCGCCCTTCGCCGGTTCCGACAAGGAGCCGCACGCGCTCGTCCGTGAGACCTTCAACTCGATCTCGAAGAACGTCACCGACGAAGCCTTCGCCGCCTGGCTCGCCGAAGGCGTCCTCGCCGGCACCGGCTTCGCCCTGGCCAAGCCCGCCGTGGGCGTCGCCCAGATCAAGGCCTTCGCCGCTCCGGCCCTCTCCTTCGACGCGCTCGAAGTCCGTCTCCTCCCCAGCGTCCACTCCGGCGACGGCCTCCAGGCCAACAACGGCTGGCTCGCCGAGGCTCCGGATCCCATGTCCAAGACCGTCTGGGAGAACGTCATCCTCGTCAGCCCGAAGTTCGCCGCGAAGCTGGCCATCGAGCCGGACGCGATGTTCATCAACAAGATCGGTGCGCTCAACCGTAACATCAACCAGCTCGTCGACGGCCGCCTGATCTGCCGCGTCGCCACCGTCACCGTGGGCGGCAAGTCCGTCACCGGACCGGTCTTCATCATGCCTGGCATGGCCGACCACACCATCGGTCTCCAGCTCGGCTTCGGCCGCCGCGTCGCCGGTCTCGTCGCCACGCGCGTCGACGAACGCCTCGCCGGTCGCGTCACGGGCAACGGCTTCGACGCCTACCCGCTCGTCACCGCCGCCGAACCTTCCGTCCGCACCGGCGCCCAGTTCACGCTCTCCGACGCCACCGTCGCCGTCTGCAACATGCAGGACCACTGGTCGATGGAAGGCCGCGACATCATCCGCGAAGGCAACGTCGAGGACCTCAAGAAGAACGAGAATTTCGCCAAGCTCGGCATCGATGGCCACGCTCCGGCCGTCTACGGCAAGGACGGCGCCATGTCGCCGGCCCAGAAGGCCATCACCACCCCGCGTGGTAATTCCGCCTACGAACACCCGGCCCACTCCGTCGCCCCGAACGTCGCCGTCTGGCAGGGCCACGAAGACAAGTTCCCCGCCCTCCAGCAGTGGGGCATGTCGATCGACCTCAACACGTGCACCGGCTGTAACGCCTGCGTGACCGCGTGCCAGTCCGAGAACAACATCCCCGTCGTCGGCCGCGAGCAGGTGCTCAAGGGCCGCAACATGCACTGGATCCGCCTGGACCGCTACTTCTTCGACGGCCGCGCCGCCGCCGGCAACGCGATCCCCGAAGACCCGCAGGTCACCTTCATGGGCGTCGCCTGCCAGCATTGCGAGACCGCCCCGTGCGAGACCGTCTGCCCCGCCAACGCCACCGTCCACGACGACCAGGGCCTCAACACGATGGCCTACAATCGTTGCATCGGCACCCGCTACTGCGCGAACAACTGCCCGTACAAGGTCCGTCGCTTCAACTTCCTCGACTTCAACAAACGCGTCGACGGCCACTACTACGAAGGTCCCCTCGGACCGGAGAAGACCGTCAAGGATCCGGCCGACCTCCCGCAGCTCCAGAAGAACCCCGACGTCTCCGTGCGTATGCGCGGCGTCATGGAGAAGTGCACCTATTGCGTCCAGCGCATCCAGGAAGCCAAGATCCAGGCCAAGGTCCGCGCCCGCAATTCGGCCGACATCAACGTCCGCGACGGCGCCATCAAGGTCGCCTGCCAGCAGGCCTGCCCGGCCGGCGCGATCGAGTTCGGTGACATCACCGACCCCAAGACCCGCGTCGCCAAGGCCAAGGCTTCGAGCCGTTCCTACGGCGCGCTGACCTACCTGAACACCCGTCCGCGCACGACCTACCAAGCCAAGCTGCGTAACCTCAACCTCCGCATGCCGGGCGCCCAGCTCGTCCCGCTCTCTCGTCTCGAGATGGCCGGCCGCGAAGCGCACGGCGCTCCGCACGGCGACACCCACGCCGCTCCCGCCCACGGCGCCGCCCACGGCGACGCCCACGGCGCGAAGCCTCACGCCAAATAATCCTTAAACGACCCTTCGTCCCATGGCTCACGCCCACGACAGCTCTTCGGAGCGCCCCGCGATCCTCGATAAGGTTCGCCCAGCCGAGCTTCCGCGCTCGCCGCTGATTCTCAATAACCGCGGCTTCCACTGGATCACCGACAAGGTCTGCGGCATCGTCGAAGAAGAGACCCCGCTCTGGTGGAAGATCATGTTCGGCGTCGCGCTCTTCGTCGCGTCGTTCACGTTCATCGGCCTCGGCTACCTCGTCGCGACCGGCACCGGCACCTGGGGCCTGCGTTCGCCCGTGGGTTGGGGCTGGGCCATCGTCAACTTCGTGTTCTGGGTCGGCATCGGCCACGCCGGCACGCTGATCTCGGCGATCCTCTGCCTCCTCCGCCAGAAGTGGCGCACGTCCATCAATCGCGCCGCCGAGGCCATGACCATCTTCGCGGTCTGCTGCGCCGGTCTGTTCCCGCTCTTCCACGTCGGACGCGTCTGGTTCGGCTGGTGGCTCCTGCCCCTGCCTAATCAGAACGGCATCTGGCCGCAGTTCCGTTCCCCGCTCGAGTGGGACGTCTTCGCGGTCTCCACCTACTTCACCGTCTCGACGCTGTTCTGGTACATGGGAATGATCCCGGACCTCGGCACGATCCGCGACCGCGCGACCACCTGGTGGCGCAAGGCCTTCTACAGCGTCCTCGCCATGGGCTGGCGCGGCGGCAACCGCCAGTGGTCCAACTTCGAGATGGCCTACCTGCTGCTCGCCGGCCTCTCGACCCCGCTCGTGCTTTCCGTGCACACCATCGTCTCGTTCGACTTCGCCGTCTCGAACGTCCCCGGCTGGCACACGACCATCTTCCCCCCGTACTTCGTCGCCGGCGCCATCTTCTCCGGCTTCGCGATGGTGCTGACCCTGATGCTCCCGCTGCGCGCGATCTACCGCCTGCACGACGTCATCAACCAGTACCACATCGACAACATGTGTAAGATCATCTTGGCCACCGGCACGATGGTCGGCTACGCGTACGCCACCGAGTTCTTCATCGCGGCCTACTCGGGCAACTCCTTCGAGAAGTTCGCCTTCGTGAACCGCGCTTTCGGCCAGTACGCCTGGGCTTACTGGATCATGGTGTCCTGCAACGTGATCACCCCGCAGCTCTTCTGGTTCAAGAAGGTCCGCGAGAACCACTCCCTCGTCTGGATCATCTGTCTGTTCGTCAATGTCGGCATGTGGTTCGAGCGCTTCGTGATCACCATCACCTCGCTCGCCAACGACTACCTGCCGTCCAGCTGGGGTTACTACTCCCCGACGATCGTGGATATCTTCACCTTCTTCGGCACCTTCGGCTTCTTCTCCGTCCTCTTCCTCCTGTTCGTGCGCTTCCTGCCTCTGCTGCCCATGGCCGAGGTGAAGATGGTCGCGCCGCAGGCCGACCCCCACGCCCACTGATCCTCGCCGCCCCCCGACCATGAACGAACGCAACGAACGCATCCACGGCGTGGCCTGCACTTTCCGCAAGGTCTCCGACGTGTTCCACGCCGCCGAGAAGGTGCGCGACGCCGGTTGGAAGAACTGGGACGTGCATACGCCTTTCCCGATCCACGGCATGGACCAGGCCATGGGCCTCCCTCGCTCCCCCGTCCCGCGCCTGACCCTGCTGGGCGGCGTCACCGGCTTCATCACCGGCTGCCTCCTCACCTGGTACATGAACTCGTACGACTACCCGCTGATCGTCGGCGGCAAGCCCTACTGGAGCGTGATCTTCCCGTTTCCGGTGCTCTACGAGTGCACGATCCTGTTCGCCGCCTTCGGCACCTTCTTCGGCCAGTTCATCTTCAACCGCCTCCCGCGCCACAATCATCCGCTGTTCGAACTCCCGAACTTCGCGCGCGTGTCCGACGACACGTTCATGATCGTCCTCGAGGCCCGCGACCCGCAGTTCCATCTCGATGAGTCGCGCAACTTCCTCCAGTCGCTCGGCGGCCAGGAGATCACCGTCATCCGCGACTAATCCGCCCCCCATGACCCGTTATCTCGCATTCCTCGCCGTCGCGGTCGTCGCCACGATCAGCTTCCTCGGCTTCCAGGGCAAGGTGTCCAAGGACACCCCGGTCTATGTCTTCGACGACATGGACTATCAGAACAAGTACAAGGCCCAGGGGGAGAATAAGTTCTTCGCCGACGGCCGTGACTCCCGTCCGCCCGTCGCCGGCACCGTCGCCCGTGGCAACGGCCTCGAGCCCCTCAAGGTCTTCTCCGCCGACTACCGTCGCGCCGAATCCCTCAACCCGTCGTTCGTCTCCGGCAAGGACGCCAAGGGTTCCTTCCTCGCGGGCTTCCCGACGCAGTCGCTGAAGCTCACGAAGGGCCAGCCGCAGCCTTACGCGGTCGACGCCTCCGTGCTCGCCCTCGGCCAGGCCAAGTATCAGGTCTACTGCGCCGTCTGCCATGGCGACGCCGCCGACGGCAACGGCATCATGAAGGTGCGCTCCGCCCTCGAAGGCGACGTCGCCATCGTGACGATCGCCAACCTCCAGACGCCGATCATCCGCGCCTACCCTAACGGCCAGATCTACGACGTCATCACCAACGGCAAGAACACCATGATGGGTTACGGCGACAAGCTCTCCCCTGAGGAGCGCTGGGCCGTCGTGGCCTACCTGCGTGCCCTGCAGCTCTCCCAGAACTGCCCGCCCGAACTCGTCCCCGCCGCCGTGAAGGCCCAAATCAAGTAATTCGTCCATGAGCACTTCCTCGCCTCACGCCCTCACCGCCCACTGGAAGAAATTCCTGGCCGTCGGCGTCGTCGCCCTCGCCGTCGTCTGGTACTTCGCCTTCGCCGGCGTCCAGCACCACGACAACCGCCAGGCCCTCTCCGTCCTCGTCGGCTCGCTCTTCTGGGTCGCCGTCCTCATCGGCATGCTGATGCTGACGATGATCACCCGCGTCTTCGACGCCGGTTGGGCTCCGCTCATCCGCCGCAACTGGGAGCTCCTGATCGCCGGGCTGCCGGTCGTCATCCTGGTCGGCATCGTCCCGCTGGCCTTCCTGCCCGACTTCCGTCACGCCGTCTGGTATTGGACGGACGGCTCCCATATCCTTCCCAGCGGACACGAGGTCGGCCATGACCCGATCCTTATCGCCAAGAGCTGGTTCCTGAACGAATCGTTCTTCCTCGTCCGCATCGCCCTCTACGTCGGCGTCTTCGGCCTGCTCGTCGCGCTGCTGCGCCGCTGGTCCTTCGCCCAGGATACCGACCGCACCGCCGGCCACACGCACCGCCTGCACGCCGTCTCCGCCGTCGGCATCCCGCTCGGCGCCGTGACGCTCACGATGCTCGCCTTCGACTGCCTGATGGCCCTCTCGTACCACTGGTTCTCGACCATGTACGGGGTGTGGTTCTTCGCGCTCTCCATCCGTCTCGCCCTCGCGGTCACGGTGATCCTCACCTACAAGCTGTCCAACGGCGGCTGGCTCGACGGCCTCCTCAACCAGGCGCACCGCCACGTGCTCGGCTGCCTGATGCTGGCCTTCACCGTCTTCTGGGCTTACATCAGCTTCTCGCAGTACTTCCTGATCTACACCGCGAACATCCCGGAAGAGACCTTCTGGTATAACATCCGCGAGTTCGATCCGGTCACCAACCTCAAGAACGAGTGGTGGGGCGTGTCGATGTACCTCATCTTCGGCTTCTTCTTCCTGCCGTTCCTCTCCCTCCTGTTCTACCGCACGAAGATCGTCGCCGGTCGCCTGCTGACCGTGGCCTGGATCATCCTCGTCGGCGGCATCGTGGATCTCTGGTTCAACGCGATCCCCCGCCAAGTCTACGAGAAGTCGGCCCCGGAAGGCTTCGTCGTGACGCCGTTCCTCACTTCTTCGCTCTTCCTCGACCTTCTCGCCATCGTCGGCTTCGGCGGCCTCGTGTTCGCGCTCTTCCTGCGCGGCGCGTCCCGTCAGGAGACGATACCCGTCCACGACCCCCGCATCCTCGAGTCCATCAACTACCATGAGTGATCATTCTTCTTCCGGGAATCGCCCGCTGATCCCCGGCCAGATCGCCGTCTGGCTCGGCGCCGTCTCCCTCGTCGCCGCCGGTTTGATCGTGACCGGCTACTCCTACCTCGCGCTCCGTCAGGGACCGAACGAGGACGCTGTCCGCCGACAGGCCCAGAAGGACCTGCGCGCCGAGAACGCCAAGAAGGCGCAGGCCCTCCTCACCGAGCCGGCCCGCAACGCCGACGGGTCTTTCCGCATCCCGCTCAAGGACGCCGTCGCCCTGGTCGCCAACGACCCGAAGGTCGTCGCCACGCTCCAGGCCGCCGCCGGCCCTGCGCCGGCTCCCGCCGCTGCTCCGGCCGCCCCCGCCGCTGCGTCGAACGTCTTCGTCAAGGCTTCCGACGAGCAGATGAAGCGCGGTGCCGCCGTCTATGCGCGCACCTGCATCGCCTGCCACCAGCCGACCGGTCTCGGTCTGCCGCCCGTCTTCCCGCCGCTCGCCAACGCCCCGATCGTCGCGGGTAATCCTGAGCTGCCGGTGAAGTTCATCCTCCAAGGCCTCATGGGTCCGATCACCGTCAATGGCATGACCTACAACAGCATGATGCCCCCGGTCGCCGGTGTCTCCGACGCCGACATCGCCGACGTCCTCACCTACGTCCGTCAGAGCTTCGGCAACCAGGCCAACGCCGTCACCGCCGACCAGGTGAAGGCCATCCGTGCCGCCACCGCCGGACGTACGACCATGTGGACCACCGCCGAACTCGGCCTCAAATAATCCCGCACCCTTCTTCCGATGACCCAGGTTAATCGTTCCGGCCGCCCGCAGGGCCGTCCTCCCGAAGGAGACGGTCGCGTCTCGCGCGGCGAGGCCTCGCTCCGTGGCCCGTTCCTCCTCTTCTTCGTCTCCGCCGTCGTCTGGCTGCTCGCGGCCTCGGTGCTCGGCGTGATCGCCGCGCTCGACCTCGGCTCCATGGTCGGCGTCCTCCGCGACTGCGCTTGGTTCACCCCGGGCCGCATCGCCACCGCCCAGCAGGACCTCTTCGTCTACGGCTGGGGCTTCAACGCCTTCTTCGCGCTCAACCTCTGGCTGCTCGCACAGCTCGGTCGCTTCGAGTTCCGCAACGGCTGGCTCGCCCAGCTCGGTGGCGTGGCTTGGAACCTCGCGCTCACCTACGGCGTCGCCCGCGTCTTTGCCGGCGAGATGAGCGGTTACCGTCTCCTGGACTTCCCGCGTGAAGTCGGCCCCGTACTCGCGGTCGCCTTCCTGCTGGCCGGCTTCTGGCCGATCGTCGCCTTCGCGCGCCGCCCGACGGGTCACACCTTCGCCTCGCAGTGGTTCGTGGTGGGAGCTTCGTTCGCTTTCCCGCTCGTCTACCTTCTCGCCCAGCTCCTCGTACTCTGGCAGCCCGCCTCCGGCGTCGTGCAGGCCATCGCGCACAGCTGGTTCGTCGCGAACCTCCTGCAGCTCTGGTTCGGCGCCTCGGCCCTCGCCGCGATCTACTACTTCCTGCCCAAGGTCCTCGAGCGCACGCTCACGGGCTACTACCTCGCGCCGGTGGCTTTCTGGACGTTCTTCCTCTTCGCCGGTTGGACCGGTCCCGCGGCCCTCGTGGGTTCGCCGATCCCGCTCTGGCTGCAGTCGACCGGCGTCGTCGCCGCCGCGATGATGCTCATCCCGGTCATCATCGTCGCCATCAACATCCTCGGCACGCTCTCCACGCAGGGCGGCTGGGCCCGCGCCTGGAACGACACGACGCTCCGCTTCGTCAGTTTCGGCGCCGTAGCCTTCACCCTTGCCGGCGTGCTCGGTGGCGTCTTCGCGTTCCGCTCCATGAGCGCCGTGGTCCGCTTCACCTCCTTCGCCACCGGCCTCGAGCAGCTGCTCGTCTACGGTTGCGCCTCGATGGTGGTCTTCGGCGCAAGCTACTTCATCTTGCCGCGCCTCACCGGCGCCCTCTGGCCCTCCGCTAAGCTCGTGCATGTGCACTTCTGGGCCACCGCTCTCGGCTTCATCGCCGCGGTCGTCGCCTGGCTCGTCGGCGGGTGGCAGAATGGCCAGCTGCTGGCCGATCCCGCCGTCGCTTACGCCGACGTCCTGCGCGCCGGCTCCGCCTGGTGCCTCGTGCTGAAGATTTCCGCGGTGCTGGTCCTCGTCGGCCACGTCGCCTTCGCCCTCAACGCCTTCGGCATGATCCTCAAATCTTCCGCCCCGGCCGATTCCGGCCGTCACGACTAATCGGACCCCACCATGAAGAACCTCAACACTCTCCTGGCCGGCGTCTTCCTCGCCGTCGCGTTGCCCTTCGGCGCGCTCCTCCTCAGTGGCCAGTCCCAGCTCGGCGGCCTCGGTCGTGCCGCGGGCGAAGAAGGCGGCGCGTTGTTCCCCTCCCGTGAGCCCGGCCTGGCCATCCAAGGCCGCGCCGTCTACGTCTCCCTCGGTTGCGTCAACTGCCACACCCAGCAGGTCCGTCCGGCGGGGCAGGGCAGCGATATCGCCCGCGGTCTCGGTGTCCGTCCTTCCGTCGCCCGCGATTACGCCCTGCAGCCGCAGGTGCTCCTCGGCGAACGCCGCCTCGGTCCGGACCTCGCCAACTACGGCGCCCGTACCACCCAGATCAACGTCGAGACGCTCCTGGCCGATCCCGCTTCCAGCGGCGCGGTCTGGCATCCGTCCTACCGCTTCGTCGACGCCGCGCAGCGCACGGCCCTCGTTGCTTACCTGAAATCCCTCCGCCAGGACTACCCCTCGCCGGAAGCCAAATTGAAGAAGTGAACCCATGAACGACCGTAACCGTCATTCCGATAGCAACCGCCCGCGCCGGGGTCCCTCCGGCTCCGAAGGCCCCTCCGACGGGCGCCTGGTGGAGGTTCACTCCCAGCTCTCCCGTGATAAGGACGAGCCGGCCGAGGGTTTCTCCCTCACGCCGATCTTCATCGTCTTCCTGTTCTGTGGCTTTGGCTTCTGGGCCGGCGTCTACCTGACCAACAACGCGGGTGGCTTTTCGGCCTCGGCTTTCGACCTCGACGCCCCCAAGGCGGTCGTGGGCGGTGGTCCGGTCGTCTTTGAACCCGATGCCGCCAAGGGCGAACAGCTCTTCCTCGCCAACTGCGCGGCCTGCCACCAGGCCACCGGCCTCGGCGTCCCGGGCGCCTTCCCTCCGCTCGCCAAATCGATCTGGGTCACCGGCTCCGAGGATCGTCTTGTTAAGGCCATCCTCGCCGGCTTCGCCGGTGAGATCGAGGTCAACGGCGTGAAGTACAACGGCAACATGCCGAACATCGGCGCCGGCCTCAAGGATGGCCAGGTCGCCCATATCGCGACCTACGTCCGTCAGGCCTGGGGTAACAGCGCCGAGCCGGTCATGGACACCAAGGTGGCCGAAGTCCGCAAGGCCATCGGCAACCGCGCCCAGTACAATCCGGCCGACCTGCTCAAGGAGCACCCGCTCGAGAGCAAGTAGGCGTCCTTTCGAGGATGCCGACAAAAAAGGCCCGGGAGCAATCCCGGGCCTTTCTTATGGGGCATTAGCCGACCGACTTAGGCGTGCTTCTTGATGAAGGCGGCGATGTCGCCCTTCGGGCGGGCACCGACCATCTTGTCCACCACGACGCCGTTCTTGAAGAGGAACAGGGCGGGGATGGAGTTCACGCCGAGCTGCTGGGCGAGGGCCTGATTGGTATCGACGTCGACCTTGGCGATCGTGACGGTGCCGGCCATCTCGGTGGCGAGCTGATCGAGCACGGGGCCGATCTGCTTGCACGGACCGCACCAGGTGGCCCAGAAGTCCACCAGCACGGGGACGGTCGAAGCCTTGATGGTGGCTTCGAAGTTATTGTTATCGAGATGAGCGATGAGGTCGGAGGCCATGGAAAAGTCGGTCAACCTTTGGATTTCGAGAAGAGTTCGAGCGCAAGGATGACCACGCCCGCAAGCGAAGCGGCGAGCGCGAGAAGGTCAACCGCCGCGGCGAACTTGCCGACGGTGCGATTGGCCGGCGAGGCGGCCGGACGCGGAGCGGAGGCCGGGATGGGCGCCGTGGCCGACGGGGCAGGAGGCGGAGGAATCGGCGCACCCACGGTCGGCGCAGGCGGCGGAGGTATGGGCATGCCTTCGGCGGCGACGGGAATGACCGGCTTGTTAAGCTTAAGCTTAGGTGCACCGCCCGAGGCGGAGTTCTCGCCTTCCGGGGCAGGCGGAGGA
>JBKCKE010000042.1:0-2399 GCA_046301395.1 Verrucomicrobiota bacterium | reverse complement strand
CAATAAAACGATGCCCTTTTTATTCTTTACATCATAACCAAAGATATAATGTTTAATTCTCAATCCTACACCTCATGCGCATCCAGCTCTCACTCTCCCTGTTGCTCACCGCCTCGGCTGCTTTGGCCACCGACGGCTATTTCGATCATGGTTACGGCGTGAAGGCCAAGGGCCTTGGCGGCGCGGGCGTCGCCTTCGCCCAGGACTCGATGGTCGTGGCGACCAATCCTGCCGGGCTGGTAGATGTCGCGGACAGCCATCAGGTCGGTCTCACCTGGTTCGCTCCGGAGCGCAGCGTCACGGTCGGCGGCAACACTTTCGACGGCAACGAAGACGGAAGCTTCTATATTCCTGATTTCTCCTACAAGACCACTCTCTCCAGTGGGGTCGCCTTCGGTCTCGCCGTCTTCGGCAACGGCGGGATGAACACGGGTTACCAGACGGCGCTCTTTAACGTCAATCCTGGTGTCGCCAGCTCGAACACTTCGATGGATCTGTCCCAGCTCTTCATCGCGCCGACCTGGTCCTGGCGCAACGAAGGTGGCCATACCTTCGGCGTCTCCGCGATCCTGGCCGGACAGCGCTTCAAGGCCACCGGCCTTGAGGACTTCGGCATCAATAACGCCGGCTACGACACGTCCGTCGGCGGCGGCGCCCGCCTGGGTTGGACCTGGCAGGCCAGCCGGAACCTGAAGGTCGGCGCGACTTACCAGTCTCGTCTCTGGATGAGCAAGTTCGACAAGTATGCCGGCCTCTTCGCCGAGCAGGGTGGCTTCGACATCCCTTCCAATTATGCCTTGGGCTTCGCCTACAAGATCGATTCGTCCCTGACCTGGGCCTTCGATGTCGAGCGCATCCATTACAGCGAAGTGAACTCGGTCGGCAATCCGGGCGTCATCGTGGCTCCCTTCGGCGCCGCTAACGGACCTGGCTTCGGCTGGAAGGACGTCACGGTCATCAAGACCGGCCTCGCCTACGAAGTCTCGCCGACTCTCGTCGTGCGTCTCGGTTACAACCACACCACCCAGCCGATCGGCTCCTCGGAGATCTTCTTCAACCAGCTCGCTCCCGGCGTTGTTCGTCATCACGCCACCCTCGGCGCGACCTGGCAGGCGAACGCTTCGACCGAAGTCTCCTTCTTCTACGCCCGCGCGTTCAATGAAACGGTCTCCGGCAACATCGGCGGACCGGCGTCTCTCCAGATGGATCAGGACTCCTTCGGCCTGAGCCTCAACTGGAAGCACTGAGCGGACTCAGATCCGCTCGAGTTTGAGCGGGTAGGTCTTACCGGACGCGAACTGCGCGACGACCAGCGAACCATCGGGGTTCGCCAGGACGTCGTGCGGGTGTAGGAACACGTCGGCGGTGTGCTTCATCGGTAGAAGCTTGCCGGCCGCATCGTAAACGGGCGCGGAGCCGGCGATGTTCGAGACGACACGGAGGTTCGCATCGAGGATCGAGAGGAAGCCGCGGCTGTTGCGGTCTTTGGGCCAGTTGTCGGCGAGATGAGCCACGACGTAGTGCTGGCCGAAGCGGCGGATCTGGCGGGGGTTGCCGCCGGGGAGGTCGGTCTGGCCGAGTTTCTTGCCGTCGAGGTCGAGGCGCAGGAGGTATTGCTGGTCGCTCATCGCGATGAGCATGGTCTCGGACTGGTCGGCCGCCGAATCGATCATGCCGCCGTGCGGACCCCAGTGGACGATCCCGCCTTCGGGTCCGCCGAGCAGGCGCTTGAACGAGCCATCGGCGGCGTAGTGCAGGATGTAGTCCTTGCCGTAGCCATCGAGGACGTAGAATTCACCGTCGGCCCGATGGAGCGTCCAAGAGGGACGGTAGTCGGTCTCCTTGGCGTATTTGCCGGTATTGGCGGGTAGGCGCCATTCGCCGAGCTGTTCGCCGGAGAGGGCGAACCGGGTCACCGTGTGCAGATTGAGATCGGTGATGAAGAGGGTGTCCTTGTTGCGATGAGGCGTGAGTGAGAGACCATGCGCACCGGGGAACTTCGGGCCGGTCCACTTGTTCACGAGTTTGCCGGCTTCGTCGTAGAAGATGACGTTATTGGCGACGTGGTTGGTCAGCAGGACGACGTGTCCGTCGGCCGTGCGGGCGAGGCCGTGGCAATCATTGACCGGCGTTTTTTCGTCGAGCACGCCCCAGCCGGGAACGACGCGATACTTGAAGTCGCCTTGGCCGAGGACTTCGGGCGACGAAGCCTGCGCGAAGGAGCGGCCGACCGCCCCATACCAGGCACCGGCGAGGAGCGCGTGCTTGAGGAGTGAGCGGCGGCTGAGGGTCACGGGCTTACTTCTTCAGGACGCGGAGGCGGTGGTTCTCCGAGTCTCCGACGAAGACGCTGCCGTCGGCGTCGACCCAGATGCCATGCGGACGGGCGAGGCCGCACT
>JBKCKE010000041.1:0-5321 GCA_046301395.1 Verrucomicrobiota bacterium | reverse complement strand
AGGTGGCGGGTGGCTGGTTCGGCTACCTCTGCCCCTACCCCTACCCCTTAAGCAGGTTTCCCCTTTCCGTTGAACCTCCGTCCCTTCAGCCTGTCTCTACCCCTAACTCCCATGCGTCTCGCTTCCTTGCTCTCCCTTGTGGCCGCCAGCGGCCTGGTCGCCGCCGAAGGCTACACCGACACCCCTTTCATTCCTGGCACCCAGTGGCGCGTCCACGATTCGGCCCGCCCGCAGCCTCCCCGCGCCGACGCCGCCAAGCTGAAGTGCAACGAAGCCCCGGCCCCGGCCGGCGCGATCGTCCTCGTCGGCGGCGCCGACTCCGCCAACGAGTGGGAACCGGACGCCACGCCCAACGCCAAGCTGAAGGTCCCGGTGACCTGGGAGATCAAGGACGGCGTGATGATCGCCCGCACCAACGGCATCCGCACCAAGCGCAGCTTCGGCGACATCACCCTCCACGTCGAATGGCGCTCCGCCGCCGGTTACGACACCGACCCCAAGAAGAAGAGCCAGGGCAACTCGAACAGCGGCATCTTCTTCATGAAGACCTATGAGCTCCAGGTCCTCGATTGCTCCAAGACCGAGACCTACGCGGACGGCATGACTGCCGCGATCTACGGCCAGCAGCCGCCCGCTTTCAACGCTTGCCTGCCTTCCCGCACCTGGAACAGCTACGACATCGAGTTCACCGCCCCGCGCTTCAACGCCGACGGCTCCGTCGCCAGCAAGACCCGCATCACCGTCGTCATGAACGGCGTCACGGTCCAGGACGGCACCGAATACATCGGTCCGAGCAGCCATAAGAAGAATCCCCCTTACGCGAAGCACGCGGACAAACTCCCGCTCGGCCTGCAGTGGCACGGCGACGCCGTCGAGTTCCGCAACATGTGGGTCGTCGAGAAGAAGTAAGCGGCCGGCATGGAACTCCTGGCCCACGCGAAGAAGCACCTCATCGGGCTCCTTCTCGTGGGCCTGGTCTTTTATGTCATCGAACGCGTCATGGGCGCGCGCCGTCGGCCGGGTTATTTCCGCCCCGGCATGCTCACCGACGCCGCCTATTTCTTCACCGTCGAGTTCTTCAAGCAGGCCTCCCGGGTGCTGCTGATCGTGCCCTTCGTCGTGCTCGTCATCGCGGGCGTGACCACGGGCGAGGCCGCCAAGGCAGGTCTGTATCATGGGTTCGGCCCGGTGGCCGCGCAGCCGGTCTGGCTGCAGGCGATCGAGATCTACCTGCTGGCGGATTTCCTCGGCTACTGGATCCACCGGCTCTTCCACACGGGCGCCTGGTGGCCGTTCCATGCGGTGCACCATAGTTCCGAAGACCTCGACTGGCTGTCGGCCGTCCGCGTGCATCCCGTCAACGAGGCCGTCGACAAGATCGCCCCGGCGGTCCCGATCCTGTTCCTCGGCTTCGATCCGACGGTGACCGCGGGTGTCACGGGCTTACTGACCTTCTACGCGATCTTCCTGCACGCTGACGTCGATTGGGATTTCGGCCCCCTGCGTTCGGTGATCGCCACGCCGGTCTTCCATCGCTGGCACCACTCGAAGGACCCCGCGGCCATCGATAAGAACTTCGCCGGGCTCCTGCCGTTTTGGGATATCCTCTTCGGCACCTACTATATGCCCAAGGATCGCCTGCCGCAGAACTTCGGCGCGACCGAGCCGGTGCCGACGGGCTATTTCGGCCAGCTCTGGCATCCGTTCTCCGGCTGGTTCAAGCGCAAGGGCCCGCCGCCGCTGCCGTAAGGCCGGCTTGCTTCCCCGTTTGCATTACGCGTCCCGGCCGTTAGGGTGATGGGCTTAGCCGATGTATCCTCAGGACCTCCGCGAAAACTGGCATGCCGGCCAAGGCCTGTGGAAAGACGTGCCCGCCGCGGAGTGGAACGACTGGCACTGGCAGCTCCGTAACCGCATCACGACGCTGGCGCAGCTCGAGGAGCGCCTCGAACTGACCAAGGAAGAGCGGGAAGGGTGCCTATTCGCCCCGCATAAGCTGTCCCTCTCGATCACGCCCCATTTCTTCAACCTGATCGACCCCAAGGACCCGAACTGCCCGGTCCGCCGGCAGGTCATCCCCCGCATCGAGGAATCCTACGTCGCCCCGGGCGAATCGGAAGACCCCGTCGGCGAGGAGGGCACCATGCCCGTCCCCGGCATCGTCCACCGCTACCCGGACCGCGTGCTCTTCCTGGTCACCGACCGTTGTGCTTCCTATTGCCGTTACTGCACGCGCAGCCGCCTGGTCTCCAACGCCCAGGCGTATGACTTCCATCCCGAGCTCGAAGCCGGTCTGAAGTATATCGAGGCCCATCCCGAGATCCGCGACGTGCTGCTCTCCGGCGGCGACCCGCTGCTGCTCTCCGACGCCAAGCTGGACGCGCTCCTCGGCCGCCTCCGTGCCATCAAGCACGTTGAATTCATCCGCCTCGGTTCGCGCATCCCGGTCTTCCTGCCGCAGCGCATCACGCCCGAGCTCGCCGAGATCTTCCGTAAACACGGGCCGATCTGGATGAGCATCCACACGAATCATCCCAAGGAGATCACCCGCGAACTTGCGACCGCCTGCGAGCGTCTTTCCTACGCCGGTGTGCCGTTGGGCAACCAGTCCGTCCTCCTCGCCGGCATCAATGACGACGCCGAGGTGATGAAGTCGCTCGTGCACCGCCTACTCATGATGCGGGTCCGTCCGTATTACCTCTACGCCTGCGACCTGATCGAAGGCTCGACCCATTTCCGTGCACCCATCCAGAAGGGAATTGACATCATCCGCGCGCTCCGTGGCCACACCACCGGCTACGCTGTCCCGCAGCTGATCATCGACACCCCCGGCGGCGGCGGGAAGGTCCCGATCAATCCGGAATACGTCCAGGCCGTCCACGATGGCATCGTCGAACTGCGTAATTTCGAGGACCGGGCTTACGTCTATCCTTCCGGCACGAAGATGCCGGATGTGTATAAGGTTTAAGCAGGTAGCGGTTGGCGGTTAGCGGTTGGGGGATTCACGCAAAGGGGAACTGGAAACCGGGCGATTGGCTGGGGCCGCCGCAGGGCGGCCGAAGGTAGGGGCGTGGCTCCGCCGCGCCCTCCCCAAGGAGTGCACGATGAATCGTGCCCCTACCTATTTCGCCCTGCGGCGAAAATGGGGCTTTTCAAACCGCCAACCGCCAACCGCTAACCACTGGTTATCCTGTAAATACAACTAACCGGGGTTTTAATCCGGTTAGCGCTCAAAGTGGTGGGCTCGTAGGGATTCGAACCCCAAACGTCTGATCCGTAGTCAGAAATGATATCCATTTCACCACGAGCCCGTAGTGAGGGGTTTGAGCAAACGACCCCCGGCCTCTAAGGCAAGGAATTTTTCAGGCCTGCGCCTGATGGAGGGCCACGGTGCCGAAAAGCATCCTTTTATGGCTTACCTTGGCGAATCCGGCTGCCTGCAGCTCCGCGTCGAGCCCGGCGGCGTCGGGGAAACCGGCGATGCTGGTGCCGAGATATTTATAAGCGCCGAAGTCTCCGGTGAGGAGTCCCGCGAGCACCGGGAGCACGCAACGCACGTGGAGGAAGTGGAACGGCGCGAACCAGGCGCTCGGCTGGGAGAACTCGAGGATCAGCAAGGTGCCGTCGGCGCGCAGGATGCGGCGCAGTTCGCCGAGGCCTTTGACGCGGTCCTCGAAATTGCGGATGCCGTAGGCGATCGTGACGACATCTTGCGAGGCGTCGGCGATCGGGAGCCGCATGCAGTCGCCGGTCTTGAACTCCAGGGCGACGCCTTCCTGCTTCGCGCGGACGCGGCCGATCTCGAGCATCGGTTCGCAGAAATCGTAGCCGACGACGGCGCAGTCGGCGGGCAGGTCGCGACGCAGGGCGAAGGCGACGTCACCGCTGCCGGTGGCGAGGTCCGCCACGGTCTTGGGCTGGGCGGCCTTGGCGGCGGCGACGAGCTGCTCGCGCCAGCCGACGCACAAGCCGAGGCTGAGGACGCGGTTCGCGAAGTCGTAACGGGAGGCGATCCCGGAGAACATGCGTTGGACGGCGGAGCCTTCGGGCATGGGCTTACCCTCCGCACATTGCGGAGAAGGTCAAGAAGGCGAGACGGGAGGGGACACGTTGACAAGTGGGCACGTGGGCAAGGGGAGGGACAGCCGCTCATTTAAGCCCCCAGGTTTGGTCGCACCCTGATGCTATCTCCCCTTGTCAACGTGCCAGCGTGCCCACGTGTCCCCTTATATGAAGACTCCCCCGCCCATGAGGACGCGGTCGTGGTAGACGGCGAGGACCTGGCCGGGGGCGAGGCCGCGCTGGGTCTCGGCGAAGCGGAGGCGGACGGTGCCGTCGGCCTGAGGAATGAATCGCGCGGGCGTGGCTTTGTCCCGGTAGCGCACGCGGGCCAGGATGTCCTGTTCGCCGACGACGAGCTGGTTGATCCACGTGAAGTCGCGGGCGACGGCCTCGCCGGTGTAAAGCCACGGGGCGTCGGGCTTGTCGAAGGCCACGTGCAGGGTGTTGGTCGCGAAATCCTTCTTCACGACGACGAAGTATTCGTCGTCGGTGTTCGAGGGCAGGCCGATGCCCTTACGCTGACCGATCGTGTAGCGGTGCAGGCCGCGGTGCTGGCCGATGGCCTTGCCGGCGGCGTTCACGATCGGGCCCGGCGAGTCAGGAATATGACGCTCGAGGAAGTCCTGGACCGGCACCTGGCCGAGGAAGCAGATGCCTTGGCTGTCCTTGCGTTCGGCGTTCGGCAACTGCGCGTCGGCGGCGAGCTTGCGCACTTCAGGCTTCAGCAGTTCGCCGATCGGGAAGATCGCCTTCGCGAGCTGTTCCTGGCGCAGCAGCGCGAGGAAGTAGGACTGGTCCTTGTTCGGGTCGAGGCCTTCGAGGAGATCGAACGTCCCGTCGGCATTCTCGCGTCGGCGCGCGTAGTGGCCGGTCGCGATGACGTCGTAGCCGTCCTTGAGCGCCTGGCGCAGGAAGACGCCGAACTTCATCTCGCGGTTGCAGATGATGTCGGGGTTCGGGGTCAGGCCGCGGCGGTAGCCGTCGACGAGGTATTGGACGACCGTGTCGCGGTAGTCCTGGACGAGGTCGATGATCCGGAAGGGCAGGCCGAGGTGCGCGGCGACCGCCTGGGCGTTGCGGACGTCGTCCTCCCAGGGGCATTCGCCAGGGAAGGGTAGGCCTTCCTCGTTCATCCAGGTCCGAAAGTAGGCCGCATGCACCTCATGCCCTTGCTGCTTGAGCAGAAGGGCCGCCACGGCGCTATCTACGCCGCCGGAAAGGGCTACCAAGACCTTGGACATCGGCGGCCAAGGTAGGGC
>JBKCKE010000040.1:0-7907 GCA_046301395.1 Verrucomicrobiota bacterium | reverse complement strand
GGAGATCAGCCGCCTTGGGCGGCGCGGATGACGAGGATGCGGGCGCCTTCGGCCAGGGCCTGGGCGGACCAGCGGGAGCGAGGCACGACCTGTTCGTCGACGGCGGCGGCCACGGCCGGCTCCTGGGCCACGCCGAGTTCCGCGAGGAGTTCGGCCAGCGTCCGGGCGGCGGTCTCCTTGGGCTCATCGTTGACGGTCACACGCATACGGGACGACCCTGCCCCCCCGTGGGCGGGCTGGCAAGCGGAGGTTTGGGGTTGCGGGCGGAGGCCCGTGGGATTGGCTGAAACCCATGAAAACCCTGCGCCTCTGCCTGCTCTCCGCCCTGGCCGTCGTGGCCGGCCTCGCCCTTTCCTCCTGCTCCAACAAACAAGAATCCATGAAAGAATCCTCCGCCGCCGGGTCCACCCCCCGCGCCATCATCCACACCAACTACGGCGACATGACCGTCGAGTTCTGGCCCGACGTCGCCCCGCGCACCGTGGACAATTTCCTCAAGCTGTCCCGGGAGAATTTCTATAACGGCACGGCCTTCCACCGCGTGATCAAGGGCTTCATGATCCAGGGCGGCTGCCCGAACTCCAAGGTCGGCGCCCGCGGCGCCCCCGGCACCGGCGGCCCCGGCTACCAGGTCAAGGCCGAGTTCAACAACCGCGCCCACGTGAAGGGCGTCCTCTCCATGGCCCGCTCCAGCGACCCGGACAGCGCCGGCAGCCAGTTCTTCGTCTGCCATGGCGACGCCTCCTTCCTGAACAACAAGTACACCGCCTTCGGCAAGCTCGTCGCCGGCGAAGAGACCCTCAACAAGATCGCCAACATCCGCTGCGTCGGCATGGAAGGCTCCACCCCGACCGAACGCGTGGAGATCACCAGCGTCGAAATCGTCGAGGCCAAGTAAGGCTTCGCCCTTTACAGCCCCCCTTTCCACCCCTAAACCAGACTCCCCCATGAAATCCCTACGCTACCTCGCGGTCCTTCCCCTGATGGCCGCCGCCTCCCAGGCCCTCACCCTCGACGTCCAGCTCGGCTACGGTAAGCCGAACGCCCCGCTCTCCGGCGGCGCCAGCGCCGACAACACCTCGGTCGTCGGTCTCGGCATCGGCACCTACCTCACCGAGAATTCCCACCTCGGCATCAACCTCAGCACCCGCGACATCGTCACCGTCGACCCCGTCGACGCCACCGCCCGCACCGCGATCCTCGAATACACCTACGAGCTCAACTCCACGGGCGGCATCAAGCCCTTCATCGGCGCCGGCATCGGCTACGCCTGGCTGAAGAACACCGCCAAGTCCACCGCCCTCGCTTCCGACGTCTTCGCCGGCATGCGCTTCGAAGTCACCGAGTCCGTCGACTTCACCGTCACCGCCCGCCTGCACCAGCTCTACAACGTGGACTTCGCCAACGTCGTCGGCGAAGACAACCGCCAGGTGAACAGCTTCGAAGCGGTCGCCGGTCTCCGCTTCAAGTTCTAAGCGGTCGCCACCCTCCCCAACAAAAGCCGCCCGATCGGGCGGCTTTTTTGTGCCTACGCGGGAAGCCGCTCAGGGCTGCAGCAAGCCTTGGTCCCGCATCCATTCGCCGAGCAGGTCCGTCCAGCGACGGGCGGCGAGGCAACGCTCGGAGGCGCCCCAGCCATGGCCGCCCTTGGCCCAGACATGGACTTCGGCGGCGCCGCCCATCGACTTGAGGACCTTGGCGAGAGCCATCGATCCCTCGGCGGGATAAGGGTCGTCGGCGCTGTGCGCGAAGAACGCCGGCACCGGCTTCACGCCCTTGGGCGGGACGACGCCGTCGGGACCTTCGCGGAGCACGCTGTCCGGCTTGTCCTTCTCGAAGAGGTAGGCCGGGTAGACCATCACTGCGAAATCGGGGCGCGGCGCATCGGGCGCGGCCGGAGCGTAGGCGACGCGCGCGGCGAGGTTGCCGCCGGCAGAGAAGCCGAGGATGCCGACCTTCTTCGGGTCGGCGTTCCATTCCTTGGCGCGCTCGCGGGCGAGTTGGACCATCCGGCGGGCATCCAGTTCGGGCACGGCCCATGGCTTGTTCGGGTCGCGGCGCGGGACGCGGTAACGCAGCACGACGGCCGCGCTGCCGAACGCATTCAGGCGACGGGCGACCTCGGCTCCCTCGTGTTCTTCGGCGAGGATGCCGTAGCCGCCGCCGGGGCAGACGATGACGAGGGGCGCGCCGGGCTTCGCGGCAGGGTAAGCCACGTATTCCGGAATCATCACGTCGGTGCGGTGGCCGTTCTTGTTGATGATGCCCTTGGGGTCCTGGCCGGGCTTGGCCGCGAGGGTCTCGGCCGGCGGCGAGCCGTCCCAGACCGGGACAGGCGGGAGCGGCGCGGCGACGCAGCCGGCGAAAGCGAAGCACAGGGCCGTCAGGAGCAGGGTCTTCATGGGGAAATCATTCGTGGCGGAGGGCCTCGATCGGATCGAGTTTGGCGGCGCGCAGGGCGGGATAGACGCCGGCGATGAGGCCGATGACCACCGAGAAAGCGAGGCCTTCGCCCATGATCACCCAGTCCAACGTCGCGACGGCGCCGGTCGGCAACGCCTGCGTCAGGATGAAGTTCATCAGCGTGACGATGCCCACCGAGACCAGCAGGCCGATGAGGCCGCCGACGACCGAGACCACGGCGGCCTCGGCGAGGAACTGCAGGAACAGGTCCGAGCCGCGGGCGCCGACCGCCTTGCGTACGCCGATCTCGCGGATGCGCTCGTTGATGGAGGCCAGCATCACGTTCATGATGCCGATGCCGCCGACGAAGAGCGAGATGCCGGCCACGCCGCCGAGCGACAGCTTGAAGGCGGCCTCGGTCTTGCGGAAATCCTCGAGCGTCTGCTCGTTGGTCGAGATGGAGAAGTCGCGCAGGCCCTTGTGCGCGGCGAGCATGGTGCGCTCGGTCTGGTCGACGGCGTCGCGCAGCTGCTCCGGATCCGCGATGCGCAGGCCGAGGCCGCTGAGCCGGTCGTTGCCGTTGTACTTGGTGAGCGCGGTGCTCACGGGGATGAACGCGCCGCTGTTGCGCCAGCGCCAGGCGCCCCCGGAACTGCGGGAACTGGCGGAACGGATCTGCATGCCCGTGCCTTCGATGTTGTTGAGCACGCCGACCACGGTGAAACGCCGGCCGCGCACCTTGACCACCTGGCCGACCGGGTCGACGTTCGGCGCGAAGAGCTCGGGGACGACGGCCGAGCCGAGCACGATGACGTCGGCCATGTTGTGCACGTCGAGGTCGCTCACGAAGCGTCCCTCCTCCGGCTCGACCCAGCGCTTGGCCACCGGCAGATAATCGGCGGTCACCCCGGTCACGTAAGTATTGGTCTCGCGGTCCTCGTAGACGATCTTCTCGTAGCCCACGCGGGCTTCCGGCGAGATGTTGCGCACGAGCGGCACCGTGCGGCGGAGGCGCTCGACGTCGCGCATGGTGAGCCCCTCGGAGAGCTCGGCGAGATGCTCCTGCTCCTTCGGCAACTGTTCACGAACCACGGTGATCTTCTCGATGCCGCCCATGGCGTCGACGAACTGCCGGAAATTGCCGACCATCCCTTGGACGACGGTGACCATCGCGACCAACGACGCGACGCCAAGGATGATGCCCGACATCGAGAGCAAGGAGCGGACCTTGTTGGCCTGCAGCTCGCGGAGGCCGTTGACGACGGCCGGACGGACGCGATCGAAGAGCCTGGTCATCGGACGCGGTCCTCCTGGACGAGGCCGGCGCGCATCGAGATGACGCGGTGGGCCTTCTCGGCGACGGAAAGGTCGTGGGTGACGAGCACGACGGTGATGCCCTCCTTGATCAAAGAGCCCAGCAGGTCCAGCACCCGGTCGACGTTCTTGACGTCGAGGTTGCCGGTCGGTTCGTCGGCGAAGATGATCGAGGGCGTGCCGACGATCGCGCGGGCCACCGCGACACGCTGACGTTCGCCGCCGGAGAGCTGGCTGGGCCGGTGATCGAGACGATGCGACATCCCGACGCGCTCGAGCGCGGTGCGGGCGGCGGCGAGGTTGGCCGCCGGATCCGAGTTGTCGCGGTAGAGCAGCGGCAGGGCGACGTTCTCCACGACCGTGAGGCGTGGCAACAGGGTGAAGGCCTGGAAGACGCAGCCCACGCGGTGGGAGCGATACCAGGCGCGGCGGTCGGGATCGAGCCGGGCGACCTCCTCGCCGTCGAAGACGATACTGCCCTCGCTCGGCGTATCCATGAAGCCGAGGATGTGCATGAGCGTCGACTTGCCCGAACCGGAGGGGCCGAGGATGGCGACGAACTCGCCCTTCTGGAAATCCAGGTCGACGCCGTCGAGGGCGTGGACGTTCTCATCGCCCATGCGGTAGGTCTTGCGGAGGCCGCGGATGGCGATGAGCGGAGGCATCTCAGCGGGTCAAGGCGGGCCGGATCAGGCTGACCACCTCACCGAGCGCGACGCCTTCCTTGACCTGGGTCCAGCTGGCGTCGCTCAGGCCGAGCTTCACCTTACGGGCCTCCCATTCGCCGTCGGCGGAGCGGACGTAGACGAGGCGGTCGGCGCCGTCGATGAAGACGGCGGAGACGGGGACGGCGACGCAGCCCTTCACGCTGTCCACGGTGACGGTGACATTGCCGCTGATGCCCGGACGGACGCCGTCGCCCGAAGTGAAGGAGACCTGCGTCGGGAAGACCCGCAGGTCCGGGACCTTGAGGTCCGCGGTACCGAACGGGGTCATGAAAGTGATCTTACCCTGCTTGCGCAGGCCGGGGATGGAATCGAAGGTCACCACGGCGTCCTTGCCGAGTTCGACGCGGGTGGCCGCGAACTCGTTCAGGTTGACGTCGACGCGGAGGACCGAGGTGTCGGACACCGTCATCAGCGGCGTGCCGTTGTTGATGGACTGCGCGCCGATGACGATCTGGCCGACGAGCACGTTGCAGTCGGAGACCTGCCCGTCGTGCGGGGCGCGGATGACCGTGCGGCGCACCATCTCGACGGCGGTGTCGAGCTTGGCCTGGGCGATGTCGCGCTGGAGCTTGGCGACCTCGTACGCGGTGCGATGGTCGAGGACCTCGCGTTCGGAGACGAAGTTCTGCTTCACGAGGACCTCGACGCGGCGGAGGTCGCGCTCGAGCCGCTCCAGGGTGAACGTCTGCAGCTGGACGGTGCGGCGGGCCTGCTCCTCGTCGGCGTTGGCCAGGACCGGGTCGAGTTCGACCAGGATCTGGTCCTTCTTCACGATGTCGCCGGTCTCGACGTGCAGTTTGAGGATCGGGCCGCTGACCTGGGCGCGGATGGAGCTGAAGATGACCGCGCGGACGAAGCCGGCGGCTTCCACCGTCTCACGGATGTCGCGCTTCTCGGCGCGGGCCTCGGAAGAGGAGGCGCCGGTGCGCACGGGTTTCTTGGCGGGCCAGAAGGCGAAGGCGAGGCCGCCGACGACCACGGCGAGGAGGAAAGGTTTGAGGAACTTCATGGGTTGGTGGTCAGAGTGGGCAGCGGATCCGCGGGGCCGAGGCCGGCGCCGACCTTCTGCTCGACGGCATCCATGGTGAAACCATGGCGCGTCAGGATGGAGCCGTCGAGGCGGGCGACCTTGGCGGAGGCCGCGCGCGCGTCGAGATGCGACTGGACCCAGGCGAGCTGGGCCGCATCGAGCGAAGCCTGCGCCTGCAGCACGCGGGGCAGGTCCGACTGGCCGGCGGCGAAGCGGGCGCGTTCGCCTTCGTAGGACTGGCGCTGGAGCTCGAGCGCCGACGTCGCGGCCTCGACGCGCGCGCGGGCGGCCTCGAGTTCGCGCCAGGTGGCGCGGGCGGAGAAGACGAGCGACTGACGGACATCAGCGAGCCGCAGCTCGGCCTGACGGCGGGAGCGGGCGGCGGCGCGGAGGTTCGCCTCGGCCTCGCGGAACCCGAGCGGGAAGGACAACCGGAGCTCCGCGAAGTTCGTCCAACCGGCCTGCCGACGGTAGTTGTCGAGGCCGCCGGAGACGCCGCCGCCGGCGGGACCCGCGTCGCCGTAGCGGCCGGAGCCGACGGAGAGGTTGAGGCTGGGCTGGTCGTTCTGCTCGGCCTGCGCCACGAGCGCGTCGGCCTGCACGATATTGGCGCGCTGGATCTCGGTGGCGAAATCGAAGTCGGCGACGACGCGGATCCAGGGCGCGAAGGACGCGGCCGCGGGGACCGCGGTCGTGGGCAGCGGATCCACCGCGAGCGGCTGTTCGACGTCTTCCGCCGTGCCTTGGCCGAGGAGACGACGGAGGCTCATCTCGGCGTTGTCGAGCGCCTGGCGGGCGTTCAGCACGCCGACGCGCTGGGCGGCGACGTCCGCCTCGGCCTGCAGCTCATCGAGGATGGTCGCGTCGCCGAGGGAGCGGCGGGCCCGGACCTGTTCGAGCAAGGAAGAGGAAGACTTCAGGCTGGTCTCGCGGAAGGCGACGAGCGCCCGGGCGGACGCGAGCGTCCAATAACCGACCTCCGCGTCGCGGATCAGGTCGAGCGCGGTGGCGCGCAGGGAAAGCCGGCTGCGGAGCGCGGACTGACGCGCGGTGATGAGCGCGGTGAGGTTCACCGCCTGCCAACCACCGGCGAGCAACGGCTGCGTGTAGGCGATGTTGGTGCCGACGCCGTAGGATGAGGCGAGGCCGACGGAACCGGAATCGGCCCAGGTACGCGTGAGGCCGGTGCCGACCGAGAGCGTGCCGCCCCAGGTGTAACGCTGGCTCAGGCTCAGGTTGGAATCATGGAGCCGGTCCGCCGGATTATCCGCCAGGATCTCGGCGGGTGTCCGGCTGCCGTTCAGACGGTTGGTCCAGGCGAAAGTCGGGTCGAAGACCGAGAGCGAGACATCGACGGCGTCGAGGGCGCGCCAGGCATCGAGGCGGGTGACAGCCAGGCCGAGGTTATGCTCGAGGGTGCGGTCGACCGCCTGCTGCAAAGTCAGGCTAGGCGCGGAAGCGGGCACGGCCGGTCCGGCGACGAGCAAAGTCGCCGAAGACAGGAAGGCCATGGTGAGCGCGAGCCGCATCAAGTTAGGGGTAAGTACCCATCTAGGCAGAGTTTGTTCCCCCCGTAAAGCAAAGCGGCGCACCTTTCGGCGCGCCGCGGTGAACGGAAGGACCGGCGCTCACTTGCCCGGCACGATCTCGACGAGTTCGACCTCGAACTCGAGGACGGACTTACCGGGGATCGGACCCTGGCCCTGGTCGCCGTAGGCGATGGCGGAGGGGCAATAGAGGACGATCTTGCCGCCGATGCCGATGAGCTGGACGCCTTCGGTCCAGGCCGGGATCACGCCGCTGAGGGGGAACTCGGACGGCTCATTGTTACGGTTCTTGGTCGAATCGAAGACCTTGCCGTCGACGAGCTTACCCTCGTAGCGGCACTTCACGGTGGAGGCAGCGCTGGGCTTGGGATCGGAGCCCGGGGCGAGGATCTTGTAGCGGAGGCCGGAGGCGGTCTTCGTCACCGACTTGTCGGCGTCGATCTTGGCGAGGAATTCGTCGTTCTGCTTGCCCCACTTGCCGGCCTTGGCGTTGACGCGCTCCTGGAACATGGCGTCGGCGCCCTCGCCGAGTTCGGCGGGGTTGAAGTTCGGCTTGTCGCCGCGCATCGCCTGGCGCACGCCGGCGAGGAAGAGGTCGATCTCCTCGTCGGTGAGCTCGAGCTGCGAGTTCACTTGCGGCATGGGGGACTGGCTGGCGATGGAGAAGCCGAGCATGGTCCAGGCCTGTTTGACCTGTTCAGGGGTGAGGGTTTTCACTTTGGGTGCGGGGGGAGGAGTGGGGGCTTCGGCGGCGGGCTTGGGCGCGTCGGCGGCTTGGAGGGAGGCGACGGCGACGGCCAACGCGGCGAGGACGGGGTATTTCATGGGAAAGGATGACCTAGCCGATTCAGGCCTTCGGGGGAAGCACCTTCGCATGCTCCTGCA
>JBKCKE010000039.1:0-10208 GCA_046301395.1 Verrucomicrobiota bacterium | reverse complement strand
GGGTTAACGTTGGCGACGATGACCGCGACGAGCGCGAGCAGCGAGGCGACGGCGTCGGCACGATGATCCGTGGCGTTGGCCATGAGCAGGCGAGAACCGAGGCGCACGGCCTGACGACGGGCATACTGGTAGAAACCTTCCTTGATGAGCAACGCCCCGCCGGCGACCCAGGCGGCCGCGAGGCCCGGCTGAGCGACCTCGGCGCCGCTGACGAGCGCGGAGAGCGACTGCCAGGCGAGGCCGAGGCAGAAGATGAGCACCAGCGACGAGATGAGCATCGTCGCCAGGGTGGAAAAGCGATGATGGCCGTAGGGATGGTCGTCGTCCTTGGGGAGATGGGCAAACTTCAGGCCGATGATGGCCGCGATGTCGCTCGCGATGTCGACGAGGGAGTGGATGCCGTCGGCGACCAACGCCTGCGAAGACGCGATGAAGCCGACGCTGAGTTTGGCTCCCGCCATGAGGACGTTGACCGCCAGGCTGAGCGCCACGGTCAGACCGCCTTCGCGCTGCAGCGTCGTACTCATTTGGGCGAGTTCGCCTTGATCAGGTCAGCCTCGGCGACCCAGTCGATCCGGACGAGCTTGGCCTCGGCGACGGCCGGGTGGTCGTTCAATTCACGGACCAGAGTTTCGAGCTGACCCCACGGGGCGCCACCGGGCTGCTTTCGCCAGGCATCGAGACGGAGGAGGACTTCTTCGTGGCCGGCCCAGGCCGCGGCGACGTCACCGGAAGCGATCTCCACCTCGGCCGCCTGATGGCCGGGCTTGAGCTTGAGGGCGATGCGGTCCGCGAAGGTGAACGCATAAGCCGCAACCGGGCCGGGCTCAGCCAAGGCGACGCCGGCGGCATAGGTCTCCTTGATCAGGATATGCTCCTCGGGGAGCTCCTTGCCTTCGGGCGAATAGCGGCGCGTGCCGCCGGTGACGAGCGTGCGGACCTTGCCGCCATCCTTGGCTTCCGCGACCTGCTCGAAGAGGACATAGGCGCCGTAGAAACCCTTCTGCTGGACCGCGTAGTCATACATCATCGGGGCCATGCTCAGGGAAGAGCGCACCATCCGGAGCTGGTTCTGCTTCTCGCTGCCGCAGGACTTGCCGCCGAGCAGGACCATGACGCCCAGCAAGGCGCCGACCAGGAAGATGACGAAACGTTCGCGCTGACCCATGCCCAGACTTCAGCCGAGGAAGCCCGCCGGGGCAAGGAGAAGCCTCCGGCGGTGCGTTTGGCGTTGGAAAATCACCCGCGGACGCCAAAACAGCCTCATGCTTCAGGCCACCGTCGAGACCCGCGTCCGCTTCGCCGAGACCGATGCGATGGGCGTCACCTACCACGGCAATTACCTCCCTTGGTTCGAGATGGCCCGCGTCGCCCTGCTCGATCAGCTCGGCACCCCCTATCGCGAACTCGAACAGCAGGGTTTCCTGCTCCCCGTCTTGGAGACCGGCCTGACCTACCACCGCCCTTCCCGCTTCGACGACCGCGTGCGCATCACGGTGACCCTGGCCGAGAAACCCAAGGCCCGCCTCCGACTCACCTATCAGGTCGAGCGCGACGGCGAGCTGCTCGTCGAAGGCTTCACCGTCCACGCCTTCGTGAACCGTGAGTTCAAGGCCGTGCGCCCGCCCGACCAGGTCGAGGCCGCGATGCGTAAAGCCTTCGGAGCCTGATTTCATGAAGATCGCCGCCGCCCCGCTGGGGCCTTTCGAAACCAACGCCTACCTCGTCGTCGCCGAGAACGGCAAAGACTGCTGCGTCATCGACGCCCCCAAGGACGCCGGCCCGCTGCTGCTCGCGGAGATCAAGAAGCAAGGCCTCAACCTGACGCACCTGCTCATCACGCACGGCCACTGGGACCACATGTGCGATGGGCGCTATTTCGCCGACGCCGGCGCCAAGGTCATCGCCCACAAGGACGACCAACAGCTCATCGAGAACATCGAGGCGTATCGTAATCGCTACCAGTCGATGATCCCGTCGCTCTCCGACGACGACTTCCGCTCGGTGAAGGTCGACCGCTGGGTGGATGACGGCGACGTCGTCGAAACCTGCGGCTACAAGTTCGAGATCCGGCACGTCCCGGGCCACTGCCCCGGCAGCATCCTCTTCTACGCCGCCGACCAGAAGATCGCCTTCACCGGTGACGCCATCTTCAAGGGCTCCGTCGGCCGGACCGACCTCCCCAACGGCGATTGGAACCAGCTCCTGACCTCGATCCGGAAGCGTATCTACACCCTGCCGGACGATGTCGTCCTCCTGCCGGGCCACGGCGACCAGACCTCGGTGGGCGTCGAGAAGCAGACCAATCCGTACGCCAAGCCCTGAGCCGCGTGCCGACCCCCTGCCCCTTCCTGCCGTCTTGCGGCCGCGCGCTCTCCTGGCGCGACCTCAACGCCCTGCGCGACGACCGGGGGCCTGAGCTCTATCGCCTCTGTCTGGAATACGGTCAGCAGCTCTGGCTGGACGACCTGCCCGCGCGTGCCCTGCTCGCCGTCGACCGCGCGCTCTATTGCGATGTCCCGGCCGGAGCCGAAGTCTTGCAGGAGTATCCCATGCCCTATCGCGCGATCGGGTGGATGGTGAAGCAGCCCGCCGACGCCTTCACCGGCAACGCGCGGGTGCATTACCAGCATCTCGCCGACCGCGTGCGCGGCGAGCGAGCCGAGCTCAAGAAGTGGCGAGCCTGGGCCGCCTGGGCCGTCACCCGTCACGTCCGGCCGGACCTCGAGAGCGACCCTAAGCATATCGTCACCGAGCCCACGAACGAAGAGATCGAAGCCGGCCTCTGCACGTATGGCGTGAACGGTGAAATCGCCGAATGGCGCCGCGCGCTCGCCGACTGAACCCTCCCGCTATTTCGACATGAATCTCCACGCTGACCATTCCCTCCGCATCGTAGTCGATGCGACCGACCTACAGGCCGGCCGAGCAGGAGAACGTCCGCTGGAGCAGCGCGACGTCCCTGCGCACAGCCGCATCACGCTTCGCTCGTTCGAAGCCGGCGCGACTTGGTCGCACGACGGAAGCAAGTTGCTCGAAGTGCTCGTCGTGCGCGGCCTGGTTAAACTCAACGGCGAGGACCTCGGACCCGCGTCTTTCGCCCGCCTCGGCCCGGGCGTGTCCGCCACGTTCACCGCCGCCGAAGCCAGTATGGTCTACCTCAACGAACGCATGCCTTCAGAACCGGAAACGGACTCTTACGCGCTCCGCGGCGCGGACTTGGACTGGCGCCAAGGCATGGTCCCAGGACTCAAGGTCACCTCATTGCACCAAGGCCTCACCAAGCACACCGCCCTGGTGCGCTGGGCACCCGAGACGCGGTTCAATCCGCATACCCACGTCGGCGGCGAAGAAATCCTCGTCCTCGAAGGCGTCTTCCGCGACGAGCATGGCAACTATCCTGCCGGCACGTGGATCCGCAGCCCGCATATGAGCAACCACCGGCCGTTCACCGGTCCGGAGGGCGCGACCATCCTCGTCAAAGTCGGCCACCTCATGGTCCCTGCCTGAGCAGCCAGTCGTTTCACTTCGACAAGTCGAGCACCTCGACCTGCAAGGTGATCGGCTGTCCGTCGGCGCCGGCGATCGTGAAAGGCGTCCCCATCGGCCCCTTCAGGGTCGGGTATTCCTTTCGCACAGTGGGGGCAAGCTCACCAACCGTGCCTTTATGCAACACCAGTTCAACCGATTGGCCGAGCCGGCTCAGCGTCAGCGCCTCGCGCTTCTCATCATAGGCACGCAGGGTCCAGCCATCCACCTTGCGACCCAAGGGAACCCACTTGCGGGAGCCCGACGCATCTTCGATCGAAAACAGCTTGTCCTTCGGCAGCACGCCATGAAAGCGGGGCAAGCCCTCTTTCGCAACGCCCGGCTTCGGCGACGCAGGCGATGCGGACGGCTCTCCTGACACGCGGGCAGAGGACGTCATCTCGAGAGCGAGGAAGCCATCAGGTCCCACCTTCGGGGTAACCGTGAAGACCAAGCCCTCTTCGGCCGAGCCCACGCGGATGGTGGCCTGCTTGCCGTCGACCGTGATGACCGTCGGTTCGGCGTAGACCTCCGGTTTGCCGTCCTTGTCCGGGCGCGTGAAAGTCGCCTTCACTTTCAGGTGGGTCGGCACGGCGTCATCGGCCGCGAAGGCCGTAGAGACCAACAGGACGGCGAGCAAGGCGCGGAGCATGGCTTAACGAGCCACCGGCGCGGCGGAGACCGTGGCGCTGACCGAAACCTCGAGACCACCGACTCCCGGAATTTTCACGACCTCGCCGGGACGGACCGTCACGACCGTGCTGAGTTCGCTGGCCGAAGCCTCGATGGAGGACTTGTAGAGATGCAGCTCCTGGTGGGTCGTTCCTTGCGAGACCGTGAGGACGTTCGTCTCCACGTCGAAGGCCTCGAGTCTCCAACCTTCGACGGTCGCACCGAGCTTATACCAGCGACGGGCGCTGCGGCTGTCCTGGATGGAAAACAGACCTTCCTTCGCGAGCACCGAGTAGAAGACCAGCGTGCCGTCATGGGCTTTGGATTCGCGCTTACGCTCGCGCTTGGCGTCCTTGGGGTCGACGACTTCCGCCTTGTGGCTGATCGAGACGCGTAGGGAAATGCTCACCATACCGTCGGGCTGGACGGTAGGGGAAATCACCAATTCCATCGAGGACTCCGGCTTGCCCTTCGGGTCCTTGGGGTCCGGGCGACCGGCGACCGACACGCGGGCCTCCGAACCGGAGACGGTGGAGACGGAGGGCGCCGACATCACGTCCGACTTGCCCGTCTTCGGATCGAGATGCGAGACGGTCGTGCGGACCGTCACGGTGGGCGGCGGGGCGGGCGGGGCCGGCGTCTGGGCCGGCGTCTGGGCCGAGACCCCGAGGGAGGTCAGGACACCGAGCGCAAGCAGGAGGAAGCGGGGGGCCATGGGGATGGGCATGGTTCTATTTCCCTTATACCCCATCGCGAGGCAAAAGGTTGCATGGCCCACCGCCGAAACCTCAGAGACGCTTGAAGATCAGCGAGGCGTTGTGTCCGCCGAAACCGAGGTTGTTCGAGATCGCGACGTCCACCTTGCGGGCCTTGGCGACGTTCGGCGTGTAGTCGAGGTCGCAGTCGGGGTCCGGGTTCTCGTAATTGATCGTCGGCGGGATCATGCCCGTATGGATGGCCATGACGCACGCGGCCGCCTCGACGCCGCCGGCGGCGCCCAGGAGGTGGCCGGTCATCGACTTGGTCGAGGAGATGGAGATCTTGGGGGCGAGGTCGCCGAAGCAGCGCTTGATCGCGAGGGTCTCGCAGCGGTCGTTGATCGGGGTCGAGGTGCCGTGGGCGTTGATGTAACCCACTTCGGACTTCTCGATGCCGGCCTCGGCGAGGGCGCGGTTGAGGCAGAGCGCGAGGCCCTTCCCTTCCTGGTCCTGGCCGGTGATGTGGTAGGCGTCGCAGGTGGCGCCGTAACCGGCGAGCTCGCAATAGATGCGGGCGCCGCGGGCCTGAGCGTGCTCGAGGGATTCGATGACGAGGACACCGGCGCCTTCGCCCATGATGAAACCATCGCGGAGCTTGTCGAACGGACGGGAGGCCTTCTCGGGCGTGTCGTTGAAGTCGGTCGACATCGCCTTCATGTTGCAGAAGCCGGCGTAACCGAGACGCGTGATGGCGGCTTCGGAGCCGCCGGAAAGCATGATATCGGCGTGGCCGTCGCGGATGTGACGCAGGGCCTCGCCGAGGGCGTGGGAGCCCGAAGCGCAGGCCGAGACGACGCCGAAGTTGACGGACTTCGCCTGGAACTCGATGGCCACGACGCCGGAGGCGATGTTGGCGATGAGCGAAGGGATCGTGAAGGGAGAGACGCGGGACGGGCCGCGCTCGATGAGGACGCGGGCCTGGTTCTCGATGGTCTCCATGCCGCCGATGCCCGAGCCGATGATCACGCCGAAGCGCTCGGAATCGAGCTTAGTGACGTCGACGTCGGCGTCCTGGATGGCGAGGCGGGAAGCGGCGACGGCATACTGCGTGTAGCGGTCGTTACGCTTGGCCTCCTTGGCATCCATGAACTTCGCGGGATCGAAGTCGCGGACCTCGGCGCCGACCTTGGACGGGAAGTCCGTGGGGTCGAAGCGGGTGACACGCGAAATCCCGGAACGACCCTTGATGAGGGCGTCCCAGAAGGTCGCGTTGTCGTGACCGAGGGCCGTCAGCGAGCCGATGCCCGTGACGACTACCCGGCGAGATTTGCGGTCTGAGCTCAAGGGGACGGGCCTACGCGAAAAGCCCGGTCAGGTTACTTGGTGGCGCTGGCCTTGATGTGCTCGATGGCATCACCAAGGGTCTTGATACCGGCGGCCTTGTCTTCCGGAATCGTGATGCCGAACTCGTCTTCGAAAGCCATGATGATCTCGACGAGGTCAAGGGAGTCAGCCTTCAGGTCGCCCTGGAAGCTGGCACCGGGGGTGAGCTGCTCGGGGGTGACGGAGAGTTGCTTGACGATGATGTCCTTGACGCGCTGTTCGATGTTTTCGGGCATAATAAAAGGGTGTTTTAGTGGGTTTTGGGGTGTCAGATGGCCATGCCTCCGTCAATCGAAAAGACCTGCCCGGTGACGTAGCCCCCCTCTTCCGAGGCGAGGTAATCGACCATGGCGGCGATATCGTTGACTGAGCCAAATCGTCCCAGAGGAATGACGCCGAGGATCTTCTGCTTCACCTCGTCGGAGAGCTCGCCGGTCATGTCGGTGGTGATGAAGCCAGGAGCGACGGCGTTGGCGGTGATCGAGCGGCCGGCGAGTTCGCGGGCGAGGGTCATCGTGAGGCCATGGAGGCCAGCCTTGGCGGCGGCGTAGTTGGCCTGGCCGGCATTACCCTGCACGCCCGTGACGGACGAGATGCTGATGATGCGACCCCAGCGCTTCTTGGTCATCGGACGCACGAGGCCCTTGGTCCAGTAGAAGGCGGAAGAGAGATTGGTGGAGATGACGTCGTTCCAGTCCTGGTCGGACATCGCCATGACGAGCTTGTCGCGGGTGATGCCGGCGTTATTGACGAGGATCTCGACGGCGCCGAATTCGGCGTTGATCTGCTCGCAGGCCTTGGCGACCGCGGCGGCGTCGGAGACGTCGACCTGGAAGGCCTTGGCCTTCTGGCCCTTGGCGAGGATGTCGTTGGCGACCTGCACGCAGGTGTCGGACTTCGAGACGCAGAGCACGGTGTGACCGTGGGCGGCGAGACGTTCCGCGATGGCCTTGCCGATGCCGCGACCGGCTCCGGTGACGAGGGCGACGCGAGGAGTGTGCGTGAGATGCATCGGGGTTTTATGTGCAAGGAAACGAGGCCTCTGGCAAGTGGCTAATGCCCCGCCGGAAGGCCCCTGCCCCGCCCCGTACGCTCAGTAGACGTCGCGCTGGTAGCGGCCGTCCTTCTTGAACTGCTTCACCCAATCCACGGCGGCCTCGGGCGTCATGCCGCCCTGTTCGGCCACGATGGCGTGGAGCGCCGCGTCGACGTCCTTGGCCATGCGCTTGGCGTCGCCGCAGACGTAGAAATACGCGCCCTGCTGGATCCACTTCCAGAGCTCGGCGGCGTTCTCGCGCATGCGGTCCTGGACGTAGACCTTGGCGGCTTGGTCGCGGGAGAAAGCCGTGTCGAGGCGCGTGAGCACGCCGGACTTCTGGTACTCGGCCCACTCGTCGGCGTAGAGGAAATCGTGGTCCTTGCGCTGGTCGCCGAAGAAGAGCCAGTTCGGACCCTTGGCGCCGCGGGTGGCGCGGTCCATGACGAAGCTGCGGAACGGCGCGACGCCGGTGCCGGGACCGACCATGATGACCGGGAGACTGTCGTCGGCCGGCAGACCGAAGTGCGAATCCGCCACGAAGACCGGCAGGTCGGCTTCGTGCATGCGGGCGCGGTCAGCGAGGTAGCTGGAGCAGACGCCTTCGCGCGGGCGGCCGTTGGTCTCGTAGCGCACGACGGCCACGGTGAGGTGGATCTCCTGCGGGTACTTCGACGGTGCGGACGAGATCGAATACAGGCGCGGCATCAGCTTGCGCATGAGCTCGATGACCTCCTGGGCGGAGGGACGGGCGGACGGGTGCTCGAGGAAGAGGTCGAGGAATTCGCGCTGTTCCATCCAGGCCTTCTTCTTCTCCGGGTCGGCTTCGCCGATGGCGGCGGCGAGACGGGCCTTGTCGGCGGCGTCCGTCGCGCGGTCGTGGAGGAGCTGGGCGAACTTGTAGGTCGGGCCGTTGAGGGCGAGGCGGGTCGAAAGCGCCTGGCGCAGCGGGATCGGGGCGGCGTCCTTCGGGATGGTCACGTGCTCGTCGCCCGTGAAACCGGCGGCCTGGAGCAAGGCGGACACGGCCTGCGGGTTATTGGTCGGAAAGACGCCGAGGCTGTCGCCGCACTTGTAGGTCAGGCCGCTGCCGGCGAGGGAGACCGAGAAGTGCTGGGTGTCCTTCTGGCTGGCCGGGGAGCTCAGGCGACGGCGGTCGACGAGGCAGGCCGGGAACGGGTTGTTCTTGTCGTAAGGAGCGGACATGAAAGTACCCCGCAGGATGCCTAGCGGGGTACTGATGCAAACCTCTTTTGGAGGCGGGCTTACTTCCAGACCTTCACCCAGTCGATGTCGACGTCGTCCGGCAGGGTCTTGAGGATCAGCTTCGGGCGATCCTGCTCTTCGATGCGATGCGTCAGGGTGAGCGACATGGGGCGGACGAACTCCTTCCGCTCAAGCTTATGGACGGCCTTGCCATCCATGTACCAGGTGAAACCCTTATCGGTCCAGAGGATGCCATAGGTGTGGAACTTCTTGGAGACGTCCGTGAACTTGCCGATCGCCTTGTCGGGCCGGTAATCCTGAGCCCCCGACTCGAGTAAGGCGCGGGCCCAAGGGCTGACGCGCTCCTTGCCGGTGCCATGGAACGAGGTGGTGATGCTGGGCGGAGTCTTGTCATCATCGGTCGAGAGGCGGAAAGCCCCGGCATGGCCTTCGCCCGCGTGCATCCGCATGGAAGCCTCGAAATAGCCGAACTGCTGGCTGAACTTCCCGCGCGTGGAGAGCGTGTGGGTCTGGATCATGTCGTCCTTGAGCTTCAGCCCGATACGCAGGGCGCCGCCCTTGCCGACCTTGACGAAGGTGAACACTTCGCGGGCGCCGAGGACGCTCCACTTGGCATCATCGATCTTGTCGCCATCGAAATCGTCGGAGAAGACCAGCTTCTTGCCCAGCGAGGGGTCGACGGCGAAGGCCGTCGCGCAGAAGAATAACAGGAGATAGGGGATTCGCATGGTAATTATTTCCAGACCTTCACCCAGTCGATGTCGACGTCGTCCGGGAGATCCTTCAGGATGAGCTTCGGGCGTTCCCACTCGCCGATGCGGTGGGTGAACTGCACGGTCATCGGCGCGGCGATGGGGGTACGGTCGACCTTGTGGATCTGCTTGCCGTTGACGAACCAGACGAAGCTCTTTTCGGTCCAAAGGATGCCGTAGGTGTTGAACTTCTTGGAGGGCTCGCCGCCCTTGAGAATTTTCTTGCCGCCCTCGGTCGAGCGAAGGTCATGCTGGCCTTTATCATCAAGATAGCGCGCCCAAGGGTGCAGATTATCCTCACCGGTGCCCTCCCAGAGCGCGAGGATGTAAGGGACCACCTTGTCGTCCTTGCCGCGGATGGACATGTTGCCGGTATGTCCGGGGTTGGCGTTCATGCGGATCGAGGCCTCGAAGTAACCGTTGACCTGCTCGTGCTTGCTGCGGATCCCGTTGGTCTGGATCATGTCATCGCGCTTGATGAGCGTGATGCGGAGGGCCTTGGATTTGCCGACCGTGACAAAAGACATCGCGGTAGGCTCGCCTTGGGTGGACCACTTGGACGCGTCGAGGGCCGGGCCGTCGAACTCATCGGAGAAGGCCAGCTTCATGTTCGAAGCCGGGTTGACGGCGCTCAGGGTGGCCGTGAAGGCGAGGAGGCTGAGGAGTTGTTTCATAGGGGTGGGTGGGCGGAAGAGTGAGACTCAGGGAATCTTGAAGACCTTGACCCAGTCGACCTGCATCGGCTCAGGGCCCAGCTTCGGATTCATGAAATCCTTGAGGAGGCCGCCTTCCGGCAGCGACTGGTGGAACTCGACGTACATCGGCTCCTTCGGGATCGGCCGGGAAAGCTTATGGACCTGACGTCCTTCGACGTACCAGATGAAACTGGTGGCGGTCCACTGCAGCCCGTAG
>JBKCKE010000038.1:0-6315 GCA_046301395.1 Verrucomicrobiota bacterium | reverse complement strand
CACCCTGGCCGCGGCAAAGGCGGCCCGGGCAAGGGTGGCCCCAGCGGTCCTGGTGGCAAAGGTGATGGCCGCGGTGACGATGCAGGCCGCGACAAGGATGGACCGGACGGCAAAGGTGAGGGCCGTGGTAAGGGCGGTCCTGGCAAGGGTGGCCCCAGTGGTCCCGGTGGTAAGGGCGCTCCCGGTGGCAAGGGTGCTCCCGGTGGCAAGGGTAAGGCCATTTGACGTTGACTGACGCCAAGCGCCGTGGCCGCATTTCCTTGCCGGCCACGGTGTCTGCGGCGGGAACGACCCTGATGAGCCTCACGAACCAACAGATCACCGCGTGGTTTCTCGCCGACCGCCATCGGCTGATGGCGTTCATCTTCGGACTGCTGCGCGAGGCGCAGACGTCCGAGGACGTCTTCCAGGAGGTCTGGCTGAAGCTCCATGCGGAACTCGAGAAAGGCGCCGTCATCCAGAATCCGCCGGCCTGGTGCCGCACGGTGGCGCGCAACCTCATCCTCATGCACTGGCGGACGAAGCAGAATTCGAAGGTCCGCGTGGACAGCACCCTCGTCGAATTCCTCGACTGCGTGGAGCAGGCGTTCGCGGAGGATGACGCCGCCGATGACTCGGGCCAGGATCGCCGCCAGGCCCTGGGCGAATGCCTACGGGCACTGCCGGAGAAGTCGCGTCAGATGCTCGTCCTCAAGTATGAGCAAGGGCTTCCGCTCAAGGATATCGCCGCCCAGGCGGGGCATTCCTGCGATGCCGTGATCAAGGCCCTCGTGCGACTACGTCAGGCGCTGGCGGTCTGCGTGGAGAAGAAACTCAGGCTCGGGGAACTCGGCCTATGAACCGCCTCGAGGAAATCCTCATGAAGTGGCAGGACGGCTCGATCTCGGATGATGAGCAACGTGAGCTTAACGCGTTGCTCTCCCAGCCGGACGCCCGACGACAGCTCGTGCGCGAGCTGCGTTTCGATACCCTCGTCCGCGAGGTGCTCCGCGACCAGCAGGCCGCTGCTGTCGCATCCGCTTCGGCGGAGCGGTTTGCCTCCGCCCCCCTGCGCGCACCGGCTGCCGAGCCGACTTCTCCTTGGTCTGAAATATTTTCCTGGCTGCTGGGCCGTCCGGTCCTGCGGCTGGCGCTACCCCTGCTCGTCGTCGCCCTCGGCAGCTGGTTCGCGCTCAGCTTGGCACCGTCGGACGGGCTCATGCTTTCCGGGCAAAGTCGCTCGGCCCAGGTCGAGCGGGGTGGACGCAAGATCCCGGTCCCGGCCGATGGTCTGGCTCTGCGGGCCGGGGATGTCATCAACGTCGCCACGGGGGGCGTCGCGATCTTCGGCGATTCCGCCCAAGCGCTGTCTTCGACGCTCCTCGGTCCGGCGGCGCTCACGCTGCGTTCCGTGGAAGCCGAGCCTCAGCTCAGCCTGCATCGTGGGGAGCTGCGCATCTCGTCGTCCGCCTCCTCCGGACCGCGCATCGAAGCCGGTGACACCGTGGCTCTGATCGACCAAGGGGCGATGACCCTGCGTGCGCAGCCCGAAGGGGTCAGGCTGGAAGTCGAGACCGGCCGCGCCCGCTGGCAGAGGCTGGACGACGGCCGCGAACTGACCGTCGCCGAAGGCTTCTTCGCGCACGCGGATCGCCGGCCCGGATCCGAATTCGCCGCGACACCGCTCGTACCGCGCCCCTGGAATTCGCAGGACGTTGGGCCGACCGATGCGCCTACTTTCGTCCGCTTCGAGGCGGATACGGTCCGGCTTTCTTCCGCTGGCCGAGGTTCGCCCGGCGAGGGCGGTCCGCGTCGCTTCGCCGGAGGCAAGGGGCATGGCGCGGGCCGACGCCAAGACGGTGGTTTCCATTTCGTCTACCGTTCGATGCGCGGAGATGGCGAGATCGTCGCCCGCGTCGTCCCGGGCGCCGGTGCCGTTTCCGCCGAAGCCGGCCTGGTCGTCCGCCGCGACCTCACGGAGGATGCGCCGATGGCCTTCGTCGGTAATACTTCCGGCCAGTCTCCGGCTTTCCGGCGCGGTCCACATGGCGGCCGGCGTGGGGGCAACGTCGCGCCTGGGGGCGAAAGTCCCGTCGGCCCTTATTGGGTCAGGCTGGTGAGGAGAGGGGACACCGTCACCGCATTCCGGTCCAAGGACGGACGCGACTGGGCCGAGACCGGCAAGGAGACCGTCCCGCTGAACGAGACCGCCTACGTCGGCCTGGCGCTGGCATCGGATGCAAGCGGCGCGGACGTCGCCTTCGACCACATCAGCGTCTCCCCGATCCGTTGACGAGGGCTTGGGCGGACCGACTCTGCGCGTCAGGTCGCCATCGCTTTCAGCTCGGCCGACAAAAAGGCCCGCCAGACGGATCTGGCGGGCCGGAGGGCCGGGATGGTTATCGGCTTACTTCTTGGCGAGGTCGAAGCGGTCGAGCTCCATGACCTTGGTCCACGCGGCGACGAAGTCCTGGACGAACTTCTCCTTGGCGTCGGCGCTCGCGTAGACTTCCGCGAGGGCGCGGAGCTGCGAGTTGGAGCCGAAGACGAGGTCGACGGAGGTCGCGGTCCACTTCACCTGACCGGACTTGCTGTCGCGGCCTTCGAAGAAGTGCTCGCAGACCTTCGCCTTCTCCCAGACCACGGACTGGTCGAGGAGGTTGACGAAGAAGTCGTTGGTCAGCTGTCCGGGACGCTTGGTCATCACGCCGAGGCCGGGGAAGCCCACGGTGGTGTCCAGCGCGCGCATGCCGCCGACGAGCACGGTCATCTCCGGCGCGGAGAGCGTCAGGAGCTGGGCGCGGTCGACGAGGTTTTCCGGAGCCGGGCGGTCAAGCTTGCGGCCGAGGAAGTTGCGGAAGCCGTCATGCTTGGGCTCGAGGACGCCCACGGAGGCGACGTCGGTCATCTCCTGGGTGGCGTCGGTGCGTCCCGGGTTGAACGGCACCTTGACGGGCGTGCCCGCCTTGGCGGCGGCGTCTTCCACCGCGGCGTTGCCGGCGAGGACGATCAGGTCGGCGAGGGAGACCTTCTTGCCGCCCTTGGCGGAGGCGTTGAAGGAAGCCTGCACCTTCTCGAGGGCGGCGAGCACCTTGGCGAGTTCGGCCGGGTTGTTCACTTCCCAGTCCTTCTGCGGGGCGAGGCGGATGCGGGCGCCGTTGGCGCCGCCACGCTTGTCGCTGCCACGGAAGGTCGAGGCGGAAGCCCAGGCGACCGAGACGAGCTGCGAGTTCGAGAGACCCGTGGCGAGGACGGCCTTCTTCAGGCCATCGACGTCAGCGGCGTCGACCAGCGGGTGGTCGACGGCCGGGAGCGGATCCTGCCAGAGCTGGGCCGGGGGCACGAGCGGTCCGAGGCCGCGGACATAGGGCCCCATATCGCGGTGGGTGAGCTTGTACCAGGCCTTGGCGAAGGCTACTTCGAACTCCTTCGGGTTCTCGGCCCAGCGCTTGGTGATCTTGGCGTAAGCCGGATCCATCTTCAGCGCGATGTCGGTGGTGAACATCATCGGAGCGTGACGCTTCGACTTGTCGTGCGCGTCGGGCACGGTGCCGGCGGCTGCGCCGTCCTTGGGCGTCCACTGCTGGGCGCCGGCCGGGCTCTTGGTGAGGACCCACTCGTAGTTCCAGAGGTTGGTCAGGTACTGGTAGGACCAGCGGGCCGGGGTGCTCGTCCAGGCGCCTTCGAGGCCGCTGGTGATCGTGTCCGCGCCGTTGCCCTTGCCGAACGTGTTCTTCCAGCCGAGGCCCATCTGTTCGAGGGGCGCGCCTTCGGGTTCCGGACCGACGTTGCCGACGGGCGTCGCCGCGCCGTGGGCCTTGCCGAAGGAGTGACCACCGGCGATGAGGGCGACGGTTTCTTCGTCGTTCATGGCCATGCGGGCGAAGGTCTCGCGGATGTCCTTGGCGGAGGCGAGCGGGTCAGCCTTGCCGTTGGGGCCTTCCGGGTTGACGTAGATCAGGCCCATCTGGACGGCGCCGAGCGGGTTCTCGAGTTCGCGGTCGCCCTTGTAGCGCTTGTCGCCGAGCCACTCGGTCTCGGGGCCCCAGTAGATGTCTTCCTGCGCTTCCCAGACGTCGGCACGGCCGCCGGCGAAGCCGAAGGTCGGGAAGCCCATGTCTTCGAGGGCGACGTTGCCGGTGAGGATCATGAGGTCAGCCCAGGAGATCTTGCTGCCGTATTTCTGCTTGATCGGCCAGAGTAGGCGACGGGCCTTGTCGAGGTTGGCGTTGTCCGGCCAGCTGTTCAGCGGGGCGAAGCGCAGGGTGCCGTAACCGGCGCCGCCGCGACCGTCGGTGGTGCGGTAGGTGCCGGCGGAGTGCCAGGCCATGCGGATGAAGAAGGGGCCGTAGTGACCGTAGTCAGCCGGCCACCATTCCTGGGAGTCGGTCATCAGGGCCTTGAGGTCCTTGCGCAGGGCTTCGAGGTCGAGCTTCTTGAACTCTTCGGCGTAGTTGAACGACGGACCCATCGGGTTGCCGCGCTGGTTGTTCTGGTGCAGGATGCTCAGGTTGAGCTGGTTCGGCCACCAATCGCGGTTGGTCATCGCGCCGGCGGCGGTGTGACGGTTGGCGGGGGCAGGGTTGCCCATCACGGGGCATTTGGAGATGTCGGACATGTCGGGTTTGTTGGGTTGAGAGGAAGGGGTGGCCTGGGCCATCAGCTGGCCCGGGGTGAACGTAAGCGTCAAGGCGGCGAGCGCCAGCAGCTTCAGGGTTTGGTATCGGTTGGTCATGGTGGTGAGGGAAAGGGGGTCAGTTGCGAGGCTTCTGCTGGCAGGTAGGGCAGGTGCCCCAGTAGATCACTTCGGCTTCGTCGATCTTGAAGCCGTGGTGATCGTGGGCGTGGAGGCACGGGGCTTCGCCGACGGCACAGCAGACGTCCTCGGTCTTGCCGCAGGAACGGCAGACGAGGTGATGATGGTTGTCACCGATCCGGTCTTCGTAGAGGGCGGCGGAGTCGGCCGGCTGGATGCGGCGGATGATGCCTTTGTCGGTGAGGACGTTCAGGACGTTGTAGACCGACTGGCGGGAGATCGTGCCCAGCAAGGCGCGCGCACCGACGGTGATTTCGTCAGCGGTGGCGTGAGGATGTTTAGAAACCGCCCGGAGCACGGCGAGACGCTGCGCCGTCACGGGCAGGTCATGCTGGCGAAGGGTGGCTTCCGGGTCGCGCATCTGGACCTTAACAAGGTCAAGATTTGGACTTTGTCAAAATCAGGATAAGAATAAACTTATCCCTTTGTATTCCAATTACTTAGAAGCCTTACTCGCCGTCCACTCCACCGGTAGATTCGCGGCTTTGAGCTGCTCGCGGACCTGGGCATAGGGAACGGACTGCACGGAGAGGTCATCGCGAGCGGCGATGCCGGCCGCCATGGCGGCGGCCTGGCCGAGTTGCATGAAGACTGGCTCCATGCGGATGGACCCGTGGGCGGCGTGCGTGGCGGAGAGGCAGACGGGTACGAGCAAGTTCGCGCACTCGGCGGCTTTCGGGGTCAGGCTGCGGTAGGAAACGCCGTAGGGGCGCGGCGGCACGTTCCAGATCACGCCGTCGCGTTCGATCGTGCCACGAGCGGTCACGAAGTAGCGCACCGCGTGAGAGTCCAAGCCGAAGCTCGCGAGCGCGACCGGTTCCGGCGGCGTGCGGCGTCCCTTGCAATCCAGCTCCGTCATCACGTATTCACCTGCCAGCCGACGGGCTTCGCGGATGTAGATCATCGGCGAGAAGCCACCATGCTCACGGAACTCATCCTGGCAGAGGCCGTAGGCGGAAGCCTGTTTGCGGATCGCCTCAGGGACGCGCGGGTGGTTGGCCAGCGTCCAGAGGTGGCCGCGGATATAAAGTTCGTGGGCCGCTTCGATCTCCCGGCGACGCGCGTAGCTCGCCTCCGGGTAATCCCAGTTGGCGCCGACGTAATCCGTGCCGATCGCATGCATCGAATTCCAGTCGGTCTTGCTGTTGGGGAGCTTGTGCAAGAGCGAGGGGAAGCGAAGGTCGCCGGCCTCGAAGTTGCGCAGCAGCATCTCGTGGTCGAGTTCGCGGTAGCCGGCCGGCTTGGCGAATGGGATCCGGTTGGCCGGGTCGGTCGTCACGCAGAGACGATAGTTGAAGGCCTGAATACGATGGTCGCCTTCGCCGATGCGCGGATCCTCGGCGAACACGAAGGGCAGGAGGCCGCTGGTCTTGTCGCCTGGGCGGACATACGGATCGACGTCCTTGATGAAGTGGTCCTTGTCGCGCTGGGTGTAATGTTTGCGGGGCTTGTCGTCGCCGCGCTGCGCGCCGTTGAGCGTCTCGCCGTGGAGGCGGTTAGGTTCGCGGCCTACGGAGTAG
>JBKCKE010000037.1:0-5142 GCA_046301395.1 Verrucomicrobiota bacterium | reverse complement strand
GCGCCGGTGCGGACAACCTGCGCCGGCTGGCGGCTTAAGGGGCGGGCAAGCGGACGAGCGTGATGTCGGCCGGGCGGCAGGTGCCCAGGCGGATCTCGCCGGCGTTGGCGGCGGCGAAGATCGGCGGCTCCGGATGGATCGTCGCGATGCCGCTGGCGGCGCGGGCGGAGTTGATCTTCTGGAGTCCGATGAAGTCGATGATCACCGGATTGGCGCTGCCGAGCAGCGTCTTCTCCGAGCGGCACCAGCTGGCGTCGAAGCCCGGACCGCCGAGCACCTGATAGCGCTCCAACGAGAGCATCGTCAGCACGTTGCGCTTGGACAGCTTCGGGATGGCGCAGACTTCCACGGCGGCCTTGGAGGCGTTGAAGGGATTATCGAGGAAGCGTTCGGCGTTGGCCATGTTGCCGATCGAAGCCGCGGCCATCGCGCCGTGCACGCCGAGCGAGCGGCTGTCGCTGAGCACCGGCAGGTTGATCCAGAAATCGACCTCATCGACCAGGGTCTTCGGGAGTACGCTCACGCGTGCGTCGCCCCAAGGCACGTTCGGAGTTCCCGGGCGTGGTAGTACCTGGTTCTCGTAGCGCAGGCGGCTGTCGGCCGCCCAGCCCGGAGCCTGGGTCTCCCAGGCGAGGACCGGGAAGCCTTCGAAGGCGTCAGGCTGAGAAGAGAGCGAGGGCAGGAAGCCGGCCTGACGGAGATTGTCCGGCTTGGCGTCACATAGGGTGATCGCGCCTTGCGCGAAACCGCGGCGGAGCAGGGCGGCCGTGATCGCGCGCACCAGCGGCTTGGGCGTGGCCAGGCCGGCGCCGCCTTCGGAGGAAAGTTTGAGGCCGCAGCGCTTGAGCTCGCCGGGGCGGAGGCTCAGGCCGGTGCGACCCTCGAACTCCCCGAGGGTCTTCTCCACGGCGACGGCGTAGTCACGGTCTTCGAAGCCGCCGAGCTTCTGCTCGATGAGCAGCAGCTTCGGGTCGGTGGCGGCCTCGCCGGCGGCGGTGCCGACGAGGACCAAGGCGAGGGCGGCGAAGAAGCGCATGTCCACATCCTCCTCGTTCGTCGCCCCCGCCGCAAGCCGCTGTTTTGTTTGCAGGGGAAGGGGGAGACCCCATCGTGAGGCGCATGTCCGCCCCCGCCGTCCTTCCCCAGCGCCGCATCCTCGGACTCATCTTCCTGACGGTGTTCATGGACATCGTGGGCTTCAGCATCATCATCCCGCTGTTCCCCCACCTTCTGGACCACTATATCCGGACGGAAGGCGCGGCCGGCACCTTGATCGGTTCGATGAACGCGGCCGCGGAATGGATGGGCGGAGACACGGTCTTCAAGAAGACGGTGCTCTTCGGCGGTCTCCTCAGCACTCTCTACTCGTTGCTGCAGTTCGTGTTCTCGCCGATCTGGGGGGCGCTCTCCGACCGGCTTGGGCGTCGCCGCATCCTGACCATCACCCTGGCTGGCAACGCGCTCTCCTACCTGCTGTGGATCTTTGCGGCGCAGTTCTGGCTCGTGGTCGTCACCCGGCTCATTTCGGGCATGATGGCCGGCAATATCGCCGTGGCCAGCGCCGCCGCGGCGGACATCACCGACGAGAAGGAGCGCACGAAGGGCATGGCCGTCGTCGGCATCGCGATCGGTCTCGGCTTCGTCTTCGGTCCGGTCATCGGCGGCCTGGCATCCTCGGTGCAGTTCGCTCACGGCCCGGTCGTCGGTTCTTTCGGCCTGAACCCGTTCTCCGTACCGGCGGCCATCGCCGCCTCGCTGGCCTTGCTGAATTTCCTGCTGGTCGTGAAGTTCTTCCCGGAGACGCTCGCGCCGGAACGACGGGCTGCCGCGGACGCCAAGCGTCCTTCGGTCTTCGACCTCGCCACGGTCCGCTCCTCCGCCGTCCGTCGTACCTCGTTCGCCAATCTGGTGTACCAGGTCGCCTTCACGGGCATGGAGAACACCATCGTCTTCCTGACGCTGGCGTTGTTCGCCTACAGCCCTCGCGACAACGCCTGGCTCTTCCTGTTCAACGGCGCCTGCATGATCTTCGCGCAGGGTCTCGCCCGTCAGCTCGTGAAGCGGCTGGGGCAGCGCAAGGTCGTGATGCTCGGTATGCTCATCGCGGCGGTCGCGTTCGTCTGGGTCGCGTTGATTCCGCCCACGCTCGCGGCGGAGGGTTCCGGTGCGAAGACTTCCTTCTACCTCGGTCTCGGCCTGATTTCCTTCGCGACCGGCCTGATCCTGCCTAGCGTGTCGGCCTTGGTCTCGCTTTACTCCGACGCCTCGGAGCAGGGACGTAACCTCGGCATCCTGCGGTCCGCCGGTTCGCTTGCCCGCGTGATCGGCCCGGTGACCGCGGCGTTGCTCTATTTCCACTTCGGTTCCCACTTCTGGGTCTACCTCGGCGGTGCGCTCCTGATGCTCCCGGCGATCTGGATCGTCCGCGGCCTGCCGGATCCGTCCTCGGAAGCCACTTCGGCCTAAGCCTGCGCCAGGCTGCGACCGAGGGCGTCGCCGCCGCGGAGCGTGTGCATCAGCGAGATGCCACCGCGGAAGGCGCCATGGAAATGCAACCCGGGATGGGCGGCTTCGGCCTGGGCCAAGGCAGCTTCCCGTCGCGGCTGGCCGGCGTCATATTGAGGGATGGCGCGTTCCCAGCGCTGAATCCATTCGCGTGCTGGCGCTTTCTTGATGCCGAGTGTCGTGGCGAGTTCGTCGTCGACCAAGCGCCGGAGCGTCTCATCCGGCAGACGCGCGAGTTCGGGACGCCGATCGCCGCCGATGAAGCAGCAGAGCAGTACGTGACCTTCGGGGGCGCGTCCCGGCAGTACGGAAGAAGGAAACAGGCAACCGAGTACGTCGCGATGTTCGCCGCCCGGGGTCAGGTAGCCGAAGCCGTCGAGCGGATGCGGGACGTCTTCACGAGCGTAGCCACGGGCGACGACGGTCACCGGCGGGACTTTCGTGTTCTCCCAATCCCGGAGGAACGGCGTGACGGTTTCGTCGAAGGGCAGGGAGCCCCAATGCCAGCAGGGTGCGGTGACCACCAGATGTTTGGCGGAGACGCCTTCGTCCACGCCGTCCGGGCCGCGCCAGGCGACGTTCCAGCCGCGCGCGTCGCGGCGGAGCGAGGTCGTCACGACGCCGAGCCGAAGGTCTTCCGCGGGCAGGCGCGAAGCCATCGCCTCGGCCAGCTGACGCATGCCTCCGGGAAAACCGACGACCGTGCGTTTCGTCTTCGGGCCGCGGCGCAGGCCGTTGAGGACTGAGCCGTAAGTCTGTTCGAGCGCATGGATGCGAGGGAAACAGCTGGCCATTACCAGACGGGCGGGGTCGCCCGCGTGCACGCCGGAGACGATCGGATCCATGAGCATCGCGGCGGCCTCGGGGCCGAAGCGGCGCGTGGCGAATTCGACGACCGTCTCGCCGGCGTGGCCGCCCTTCGCGCGGAAGGGTTCGGAGAGCAGGCGCAGTTTGCCGCCCCAAGTGAGCAGCTTGCTGGTCAGCAGGGTGAGGGGACTCGGGCCGAGGCCATGGAGTTCGCCGCGGGCGAAGATGTAGCGCCGGGCCGCCCGCATGTCGGCCGACTGCATGACCTCGCCGAGTCCGTAGGCAGCCATCAAGGCTTCGTCTTCGGCTCCTTCGAGTTGCAGGGTGTTGGGTCCGGTCTCGACGATCCAGCCCTCGTCCAAGTGGGTCCGGATCGAGCCGCCGACGCGGGCGGCGGGTTCAAGGACCTTCACCTTCGCCCCGGCGCGGAGCATCGCATGGGCCACGGCAAGGCCGGCCGGCCCGGCTCCGAGGATGACTGCGTCGTAGCCCATGAGGCATCTTCGGGCGAGAAGCCTGAGGTTGGCAACCCTCTGTCGTTCGGGCTGTCTGGAAAGCATGAGGACTCTCTTGTTCCTGCTCCTCCCCTTGGCCTGCCTCGGGGACACCGTCACCATGAAGGACGGCACTTTCCTCAAAGGCCGCATCGAGCGGATCGCCGACGGCGTGATGGAGTTCCGCGCGCCCTCCTTGGGAATCGCGAACCTCCTGCGGCTGGAGCTCGGGCAGGTCGAATCTTTCGTCACCGACGAATCCGTGCGCGTGAGCGCGGGTGGCGTCGTCTCGGACGGCGTCGCCTCCGCGGCGGCCGGCCAGGTCGTCACGCGCGGCGGCCGCGAGACCAACAAGCTGGACCAGGCCGTCGAGCTCTGGCGGGAGCCTTCGCAGCGTCCTTCCGAGATCGGCGATACCCGGCAATGGGTCACGCAGGCGGACGCGGATCTCTCCGGCCGCCGCGGCGTGGTGGCCGGATCGGGTTTCAGCACCGGCTTTTCCGCCAAGGGCGTGACCAAGGCGGACACCTTGATCGGCGGCGTGCGCTTCATGCGCGCCGAGGCTCAGGACCGGATCTCGGCGGATGACCTTCATGTGACCCTCTCGTATGAGACTAACCCGACGAACGTCCTCTTCTGGTACCTCCGGACTGACACGGGTTTCGACAATGCTCGCCAGATCGACTTCTTTTCCGTCAACGCCGCCGGCCTCGGGTTCCGTCTGTTCACCGACGCCAAGGGTAAGCTCGATGTGCGCGCCGGTCTGGGGCATCGCATCGAGATCTTCGATGACACTGTCGAGCCCAACCGGGCGGCGCCCTCCAGTGACTTCGGGCTGATCTTCAACCGTGAACTCGGCTGGGCGGCCTGGGAAACCTCCTTGAATTTTGTCCCGTCCTTCCAGGTCGCCGGTGACTACTACGTCCGCCACGAGAGCAGCCTGAACCTCCTTCGAAGCGCTGGCCCGTTGTCCTTGCGGGTCGGGCTGGCTAACAATTTCCGTTCCAAGCCCCTGCCCACTCAGGTCAAGACCGACACCGCCTACTTCCTCCGGACGACCTATGTCTGGAAATGAGCAGGGCTGGTTTGATTAAAATTAGGCACAAATGTCTAAAAAGACACAAAACCCCTTGTGAATGGTTACCTATTGAACCGTGGCACACGGGGTGCTTTGAAATTGTTCGTAATTAGTCATCTTTCCAATCCCCCAATCCATGAGCACCAACCCAGCCCGTCGCAACGCCATCGAAGCGATTGCCTCCCAGCCTCGCCTTCAGGGCAGCTTCGACTTCCGCAATGAGAAGATCGACCTGATCTACGGCCAGAATGTCTTCTC
>JBKCKE010000036.1:0-2235 GCA_046301395.1 Verrucomicrobiota bacterium | reverse complement strand
CGGTCATCGGGATGCCCGACGACACCTGGGGCGAGGCGGTGAGCGCCGCGATCGTGACCAAGCCCGGCGCCACGCTGACGCTCCCCGCCCTGCGTGAGTGGTGCAAAGCGCGCCTCTCGGTCTACAAGGTCCCGCAACGGCTCGCCGTCGTGCCGGCACTGCCTCGCAACGCCATGGGCAAGGTCACCAAGCCTGCCGTGCGCCCCCTCTTCGGCTGATCCCCGACCTCATCCATGCGTCTGGTCGCCCTCCTCACCCTCTTCCCGGCTCTGCTCTGCGCCGAAGGCACTCAAGGCTGGTATCAGAACAATATTTGGCTGCGCCTGAACGAGCAGTGGAGCATCGGCAACTACCTCGACCTCCGTGCCGACGACGGCGTCGGCGACGTCCATACGTGGATTGTGAGCCCGCGCGTGCGTTATGACCTGAATGCGACCTGGCAGCTGCAGGCCAACTTCTCGGTGCTCGAGACCTTCAACGCCGACGAGACCGCCCAAGCCAGCTGGCTGCGTTTCGAATTCGAGATCAACCCGACCTTCCACCTGACGGATTCGCTCACTCTGTCGTTTCGCGATCGCATCGAGTGGCGCTGGCGCGACGGGGGCGACGAGTACACGACCCGCATCCGTCTCCGTCCCCAGCTCGACTGGACGCTCCATCGTGAAGGGCTGTTCCGCGGACTCTACGCCAACAACGAGGTGTTCTTCGATTTCAACCAGGAGCGCGTGACCGAGAACCGCCTGATTCCATTCGGCGTGATGCTTCGTCCGTCCGACCATCTTGACCTGCGCCTGTTCTACCTCTGGCGCACGACCCGGGGCGCCCAAGGCTGGCGGAACTACCACGGCCTCGGCGTCTTGGCTTCGCTCAATTACTGAGGCCGCCTCTGCCTTGGGTAGGGTCGGGACCGCCTTGCCCCTAGACAGCGGTCGCGACACCGTCGCGCCCCTGCCTGATTAAACTCAAAAACAAAAAGGGCGGCCGCAGCCGCCCTCATCATTTACTCCCCTTGCCCACGTGTCACCGTGTCAACTTGCCCCCTCGTGGGGTGGGGGGCGTGCGCCCCGCCCCCCCACAGCTGCCCCCCCCGGGCCCCCCGGGCCCCGGGCCCCCGGGGCCCCCCGGGGGTGGCCCCTACGCGCCCACGACGCAACGCTCACTTCGCGTAGAGGCCGTCCTTCGGATTCGCGCCCGAGACGAGATAGGCGAGCAGGTCGGCTACTTCCTGGGCGTTGAGCGAGTTGATCAGGCCGACGGGCATCGGGCTGTCCGGCGAACGGTCGATGCTCAGGATGTCGGAGCGGTTGACGGAGATCGTCACCGAGGGGTCGAACGGGTTCACGGAGAGCTCGAGTTTGTCCCCTTCTTCGTTCAGGATACGGCCGATGGTCTTGCCTCCATCGACGCGACCGATGACGGAGTTGGCATACTGGTCGGATAGCACGGCGCTGGGCTGGACGATGCTCATGAGGACGTCCGCGGGAGCGGTGCGGGCGCCGAGGCCGGAGAGATCCGGCCCCTGCGCGCCGCCGTCATTACCCATGCGGTGACACTGCGAGCAGAGGGCGGCGGCGAACATCTTCTGGCCGTTCGCGAAGTCGAAGGTCTTCTTGGCCTTGGCTTCTTCCCAAGCCTTGAGGGCCTCGGCATGCGTCCAAAGACGACCCGGGCCGGCGGCAGCCGGGATCGGCGCCGCGGGCTTACGGGCGGCGACCGGCGCGATCTGCTCGAGTTCGGGACGCTCGGCTTCCGGCGCGGCGGCGAGCGCTTCCTTCCGGATGTTGCGCACGAAGCCCTTCAGCGAGTTGCCGCCTTCAGCCTGGGCGAGCACGTCTAGATAACCGAAGAACTCCTTCCGGAGCTCCGGGGTCCAGCCGACGGTGGCGCGGCAGAGATAGACGGCGAGACCGATGCGGGTCGAAGCGGGGGTGACGGCCATCGCATTGGCGGCGGCCCGGGCGTAACCGGGGTGACGCGCGAGGATCTCGGGATCGGCGACGACAGCCGGGCTGGGCTGCGCGACCTTCATGGCCTTGAGTACGCGGGCCGGGGCGGAAGGTTCGCCGAGATAGAGGGCGAGCTGGGCGAGCTGGCGGTCGAAGACGTTGTCCCCGGACGGCAGGCGCGCGGCGGCTTCCTGGCCGAGGCGGGTCGCGGTGGCGGCGTCCGGCTTGCCGTGACGCGAGAAGGCGACCTGGAAGACGCGCTGGCGATCCTGCTGCTGACGCAGGTCCT
>JBKCKE010000035.1:0-5354 GCA_046301395.1 Verrucomicrobiota bacterium | reverse complement strand
GGTTGCACCTGCCCAAGGTCTCGCTCGGCCTCTGGCATAACTTCGGGAGCGTCGACGACTACGCCAACGCACGCGCGATCGCCCTGCGCGCCTTCGACCTCGGCGTCACGCACTTCGACCTCGCGAACAACTACGGGCCCGTGCCGGGCAGCGCCGAAGAGACCTTCGGCCGTATCCTGCGCGAGGACCTCGGCGCCTACCGCGACGAACTCATCATCTCCACCAAGGCCGGCTACACCATGTGGCCAGGGCCGCACGGGGATTTCGGCTCCCGCAAATACCTCCTCGCATCGCTCGACCAGTCGCTGAAGCGGATGGGCCTGCCTTACGTCGATGTCTTCTACAGCCACCGGCGCGATCCGCACACGCCGCTCGAGGAGACCATGGGCGCGCTCGCCCAGGCAGTCCGCTCGGGCAAGGCGTTGTACGCCGCGATCTCCAACTATAATCCCGCCGACACCGCGCGCGCGTGCGCCCTCCTGCGCGAGCTCGGCACGCCGTGTGTCATGCATCAGCCCAAGTACAGCCTCTTCGAGCGCGCCCCCGAGGCGGGCTTGCTCGACGTCGTAGAGAAGGAAGGCCTCGGCTGCGCGGTCTTCTCGCCGCTCGCGCAAGGCATGCTCACCGACCGCTATCTGCAGGGCATCCCCGCCGATGCGCGCGCCGGCAAGCCGCACGGCTACCTGCGCCCCGAACAGCTGGACGCCGCGCGCATGGAGAAAGTCCGCCAGCTCGCGGAGGTCGCCGCCGAACGCGGCCAACCGCTCGCGTCTATGGCAATCGCCTGGGTCCTGCGGGACCGCCGCGTGACCTCCGCCATCATCGGGGCCAGCAAGGTCGCCCAGCTCGAGCAATGCGTGGCCGCGGCTTCGTCGGCGCCGTTCGCCTCGGAAGAACTTAAGCAGATCGACGCCATCCTCGCCGGCTGAACGCACTCCGGGGTTGTGCCGCCGGACTCCGCCCGCAAGGGTGAAGCCATGACCGCCGGCGCCGCCCTACCCTTCAAAATCAGCGTCCTCGTCTTCCTGCGCGACGAGGCGGGGCGGCTCCTGCTCATCCAGCGCACCAAGGCGCCGAACCTCGGCTGCTGGAGCCCGATCGGCGGCAAGCTTGAGATGGGCCTCGGCGAGTCGCCGTTCGAATGCGCCGTACGCGAGACCTTCGAGGAGACCGGCGTGAGCGTCGCAACCGAAGACCTCCATCTCTTCGGCATGATCTCCGAGAAAGGCTACGAAGGCCAGTCACACTGGCTCATGTTCCTCTTTGACTGCCGCAAGCCGCTGACGGCCCTGCCCGCGACCATCGACGAAGGACGCTTCGCTTTCTTCGCGCGCGAGGAGCTCGGCGCCGTCGCCGTGCCGGAGACGGACCGCACGTGGCTCTGGCCCGTCTATGACGAGCACCGCCGTGGCTTCATCGCCTACCGCGCCGAATGCCATCCTGGGGCGCCGCTGCGGGTCGTGGTCGAGGAGACCAGCGCCAAGCCGAACCTCGACTGACGATGGACGCCGCCGGAAGCGAAGCCGAGTTCAAGCGGACCAACCGCAAGCCGGCGTATCCGATCGGCGAAGAACTCCGCGCGTACCTTTCGCGCGAAGGCCGCGAAGTTCCCTTGCCCGTGACGTACGCCCAGCTGCGCGAGTTCACCGCGGCGATGCCCCTGCTCGAACGCGGCAAGGACACCCTCTGGGAAACCGTCGCGTATCCGCCGGAGGAGATGGGCCGGCTCTCGCAGGGCCTGCTGGAGACGTACGCGCTCCTGCGCGGCGAAGGCGGCATGAAGGTCTTCAGCCACGTCTACGTCGACCGCGTGGATTTCTGTTCCTTCGGCAACTCGCAGCCCTTCCGCGTCCGCATCGTCAACGCGTACAACGAGAACCACGACTACTTCTACGTGAAGGTCGGCGACGCCTCGCGCGTCTGCGGGCTCGAACTCGAGCACCTGCTCTCCCCGAACCGCATGCTCTACCTCACCTGGGGCGAGACGCTGGTCGAAGAGCACGTCACCGGCATCCCGGGCGACATCTTCGCCGAGAAGTGGCTGGCTGCCGACGGCCACCACCCGGTGCGTCTCGCCAAGGAGCTCATCAAGTTCGAAGAGCGCTGCCTCGTGCGCCTGCTCGGCGACATGCGCGCCTATAACTTCGTCATCGCCGTCACCCCGGACTTCGACGCCACCGCCATCCGCGTGCGCGCCATGGACTTCGACCAGCAGAGCTACGACGGACGCCTCCGGTTCTACCTCCCTGGCTCGTTCAAGGAGAACCGCCCTTTCGCCCAGCTCTGCGCCAAGCATATCAACGCCGCTTCCGCCGCCCAGTACCGCCGCGAGGAGCAGTCGCTGATCCACCGTCGTCACCTCGCCGCGCCCGACCGGGTCAAGGACCTGTTGGCCGCCATGCGGGCCAATCCCCTGACCACGCCCGAAAAAGCCAAGGAACTCGCCGACGGCCTGGCCGAATACCACCGGGACCCGGCCTTCCGGCAGCACACCGACATGGCCGGCCTGATCGGCGAAAGCCTCGCCCGGCTCGACCGGTTGTTGCGCTCTTAATAGTAAGCGCTGGACAGGACGCGCGCCGGGCGGGCAAACTCCGAGGCCTGCGATGAGCGACTCTTTAAGGCACGAATGCGGCATTGCCCTTGTCCGGCTGACCAAGGACCTGAAGTGGTATCAGGAGAAGTACGGGACGCCGTTGCACGGCTTCAACCAGCTCTTCCTCCTGATGGAGAAGCAGCACAACCGCGGCCAGGACGGCGCCGGCATCGGCTGCGTCAAGATCGGCTCCGAAAACGGCGAGGCCTTCCTCTTCCGCGACCGCGAGATCGGCGCCCAGGGCCTCACCCAGATCTTCACCCGCCAGATCAAGGCCTACTCCGACAAGATGCGCGAGGCGGTCATCGTCCCGGAGTTCCCCGAGACGGTGAAGCGTCACTTCGACTTCGGCGGCGAGCTCCTGCTCGGCCACCTGCGTTACGGCACCTCCGGCAACTTCGACTCGGTCTCCTGCCACCCCTACGCGCGTAAGTCCATCTGGCCGACCCGCAACCTGCTCGTCGCCGGCAACTTCAACCTCACGAACACCGCCGAGCTCAACGCCTCGCTCACGCAGCGTGGCGCGCACGTCATCTACTCGACCGACACGCAGTCCATCCTCGAGGAAATCGGCTTCTGGCTCGACGAAGAACACGACCGCCTCTTCAAGGCGTTCAAGGACCAAGGCCTGGAAGGCGCCGCCGTGCAGGCGGAGATCTCCAAGCACATGGACATCGGCAACGTCCTGCGCCGCGCCGCCAAGAATTGGGACGGCGGCTACGCCATCGCCGGACTCGTCGGCAACGGCGACAGCTTCGTCATCCGCGACCCTAACGGCATCCGCCCCTGCTGGTACGCCCGCACCGAGGACCTCATCGCCGTCGCCTCGGAGCGCGTCGCGCTGATGACCATCGTCGGCGTCAGCCAGGAAGACGTCCACGAACTTCCGGCCGGCCACGCGCTGATCATGAAGGCGGACGGGCGTCATTCGGTCGAACCGTTCCACGCCCCCGGCGAGATCCGTCACTGCTCGTTCGAGCGCATCTACTTCTCCCGCGGCAACGACCCCGAGATCTACGCCGAACGCAAGGCCCTGGGCGCCGCCCTCGCCGACGACGTCCTGGCTCAGATCCGCGACGACCACGACAACGCGGTCTTCTCCTACATCCCCAACACGGCCGAGATCGCCTGGTACGGCCTGATGGAAGAACTCCGCAAACGCCGCCGCGCGCAGGTCAGCACCAAGCTGATCGCCGCGCAGCGCGCCGGTAAGCTCGACGAGGCCATGATCGAGAAGCTCGTGCTCGGCGGATGGCCCCGCGGCGAGAAGGTCGCCCATAAGGACGTCAAGCTGCGCACGTTCATCTCCCAGGAGAAGAACCGCATGCAGATGGCCTCGCACGTCTACGATATCTCCTACGGCACCGTACGCGAAGGCGACACGCTCGTCTGCGTCGACGACTCGATCGTCCGCGGCACCACCCTGCGCCAGTCGATCCTCCGCATCCTCGCCCGCCCGAACCCGAAGCGGATCGTCATCGCCTCGACCGCCCCGCAGATCCGCTACCCGGACTGCTACGGCATCGACATGTCCGAGATGGGCAAGTTCCTCGCCTTCCAGGCGGCCGTCGCGCTCTGCAAGGAACGCGGCATGGCCGACCTCCTCCGCGAAGTCTACGAAGACTGCGTCGCGCAGGCGAAGAAGCCGACCAAGGAGATGCGCAACCATGTGAAGCGCATCTACGACGCTTTCACCGAAGAAGAGATCGCCGCCAAAGCGGCCGAACTCGTCTACCCCGCGAAGAGCGGCTGGAAGGGCGAGCTCGTGCTGGTCTTCCAGAAGATCGCCTCGCTGCACAAGGCCTGTCCCTCGAGCCGTGGCGACTGGTATTTCACCGGCGACTACCCGACGCCGGGCGGTCTCGGCGTGCTCAATCAGGCCTACATCAATTACTGGGAGAAGCGCGAAGGCCGCTCCTACTGATCAGGCGTAGAGCCGGAACTGAGCGGTACGCGCGCGGAAGGCCGCCGCGTCGCCGTCCCAGCGACGCATCCAGCGGGCGAGGTCGATGCGCGCGCCCTGCGTGCGCAGTTCTTCGAAGAACGCCTCGCTGCCGAGGTGCTTGATGAAGAGGTCGCGCTTGCCGCCGGTGAGCCCGGCGAACGGATTCGGCGCCCAGACACAGGCCTGACGGAAGAGATGCAGCGAGATCGCCGTGGGGCGGAATACGGCGTAATCCGAGATCGCAAGGTAGACACCCTGCGTGCCGTCCGCGAGCTGCTGCGGCTGCAGCGTGAGGCCAGGCACGGACGCGCCCAACGCGGCGGTAAGTTCGGCAGCCTTGCGTCGCGGATAGGTGAGGAAGCGGAAGTTGCGGCCGGTGCCGGCGCTGTGGCTGAAACCGGAATCCATGCAGCCGAGCCCGGTCATGGCGTAACCGAGCGCGGCCTGCGGGCTGTCGATCATCGGCGAGGTCGCCGTCCAGTTCAGGCCGGTGAGGTTCCACGTCATGGAGCGGCGCCAGCCGCGCATGGTCACGACTTCCAGCTGCCCGCGACGACGCGTGGCTTCGTCGATCTCGAGGACACCCGGCGTGGCGACCGCCCAGCGGGCGAGCTCACCGATGGTGAGGCCGTGGACGTAAGGGGTCTCGTAGGAGCCGACGTAGCTGCGCCACTTGCGATCGAGGAACGGGCCGTCGACCTTCTCGCCGCCGAGCGGGTTGGGTCGGTCGAGCACGATGACGCGCACCGGGCGCGGCAGGGAGAAGCAGGCCTCGATGACGAGGCGCATGCAGCTGACGTAGGTGTAGGAGCG
>JBKCKE010000034.1:0-4267 GCA_046301395.1 Verrucomicrobiota bacterium | reverse complement strand
CTTTCCAATCCCCCAATCCATGAGCACCAACCCAGCCCGTCGCAACGCCATCGAAGCGATTGCCTCCCAGCCTCGCCTTCAGGGCAGCTTCGACTTCCGCAATGAGAAGATCGACCTGATCTACGGCCAGAATGTCTTCTCTCTCGATAAGATGGAGAAGCGCCTCCCGAAGGACGTCTTCAAGTCCCTCAAGGCTAACATCGAGTCTGGTGCCAAGCTCGACGCCGCCGCGGCCGACGTCGTCGCCGCCGCCATCAAGGATTGGGCTCTCGAGCGCGGCGCCACGCACTATGCGCACGTGTTCTACCCGCTCACCGGTTTCACCGCCGAGAAGCATGACACCTTCTTCGAACCCAATGGTAACGGCACGCTCGCCCAGTTCTCCGGCAAGGCGCTGATCCAAGCCGAACCTGACGCCTCCTCGTTCCCGAACGGCGGTCTCCGCTCCACCTTCGAAGCCCGTGGTTACACCGCTTGGGACGTAACCTCCCCGGCTTACATCTTCGACACCGAGAACGGTTCGACCCTCTGCATCCCGACCGCGTTCGTCTCCTGGAAGGGCGAAGCCCTCGACAAGAAGACCCCGCTGCTCCGTTCCATGGCCGCGGTGAACAAGGCCGCCTCGCGCGTCCTCGCCCTCTTCGGCAAGAAGCACGGCTACATCTCCGCTTCGTGCGGCCCCGAGCAGGAGTACTTCCTGATCGACTCCCGCCTCTTCCACCTCCGCCCCGACCTCTACACCTGCGGTCGCTCCCTCTTCGGCGCCAAGCCGGCCAAGGGCCAGGAGTTCGAAGACCAGTACTTCGGCACCATCCCTGACCGCGTGCTCGCTTGCATGATGGAAACCGAGCGCGAGTGCTTCAAGCTCGGTATCCCGATCAAGACCCGCCACAACGAAGTCGCTCCGGCCCAGTACGAAGTGGCTCCGATCTACGAATCCGCCAACGTCGCGCACGATCACCAGATGCTCACGATGACGCTGCTCCGCCGCGTCGCCGCCAAGCATGGCTTCGTCTGCCTCCTCGCCGAGAAGCCCTTCGCGGGCGTCAACGGTTCCGGCAAGCACGTCAACTGGTCCATCGGTGGCGCCGGTGTCGGCAACCTCCTCGAGCCCGGCCACAACCCGCACGAGAACGCTCAGTTCCTCACCTTCTGCTCCGCGGTCATCCGCGCCGTCGACCTGCACCAGGGTCTCCTCCGTGCTTCCGTCGCCTCGGCCGGTAACGACCACCGCCTCGGCGCCAACGAAGCCCCGCCCGCCATCATCTCGATCTACCTGGGCGACATGCTCAACGAAGTCATCGAGCAGGTGAAGAAGAGCGGTTCCGCTTCCAGCTCGCGCAAGGGCGGTCACATGACCCTCGGCGTCGACACGCTCCCGATCCTCCCGAAGGACGCCGGCGACCGTAACCGTACCAGCCCGTTCGCCTTCACCGGCAACAAGTTCGAGTTCCGCGCCGTCGGTTCCGCCTTCTCGGTGGCCGGTCCCCTGACCGTGCTCAACACGATCATGGCCGACTCGCTCGACAAGCTCGCCGACGAACTCGCCGCCGCCCTCAAGAAGAACTCCGACTTCAACTCCGCGCTCCAGAGCGTCCTCAAGGACATCCTCACCAAGCACGGCCGGATCATCTTCAACGGCAACGGTTACTCCGAAGAGTGGCACAAGGAAGCCGCCAAGCGCGGTCTCAAGAACCTCCGCACGACCCCCGACGCGCTCCCTGAGATCGTCGCCAAGTCGTCGATCGACGTCTTCGAGCGCCAGGGCGTCCTCTCCAAGGCCGAACTCGAGTCCCGCGAAGAGATCTACACGCACTCCTACGTGCTCGCGATCAACACCGAGTCGAAGCTCGTGGCCGAAATCGCCAAGACCCTGCTGCTCCCGGCCGCCCTCAAGTTCGCCGCTGACCTGACCCCGGTCGAGAAGACCAAGTCCGGTGGCAAGCTGCGCAAGCAGGTCATCGGTCTCGCCGATGAACTGGCCGCCGCCATCGACACCCTCGACGCCGCCCGCGACGTCACCAAGTCCGATACGCACGCCCAGGCCAAGCACTCCTGCGACAAGGTCCTCCCGGCCATGCTCAAGGTCCGCGCCGCCGCCGACGCCCTCGAAGAGATCGTCGCCGACGAATACTGGCCGCTGCCGTCCTACCAGGAACTGCTGTTCCTCCGCTAAGCCCCGACCGGCTTTGCCGAGACCAAGGGCCGAACCTCCGGGTTCGGCCCTTTTTGTTGCCCGGGCCCGGTCGGCGGGTCCCCCAAAGCAGAAGGCCCGTCGCGATGACGGGCCTTCGGGTGCTTGGACTAGGACGGACGCTTAGACGTTGTCCCACTTCTTGCGCAGGTAGGCGCTGAAGTTCTTGACCTTCTTCTTGCGGCGACGGCGTTCGGCAGGCTTCTCGAAGCCTCGCTTGGCGCGGGCGTCCTTGATGATGCCCTCGCGGTCGATCTTCTTCTTGAGGCGGCGGAGAGCCTTGTCGACGGTCTCGCCTTTGCGAATCTTGATTTCTACGGACATGTGAGCGTTTGGAGGGTCGAAAGAACAAGGGGGGAGGGCGTTCGTCAACCCCGAATCCAAGGGTATTTAAAGCCGTGAATAAGTGGGACTCCCGGAGGGCACTAGACGCTTGCGGCGGGGGTAGGGCAGGGCAATCGTTCGGTTCACCCCTCGATGTACCTCAAGGAAATCGTCGCCAACGGATTCAAAAGCTTCGCCGACCGGACCCGCATCGAGCTCCGTCCCGGGGTCACGGCCGTGGTCGGACCCAATGGCTGCGGCAAGTCCAACATCGTCGATGCGATCCGCTGGGTCCTGGGCGAGCAGTCCGCCAAGTCCCTGCGCGCCCCGGCGATGCAGGACGTCATTTTCGCCGGTACGGACCGCCGCAGGCCCCTCCCCCAGTGCGAGGTCGAACTGATCTTCGCCGACTGCGAAAAAGAACTGGGCACCGCCTTCGCCGAAGTCTCCGTGATGCGCCGTCTCCACCGCGAGGGCGCCAGCGACTACTTCATCAACGGCAAGCCTTCGCGCCTGAAGGACATCCAGCGCCTCTTCATGGACACCGGTATCGGCCGGATGTCCTACTCGTTCATGGTGCAGGGCCAGATCGACCAGATCCTGTCCGCCAATCCTGCCGAGCGCCGCTACCTCTTCGAAGAGGCCGCCGGCATCACCCGCTACAAGGCCCAGCGTCGTGAGGCATTGAACAAGCTCAGCGGCGTCGACGCCAACCTCGCGCGCATCACCGACGTGGTCAGCGAAGTCGGCCGCCAGATCGCTTCCCTCCGCCGTCAGGCCGCCAAGGCGCTGCGCTATCGTCGCCTTCGCCACCGCTTCACGCACCTCGACCTCGCCTGGCATGCCAAGCAGTTCGGTGATCGTCGCGCCCAGGTCGCGACGCTCGAGACTGACGCGACCGCTTGCCGCGCCGACGTCACCGCCCTCACCGACGGCCTCCGTGACCGCGAGGCCGCGCTGCTCCAGACCCGCGCCCGCCGCGCCGAACTCGCCGAACAGGTCCCGCTCGCCCAGCAGGCCCTCTTCGACCTCCGCACCGCCCGCGAGAACGCCGAGAACGAGGCCCGCACTTCCGACCTCCGTTCCGATGACCTCGCTTCGCGGCTCGCCGAGGCCCGACGCGAAGCGCAGGAAGCTGAAGTCCAGATCGCCGAATATGAGCTCCGCCTCCGCGGCAGTTCCGACGCCAAGTCGACGGCTGCCGGCTCCGTCTCCGCCACCGACGCCGCCTATCGCGAGAAGACCGCCCCGGTCGAGGAAGCCGCCCGCCAGGTCGTCGAGGCCGAGAACCGACTCCGCCGCGCCCGTCAGGACATCCTCGTCGCCGAAGGCGAGATGACCCGCGCCCGCGGTGACGTCACGAACCTCGAGGTCGACCTCCGCGGCTATCAGTCCCGTCACGTCGACCTTTCCGACTCGCTCACCCAAGCCAAGCAGGATCGCGTCGCGCTCGAGCAGCGCGTCACCGAATCCGGCGCCGTCGTCACGACCCGCCACGGCGAACTCCAGGCCGCGCGCACGGCCGAACAGGAAGCGACCGAGAAAGGCCGCGACCTGATCAACGATTTCCGCGCGCTGCAGCAGACGATTTCGGAGCAGGACCGTAAGGTCGCCAAGCTCTCCGCCCAGCTGGGCCTGCTCGAGCAGATGCAGGATTTCGCCCGCGGCGTCGTCGATACCCGGCCCCTCATCTATTACCTGAGCATGGCGAGCTTGTTCCTGTTCCTCACCTTCAAGGTCGTCGAAAGC
>JBKCKE010000033.1:0-4316 GCA_046301395.1 Verrucomicrobiota bacterium | reverse complement strand
CCTTACCAAGGACGCGCTCTGCCAACTGAGCTACAGGGGCGAACCGTCGACGTACATGAAGACGCGAAGGGAAGGGTTTGAATGACCATCGAAACCCCCTCCGTCAAGCGGTTTTTTGCAAGGGTTTTACAACCCTTTTGGAGGCCCCTCAGGGGCCTACGATCAGCCGGTAAACCCCGGAAGGCAGCCGCTTGCCCCATTCGACCGAAGCGGCCCACCGCTGGAGGGCCTCATCCTGCGCCTTTGACCCCGAAGACCGTAGGACCGACCCCAAAGGGGCCTGCCCCAGGCTGTCCACGCTCAGAACGACCTCAAAATAGCCGCCAAGTGGGGCGTTTTTGTCATTTATAACGTTATTCTTATCTTTTTTAATATCCAAGTGTTCGATTTTCCCGCTGATAATCGAATTATTACCCCCTTGGAGTGGTAAAACCTCGAAGAAAGCCGACCGGGGCTCGAGTTTGACGTCGCGAAAGCCAGCCGACCCGAAAGTCGTCAGGGGCTCTTGGGCCACGAGGGGAATCGCCTGCGCCGCGGCCGGGGCGGTCTGACGGGGCACCTGCAGCATAGAGTCCTTGCCCAGCGGCTTGGCCGGATCGAACTGCAAGATGGGCTGGGAGGCGGCAAAGGGGGCGTCCTCGGGCTGGCCGACTACCCCGCGCCCGGCCTTGGACGACTTCGCCGGCGAGGGCAGGTAGACCGCCGAGCTGTCCAGGAGCACGACACTTTCGGTCCGGGCGTCGCCGGGCGAGACCAGCCGGACGCCTTGGGTCAGCGGACGCGCCGCCGGCCGCCCGCCCGCCCCGGGGCTGAAAAAGACCAAAGCAGCGATGAAGACGCTGAGTCCGCAGAGCAACGCCGTGCGCGTCAGCGGCGGCAGACGTCCGCCGGCGAGATTCCGAAATGTCGAAAGCGCCCCCATGCTCAGCGGTCGAGCGGACGTTCCGCAACCGTCAGGCGGGCCAGTGCGCCGCGGCCCTCCCGGATATAGTTCAAGGTGAGGACCTCGCCCGGACGACGGCGTGAGATCTCGAGACGCATCTCATTCCAGTTCTCGACGGGCTTGCCGTTGAGGCCCACGACGATGTCGCCGACCTTCAGTCCAGCCTTGGCCGCCGGCATCTCATCGGAGACGACGACGAGGCGGACCGCGCCCGCCTGGCCGAGCGAAAGCTTCGTGGCCTCGGCGACGGAGAGATCCTCGCCCTGCACCCCGATCAGGCCACGGACGACACGCCCTTGGTTGGCGAGATCGAGCGCGACGGCGGTGATGAGGTTCGACGGAATGGAATAACCGAGGCCGACGCTCAGGCCGGTCCCGGACTTGATGGCGGTGTTCATGCCGAGCAGGCGGCCTTCGAAGTCGATCAGGGGCCCGCCGCTATTGCCCGGATTGATCGCGGCGTCGGTCTGGATGAAATCCTCGAAAGCCATGCCCATGCCCAGCTTGCCGGAACGCCCCAAGGCCGAGACGATGCCCGAAGTGACCGTGAGGCCCGCGTCGAGCGGATTACCGATGGCGAAGACGACGTCGCCCACGCGGGCTTTGTCGCTGTCGGCGAACCGGGCGTAAGGCAGCCCCTTGCCTTCGATCTTGAGCACGGCGATGTCCGTGCCCGCGTCGACCCCGAGCACCTTGGCCCGGAATTCACGGCGGTCGGCGAGCTGCACGATGACGGTCTTGGCGACGCTGCGACGATTATCCTGCAGCACGACGTGGCGATTGGTGATGACGTAGCCGTCCGGATGGATGATCGTGCCCGAGCCCAGCCCGGTGGGCAGCAGCGTCTCGCCGGTCTGCTCGTCCTGCAGGACCTTGTCCGGATCGATACGCCCGCTATAACGTTTGAGGACCGAGGCCGGAATCACTTCGGCGGTACGCACACTGACGACGGCGGGCGTGATCCGGGCGAGCATATCGGCATAACTGGAACCAGGCGCCGCCCGGTTGACGGGACGGGTATCGGTCTCGAAGCTGACGCCGGCGAGCACCATGGCCGGCAAGAGGACAAGCGCGGTGAGATGACGGAGCATGACTCCCCCACCCTAGCCGACCTCCTGCCCAAGGCAAGCGACCTCAGCGGGCCATCGTGAACCCGCCGCCCGGCTGGGTCGGCTCGGCCTCGTCGCGCTCCTTGTTGAAGCGCATGGAGAACAGGCGGGTGACGCCCTTCTCCTGCATGGTGGCCCCGAAGATGGCGTCGGCCGCCGAGACGGTGCGCTTATTGTGGGTGATGACCACGAACTGGGAGAACCGGGTGAACTCGCGGATGATGTCCGTGAAGCGGTTGACGTTGGCGTCGTCCAGCGGGGCGTCGAGCTCGTCGAGCACGCAAAGGGGCGAGGGCTTCACCATGTAGATGGCGAAGAGCAAAGCCACGGCGGTCATGGTCTTCTGGCCGCCGGACAGCAGGGTGATGCCGCGAAGCTTGGTGCCGGGCGGCTGGGCGACGATCTCGATGCCGCTCTCGAGCGGATCTTCGGCCTGGACCATGGTGAGGTCGGCCGCGCCGCCGACGAAGAGGCGTTCGAAGGTGAACTTGAAGTTCTTGCGCACCTGCTCGAAGGTGTCGGTGAAGAGCTTGAGCGAGGTCTGGTTGAGCTCGTCGATCGCCTTGGTGAGTTCTTCCTTCGCCTTCCAGAGGTCGTCGCTCTGCTTGGTGAGGAAGTCGTGACGGTCGCGCAGGGAGGAGTATTCCTCGACGGCGACGAGATTGACGGAGCCCATGCCGGCCATGCGGTCGCGCAGGTCGGCGATTTCGCGCACGAGGGGCGGCCAGTCGGCGGATTCCATCGCGGCGAGGTCCTCGGCGGTCGGTTCGCCGCGGCGGGCGACGGCCTTCGGGGCCGGACGGGAACCTTCCTCATCGGTCTCTTCAAGGTCGTCGAAGCTGGAGATGCCTTCGGGTTCGCCGTCGGACAGCCAGAGCTGGAGGCGCCAGTCGACGTCGGCGACGTCGAGCTGATGGTCGGCTTGGACCTTCTCGACGATGAAGCCGCACTGCGAGGTCTGCTCAGCGAGGGAGACTTCAAGGCCCTTGAGGCGGGTGTCGGCGACGCGGAGACGATCACGGTCGACGGAGAGGACGCGGTCTTCCGATTCGACGGCGGCGTCGGTCTCGGTGAGGGCGAGGCGCTGCTCGTTGAGCTGCGCGGAGGCGGCTTCGACCTCGCCGGCGAGGCGGGCAGAGGTCTCGCGGGCGGTCACGGCCAAGGCCTTGAGTTCGGCGATGAGCTTCTCGTTCTGCTGCGCTTCGATCCGCCGCGAAGTCAGGCGGGCGGTGGCTTCGGCGCGGCGCGACTCGAGATCGGCGAGTTCGCGGCCGACGAGTTCGAGTCGCTGGCGCTGCTCGGCGACGTCCGCCTGTCGCTCGCCGAGGGCGTTGCGGCGGAGCTCGGCCTCGGCGCGGGCGGATTCGAGCTGACCTTCGCCGGAGGAGATCGTCGCGCGGAGTTCCGCGACCTGGGCGTCCTTGGCCGTCAGCGTCTCCTGCGCGCGGTCGCGGCGCTTGAGCGCTTCGGACTTGGCGTTGTCCAGTTCGGCGAGCTGGCGCTCTTCGCGCTGGATGCGGTCAGCGGCGGCGGTGAGCGTCTGGCGGGCGGAACGCTCGTCGGCCTGGGCGACGGAAAGCTCCTGCGCGGCGAACTGCGTGGCGTCGCGGGCGGCCGAGACGTCGAGTTCGTTGGCGTCCATCGCGGACTGGATGCCGAGCGCCTTCTCGTTGAGGGTCGTGAGCTGGTCGTTCTCGGACTCGAGCGAGGCGCGGACGGCGCGGATCTCGCTTTCGCGGGAGAAGACGCCAGAACCGGCGTTGGCAGCGGCCTTGCGGGGCTTGCCAGCGTAGACGAGGCCGCGGCGGTCGACGAGGTCTCCGTCGGTGGTGGCGACGAGGAAGAATTCGAAGCCTGGATTGGCTCGCCACCAGCTGATGAAATCGCCGAGGGACGGGCAGACGTAGCAGCCGTCGAAGAGGTTGGCGACGAGGCGGGCGTGCTCGGGAGACTTGGCCTGCACGGCCGAGGTGGCCGGACGGAGCCAGCCGGGGGCGGCGGAGCCGGAGCGGGCGGCGGGCGGGGCTTCGACCTGGAAGACCGCGCGGCCGAGCTGGCGTTCGCCCATCTTGGCGACGATGCCCGGCAGGAATTCGGCGGAGTCGAGGGCGACGGCCTCGGAGGCGGCGCCGAGGATGTTTTCGAGCGCGGCGGCGGCGGAGACGTCGACGACGGTCACGAGGTCGGCGAGAGCGGAGGCCTTGCCGGAGCGGAGCTCTTCGGAGAACTCGCCGCGCAGCACGGCCTTCGCGGCTTCGGAGAAG
>JBKCKE010000032.1:0-13043 GCA_046301395.1 Verrucomicrobiota bacterium | reverse complement strand
CGGTATAGAGTCGGCGCCCTTCGGTGAGGTCGGCAGCCTTGAAGACGTCTTCCCAGTCTTCAGGCAGGGACGCGAACCACCTCTCCAGGGCTTCCGTGGAGTAGGAGCGGTTGGCCGGACGCGGGGAAGACATCGACGGTGACTCATTAGACCCTGACGTGTTTGGCCTTACAACCCCCAATAAGTGACAAATTTGAGCAGGGTCTGGGCTTGTTTATGCTCGGGTCGCTGGTTTAGTTTTACTTCCCTTTTACAGGCCCCAAATGAAACATCTCAGCGTCGGCAGTCGGTGGAACGCAGACCTTATCGCATCCTATCACGAGCTGTGGTCCAAGGACCCTTCCTCGGTCGACGGTGACTGGCGCTCGTTCTTCGAAGGCTTCGAACTCGGCCTCAGCCTCCCGCCGAAGCCCGGCAAAGGCGCCCCCGCCGCCGGCTCGGTCGACGCCGCCGCCCAGTGGAAGGTCCTCGCCGCCATCCAGGCCTATCGGATGATCGGCCACCTCCAGGCCCGCATCAATCCGCTCGCCGAGCCCTTCCCTCACTTCGAACTCACCGACAAGGCCCTCGGACTGGACTCCCTGCCCGCCGACCGCGTGTTCCACACCGGTGATTTCCTCGGCGGCCAGATGCTCCCGCTGGGCGACATCCTCTCCAAGCTGAAGGCGACTTACTGCGGCCCCATTGGCGTCGAGTTCAGCCACATCCAAGACGGCGAGCGCCGCCGCTGGCTGCAGGAACGCGTCGAAAGCTGCGGCCTCCGTCCGGCTTATGACGCCGCGGCCCGCCGCCGTTTCCTGCGCTCCATCGTGCAGGCCGAGCAGTTCGAACGCTTCCTCCACAAGACCTTCGTCGGCGCCAAGCGCTTCTCCGTCGAAGGCGGCGAAGTCATGCTCGCGGTCATGGATCAGCTGATCCATCGCGCCCCGTCCGCCGGTGTCGCCGACCTCGTCATCGGCATGGCCCACCGCGGTCGTCTCAACGTCCTCGTCAACGTCTGCGGCAAGAAGCCCGAAGCCCTCTTCGCCGGCTTCTCCGAGCAGCACATACCGGACACCACGCATGGTGACGGCGACGTGAAGTATCACCTCGGCTACGCCGGCGCCCGCGTCGTCGACGGCAAGGAGATCGGCGTCACCCTCGCCTTCAATCCCAGCCACCTCGAAGCCGTCAATCCTGTCGTCCTCGGCCGCGCCCGCGCGCTCGTCGACCTCCAGGGAGGCTCCGACCGCTCCAAGGTCCTCCCCATCCTGCTGCACGGCGACGCCGCGTTCGCCGGCCAGGGCGTGGTCATGGAGACGCTCAACCTTGCCGGCCTCAAGGGCTATCAGGTGGGCGGCACGCTCCACATCGTCTCGAACAACCAGGTCGGCTTCACCACCAACCCCGACGAGGCCCGTACCGGCCGTCATTGCACCGAAATCGCCAAGTTCACCGAGTCGCCGATCTTCCACGCCAACGGCGACGACCCCGACGCCGTCGTGCTCGCGGCCGAGATCGCGCTCGAGTTCCGCCAGAAGTTCGGCGCCGACGCGGTGCTGGATATCGTCTGCTACCGTCGCTACGGCCACAATGAGACCGACGAGCCGGCCTTCACCCAGCCGGTATTGTACAAGGAGATCTCGGCGCATCCGAGCGTCTCGGAACTCTACGCTTCCCGCCTGACCGAATCCAAGTCGGCCCCCGACGGCGAGCTGATCGCCCTGCGCACCGAGTTCGACGTGCTCCTCAACGCCGCGCAGGAACGCGCCCAGGCGTCGATCGCCGCGGAAGTCGAAGAGCGTAAGACCAAGCCTGTCGGCGTCCGTCCTTTCCGTTCGGCCTACGAACACTCCGTCGACACCTCGGCGCCGCGCGAGCTGCTGGACAAGGTCGCGCCGGTGCTCTGGCAGACCCCGCCGGACTTCGCGCCCAACCCGAAGATCAAGCGACTCCTCGACGCCAAGGCCGAAGCCTACAAGGCCGGCGCGAACATCGACTGGAGCCTCGGCGAAGGCCTCGCCTTCGCTTCCCTGCTCGCCGAAGGCTACCCCGTGCGCATCTCCGGCCAGGACTGCGAACGCGGCACCTTCTCCCACCGTCACGCGGTGCTGCACGATCCTTCTAACGACGCCGAATACTGCCCGCTGGGCTCGATCGCCGGCGCGGAGATCGAACTGGTTAACTCCTCCCTCTCCGAATACGCGGTGCTCGGTTTCGACTACGGCTACTCGCTCGAAGCCCCGGATTCGTTGGTGATCTGGGAAGCCCAGTTCGGCGACTTCGCCAACGGCGCGCAGATCATGATCGACCAGTTCATCGCTTCGGCGGAATCGAAGTGGGGCCAGACCAGCGGCCTCGTGATGCTCCTGCCGCACGGCTATGAAGGCCAGGGTCCGGAACACTCCTCCGCCCGCCTCGAACGCTTCCTTCAGCTCTGCGCCGAGAACAACCTGCAGGTCGCCCAGCCCTCCACCCCGGCCCAGCTCTTCCACGCGCTGCGTCGCCAGGTGAAGTCGGATCTCCGCAAGCCCCTGGTCGTGATGACCCCCAAGAGCCTGCTGCGTCACAAGTCCTGCGTGAGCACGCTCGCCGAACTCTCCGGCGGACGCTTCCACGCCATCCTGCCTGACGCCACTCCGGCCGCGAAGACCGAGCGCCTGCTGCTCTGCTCCGGCAAGGTCTTCTACGAACTCGACGCCGAACGTGCGGCCCGCAAAGACACCGCCACGACCATCGTCCGCGTCGAACAGTTCTACCCGTTCGACGCCGCCACCCTCGCCAAGCTGCACGCCGACCTGGGTTCGCCCAAGAAGGTCGTCTGGGTGCAGGATGAGCCCAAGAACATGGGCGGTTGGTCCTTCGTCGCCCCTCTCGTCGAGGAAGCCCTCGGCCTTCGCCCGCTCTACGCTGGGCGCGACGCCGCGGCCTCCCCTGCGGTGGGCTCCCTCTCGGTCCACAAGATCGAGCAGGCGGACGTCATCCGGCAGGCCTTTGGCGCCTAATAAGGGTCAGTAGCCGATTTTGTCGGTCTGACCACCCCTCCTACTACCCCTTAAACGACCTCCTAAGGTCGCTTAAAGGGCTATTTCCCCGTTGAAAGGCCTCGGAATGGGTTCCCATTTAGTGGCCACCCAACTTTCATGGCCGTCGAAGTCAAAATCCCTCCCATGGGCGAATCCATCACCGGGGGCCTCCTGGCCGCCTGGCTGGTCAAGTCCGGTGACGCCGTCCGCAAGGGTCAGCCTCTCTTCTCTTACGAAACCGACAAGGTGACCTCCGAAGGCACCGCCGAAGTCGACGGCCAGATCACCATCGTCGTCAACGCGGGTACGGATGTCGTGGTCGGACAAGTCGTTGCGTCGATCGAAGCGGGCGCCGCCGGAAACGCACCGAGCGCCGCTCCTGCTCCCGCCGCCAAACCGGCCGCTGCCTCTGCTCCGGCCGCCACCGCGGCTCCCGCGCCGAAAGCCGCTCCGGTCGCCGCCAAGTCCGGCGCCGCCGCCGAAGTCTCTCCCGCCGTCCGTCGCCTCTCCGAAGAAACCGGCCTCGATCCCGCAGGTGTCGAAGGGACGGGCAAAGCCGGCCGCGTCACCAAGGGTGACATGCTCGCCGTGCTTTCCGGCCAGGCTCCGATCCGCGCCGTGGCTCCGGCCGCCTCGCCCTCCGCTGCTCCCGCCGCACCGGCCGCCGCCGTCGTCATTCCTTCGCGTGATGGTCGCACCTCGCGCAAGCGCATGTCGCCGCTCCGTCGCAAGATCGCGGAACGCCTCGTGCAGGCGAAGTCAGAGACCGCGATGCTCACGACCTTCAACGAGGTCAACATGGCTCCGGTCATGGAGCTCCGCAAACGCCACGGCGAAGAATTCCTCAAGAAATACGGGATCAAACTCGGCTTCATGTCCTTCTTCGTGAAGGCCGCCGTGCAGGCGATGAAGGAAGTCCCGGCGATCAACGCCCAGCTCGACGGCGAGGACATCATCGAGAACCACTTCTACGACATCGGCGTGGCCGTCGGTACCGACAAGGGACTGATGGTCCCGGTCGTCCGCGATTGCGACCAGCTCAATTTCGCCGGCATCGAGAAGGCCATCGGCGACTTCGGTAAGCGCGCCCGCGACGGCAAGATCCAGCTGCCCGAACTCCAGGGCGGCGTCTTCACCATCTCCAACGGCGGCATCTACGGTTCGATGCTCTCGACGCCCATCCTCAACCATCCTCAGGCCGCGATCATGGGCCTCCACAACATCGTCGAACGCCCGGTCGCCGAGAACGGACAGGTCGTGATCCGTCCGATCATGTACCTCGCGCTCTCGTACGATCACCGTCTCATCGACGGCAAGGAAGCCGTGACCTTCCTCGTCAAGGTCCGCCAATACATCGAAGACCCGCAGCGCCTGCTGTTCGGCGTCTGATCTTTACCCTCCCTTCCTACCGCAATGTCTCAATTCGATCTCGTCGTAATCGGCTCCGGCCCTGGTGGCTACGTCGCCGCCATCAAAGCCGGCCAGCTCGGCCTCAAGGTGGCCCTCGTGGAGAAGGACAACTCCCTCGGCGGCACCTGCCTTAACGTCGGCTGCATCCCCTCCAAGGCCCTGCTCCACTCCACCGAAGTCTACCAGCACGCCATCCACGGCAAGAAGCATGGCCTCGTCGGCGCGGAGAAACTCACCTTCGACGTGTCCGCGATGCTCGCCAACAAAGACAAGGTCGTCGCCCAGCTCAACATGGGCGTCGGCGCCCTCCTCAAGAAGCGTAACGTCGAAATCGTCCGCGGCCTGGGCCGTCTCGTGAAGTCCGGCCAGGTGCTCGTCCGCTCCACGGCCGGCGACCGCACGCTCGAGACCAAGAACATCCTCATCGCCACCGGTTCGGTGCCGGTCGAACTCCCCTTCATGAAGTTTGACGGCGAGACCGTCATCTCCTCCGACCACGGCATCTCGCTGAAGGCCGTCCCCGAGAAGATGGTCGTCGTCGGCGCCGGCGCCATCGGCCTCGAACTCGGTTCCGTCTGGGCCCGCCTCGGCTCCCAGGTCACGGTCGTCGAGATGCTCCCCGGCATCGGAGGCCCCGCCTACGACGCTGACGTCGCCAAGGCCGCGCAGAACGCCTTCGAGAAGCAGGGCCTGAAGTTCGAACTGGGCGCCAAGGTCACCGGCGTCAAGAAGACCGCCGCCGGCTCCGCCCTCACCGCCGAACGCGACGGAAAGTCCCTCGAATTCCCCGCCGACAAGATCCTCGTCGCCGTCGGCCGTAAGGCCAACACGACCGGCCTCGGCGCCCAGGAAGCCGGCCTCAAGCTCGATGAGCGAGGCCGCATCGTCATCGACGCCCACTACCAGACCAACCTGCCCGGCGTCTACGCCATCGGTGACGTCGTCACCGGTCCGATGCTCGCGCACAAGGCCGAAGAAGAAGGCGTCGCGGTCGCCGAGAACCTCGCCGGCAAGAAAGGCCACGTGAACTACGGCGTCATCCCCGGCGTCATTTACACCGACCCCGAAGTCGCCTGCGTCGGCCTCTCCGAAGCCGAAGCCAAGGCCAAGAACATCGAAGTCGCCATCGGCAAGTTCCAGCTCGCCGGCAACGGTCGCGCGATCGCTTCCGACTGCACCTCCGGTTTCGTCAAGGTCATCGCCTGCGCCAAGACCGACAAGCTCCTCGGCGTCCAGATGGTCGCCAAGGGCGCGTCCGAGATGATCGCCGCGGCCTGCGCGCACATGGAATACGGCGGCAGCGCCGAAGACGTGGCCCGCACCTGCTTCGCTCACCCGACCGTCAGCGAGTCCTTCAAGGAAGCCGCGATGGCCGTCAGCAAGTCGAGCATCCACTCGCTCTGATCATCGTCGGAGTTTTTCGAACGAAAGGGTGCGAATAGCACCCTTTCTTCTTTGGCGGACAAATCAGGACGCCCTCCCAAATGAAGGGAAGGCGTCGATTGAAAAGCAAGGGGCCAGGCTTGCCACGGCACACGGATGAACTGACTGCCGTTGCTTCCTTCCGGACCTGGCGGGATTCGTCGGCCACCCGTTGCATGGGGCCTGGCTTGCTTATCTTAATGCCCGCCTAGTCCGTTCTTTTCAATCCCCAACTTAACCCCTAATCATTCCCCTTTCCGATGGCTGAAATCCCCAAATCTTACGAACCCCAGGGCGTCGAGCAGCAGTGGTACGACCGCTGGGTCGCCGCCGGCTGCTTCAAGGGCAAGGTCGACCATTCCCGCGAATCGTTCGCGGTGATGATCCCGCCGCCCAACGTCACCGGCGTCCTGCACATGGGGCACCTGCTCAATAATACTCTGCAGGACATCATGGTCCGGCGCGCCCGACAGGAAGGTAAGTCCGCCCTCTGGCTCCCGGGCACCGACCACGCCGGCATCGCCACGCAGTCCCGCGTCGAAAAGGAACTCCGTCAGAAGGAAGGCAAGACACGCCACGACCTCGGCCGCGAGAAATTCATCCAAGTCGCCTCCGAGTGGCGCGACAAGCACGGCGGCATCATCCTCGGACAGCTCCGCAAGCTAGGCGCCTCCTGCGACTGGGACCGCACGGTCCACACGCTCGACGCCGGCTACTCGCAGGCGGTGCTGCAGACTTTCGTCACGCTCTACGAACGCGGCTATGTCTACCGCGGCAAGCGCATGGTGAACTGGTGCCCGGTCTCGCAGACGGGCCTCTCCGACGAAGAGGTGATCATGAAGCCCTCGAAGGGCTCACTCTACCGCATGCGCTACGAGGTCGCCGAAATCCCCGGCACGTTCCTCGAGATCTCGACCACGCGTCCGGAGACCATCCCCGGTGACGCCGCCGTGGCGGTCCACCCTGACGACGAGCGCTACAAGCACCTCATCGGCAAGCATGTCTGGCGCCCCTTCCCGCGCGCCCAGATCCCGATCGTCGGCGACACGGCCGTCGAGAAGGAATTCGGCACGGGCGTGCTGAAAGTCACCCCGGCCCATGACCGCACCGACTTCGACATCGGCAAGCGTCACAATCTGCCGGTCAACGACGTGATGAACCCCGACGGCACGATGAATGCCGACGCGGGTCCGCTCGCCGGACTGGAGCGCTTCAAAGCCCGTCACGCCGCTGAGAAGCTCCTCGAGGAACTCGGCGCCCTGGTTAAGACCGAGCCTTACGAGAACACCGTCGGCTTCTCCGAACGCGCCGACGTGCCGATCGAGCCCCGCCTCAGCGAACAGTGGTTCATCCGCTACCCGAAGATCGACGAAGCAAAGCGCGCCGTCACGGCAGGCATCATCAAGTTCCACCCCGAACGCTGGACGAAGACCTACCTGCACTGGCTCGAGAACATCCAGGATTGGTGCGTCAGCCGCCAGCTCTGGTGGGGCCACCGCATCCCGGTCTGGTACCGCAAGGGCTCCGACCGCAACGATCCGAAGAACCTGCACGTGTCCCTCACGGCTCCGGACGACGCCGCGAACTGGGAACAGGACAACGACGTGCTCGACACCTGGGCCTCGTCCTGGCTCTGGTGCCTCGCGACCATCGGCTGGCGCAAGCCGGGCGAGACGACCGAAGAGCTCAAGCACTGGTATCCGACCGGCGCCCTCGCCACGGGTCCGGACATCATCTTCCTCTGGGTAGCCCGCATGATCATCGCCGGCCTCGAACTTCATGGTCCGGAGAAGAAGACGCTGACCGACGACGAGATCCGCCAGCGCATCCCGTTCAAGCGCGTCTACTTCAACGGCATCATCCGGGACAAGCTCGGCCGCAAGATGTCGAAGTCCCTCGGCAACTCGCCCGAGCCACTCGACCTGATCGCCAAGTTCGGCGCCGACGGCCTCCGCTTCGGCCTGCTTTCCATCGCCCCCAAGGGCCAGGACATCCTCTTTGACGAGGATCGCGTCGGCCAAGGCCGCAACTTCTGCAACAAGCTCTGGAACGCCGCCCGCTTCCGTCAGATGTCCGGCCCGATGGCCGATAACTCGACGCTCGCCGCGGTGGTCAGCCGCATCAAGGCTTCGCAGCTCGACGATGACGACTTCGCCATCCTGCAAGGTCTCGCCGAACTGACCGACAGCACGGCCAAGAACCTCGACGAACACGAGTTCACCGCCTACGCGCAAGGTCTCTATTCGTTCTTCTGGGGCGACTTCTGCGACTGGTACGTCGAAGCCTCGAAGGCCCGCCTGCGCGACGCCGCCCTGGTCGACAACTGCCTAGCGGTCCAGGACCTCGTCCTGCGCCAATTCCTCCTGCTCCTCCACCCGGTCGCGCCGTTCATCTCGGAAGAGCTCTGGCACCTGCTCGGGTACGGCACGGAGAAAGACTTCATCCAGAACCATCACACCGGCACCGGCGGCGATCTCCTCCGCGTCCTCCGCGAGAACGGCATCAAGCTCAGCGCCGCCAAGGTGGCCGACGTCGCCCTGCTCCGCGAGTTCGTGGCGTCCGTCCGCGGACTCAAGTCCCAAGCCAACCAGGCCACGCGCCGCGACGCGGTCATCACGGTCGTCGCCAAGGACGCCACGGCCAAGGCCCTTCTCATCGCCAACCGCGAGAAGCTCAGCAGCCTCGCCGGACTTGCCGAAATCGGTTTCGCCGACGACGCCGGCGCCCGCACGGGTTCGCTCACTTCGCTCGGCACGGTGATGCTCGAACTCTCCGGCACGGTCGACGTGGCCGCCGAGAAGGTCCGTCTCGCCAAGGAACTGGCCAAGCTCGAACAGGCGGTCGCCGCCGGTGAGGCCAAGCTCACGAACGAGGCCTTCGTCTCGAAGGCGCCGCCGAAGATCCTCGAAGGCGCGCGCAAGCAGCTCGACGAGGCCAAGGCCAAGCGCGACGAGATCGCTCGCATGCTCACGACGCTCGGCTAAGATGATTTCGACCCGGTTTCACTCCGACAAGCAATCCGCCGCGCAGGCGATCGCCCGGGAGATAGCCGGCCTGATTCAGTTACGCTCGAAATCGGGCAAGCCGACAGTGCTGGGCCTGGCGACGGGCTCTACGCCTCTGCCCCTCTACGCCGAACTGATCCGCCTGCATCGCGCAGAAGGACTGAGCTTCCGCTCGGTCATCACGTTCAATCTCGACGAGTACGAAGGCCTAGGTCCGGCTCATCCGCAGTCCTACCGGTTCTTCATGGAAGAGAACCTCTTCCGTCATCTCGATATCCCCGCGGCCAATATCCACATCCCGGATGGGATGGCGAAAGACGCGGCGAGTCATTGCGCGGAGTATGAAGCGGCGATCCGCGCCGCCGGTGGCATCGATCTCCAGATCCTCGGCATCGGCCGCACGGGTCACATCGGCTTCAACGAACCGCCCTCAGCCGCCGAGAGCCGGACCCGCTGGGTGCACCTGGATGCCGTGACCCGCAAGGACAACTCGGTCTTCTTCGGTGACCTCGCGCAAGTCCCGCACGGCGCCCTCACGATGGGCGTGGCGACGATCCTTGAAGCCCGCCAGGTCGCGCTGATCGCCTTCGGCGAGGCGAAGGCCGAGATCGTGGCCCGAGCCATCAAGGAAGCTCCGTCCGCCGACTGCCCCGCGACCTGGCTGCAGCATCACCCGGCCTGCACCTTCCATCTGGACGCCGCCGCGGCCAAGGGGCTCTGAGACTCCCGATGGACGTCACCCCACGCCATCTTTCCGTCATCGATCCTAACCTGGTGCCGGCGTCCCTCTGGACGCGTGCCTACCTCCGCCGCTGCGCGACGACCCCCGGATCGACGCGACTGACGGTCGCCCTGCGGCGCGCCGATGGCACGGCTTCCCTCTTCCATACGCAGGTCCTAGCTGCCGGCGTCGACGATGCCTCCACGTACCAGCACGTCGAACGGTCGGTGAAGTTCCTGCTTTGGTCGCGAGGGGGCTCCGAAGTCCTGCTCAGCGGCCAGAACGCAGAGCACCTGAGCGCGAAGCTACAGGCGGAATACGCACCCTCCGGTCGACGAGCTTTCGACGCCGACTTCTTCCGTAAGGTCTTCGAAGCCCCTCTCACGTTCCGCAGCGTGACCGCCGCCGAGCTTCCGGCCGCCTCCGCTTCGCATCTGCCCCTCGGCCGGCACCTCGATGGCTGCCGCATCGGCTTCGACCTCGGAGGTTCGGACCGGAAGTGCGCGGCGCTCATCAACGGAAAAGTCGTGTTCTCTGAAGAGGTGAAGTGGGATCCTTACTTTCAGTCCGATCCCGACTACCACCTCAACGGCATCCGCCATTCGCTCGAACTCGCCGCCCGCCACCTTCCCCGTGTCGACGCCATCGGCGGCTCCTCCGCCGGCGTCTACGTCAACAACAAGGTCCGCATCGCCTCGCTCTTCCGAGGCGTCACCGACCCGGCGGTCTTTGACTCCCGGGTGCGGGACATGTTCGTCGACCTCGCCAAGCAGAATGGCGTGCCTTTCGAGGTGCTCAACGACGGCGACGTCACCGCCCTCGCGGCTTCGATGTCCCTCGGCCGCAACGCCGTCCTCGGCGTCGCCATGGGCACGAGCGTCGCCGCCGGCTACGTGGACCAAGCCGGCAACCTCACCAACTGGCTGAGCGAACTGGCCTTCGTCCCGGTCGACTACCGGGCCGACGGTCCGGTCGATGAATGGTCCGGCGACCATGGCTGCGCCGTGCAGTATTTCAGCCAGCAAGGCGTAGGCCGCTTGCTCCCCTTGGCAGGCATCGACCTGCCGCCGTCCTTGAAGCTGCCCGAGCAGCTCGAGGAACTCCAGAGACTCATGCTCGCCGGCGACCCGCGCGCCCGCCTGGTCTACGAGGCCATCGGCATCGCCCTCGGTTATGCGATCGCACACTTCGGCAGCTTCTACGAGATGAGCTGCCTCCTGATCATGGGCCGGGTGACCTCCGGCCATGGCGGCGACATCATCATCGAACACGCCAAGGCCGTCCTGCGTGACGAATTCCCTGAACTTCGCATCGACCTCGTGGTCCCGTCCGAGAAGGATAAGCGACACGGACAGGCCGTCGCCGCCGCTTCCCTCCCTTCCCTCCGCCGATGATCACGCTCAACCCGCGCGCCCGCCTGCTGATCCCGGACGGACTGGCCGCCCCGGAAGCCCTCCGCCGCACCACCCACCTCGGCATCGGCGCCCACCAGGATGACCTGGAGTTCATGGCCTTCCACGGCATCCTCGCCTGCTACGACCAGAAAGATCTCTGGTTCGGCGGAGTGACGATCACCGACGGACGCGGAAGCTCCCGCGCCGGCAAATTCCAGGATTGGACCGACGACCAGATCGCCGCGGAACGTATCCGCGAACAGGACGCCGCCTCGGTGATCGGCCAATACGCCTTCATGGCCCAGCTCGGCCATCCGAGCAAGTCCGTGCGCGACGCCCGCGAGACGGTCGTCCGCGATGACCTCTTCCGGATCCTCGAAGCCACCCGCCCCGAAGTCGTCTATCTCCACAACCTCGCCGACAAGCATGACACGCATGTCGGCTGCGCCCTCCGTTGCTTGGAAGCCCTCCGTCGCCTGCCCAAGGCCGACCGCCCGCAGAAAGTCTACGGCTGCGAAGTCTGGCGCGATCTCGACTGGCTCGTGGATTCCGAAAAGACCCCGATGCCCGTCTCGGCCCGCCCGGAGCTCGCCCGTGCCTTGAACGAAGTCTTCGCGACCCAGATCGCCGGCGGCAAACGCTACGACCTCGCCGTCATCGGCCGCCGCACGGCCAACGCGACCTTCAGCCAGGCGCATGCGACCGACCAAGAGTCCGCCATGCAATGGGCGATGGACCTCACCCCCTTGGTCCAGGACGACTCGCTCGACCCGATCGCCTATACGACCGGCTTCATCGACCGACTGAAGGCCGACGTCACCGCCCGCCTCCGCCAATCCCTCTGACATGAAACCGACCCTCCTCGTCCTCGCCGCCGGCATGGGCAGCCGCTACGGCGGCCTCAAGCAGATCGACCCGATGGGCCCCTCGGGCGAGACCATCCTCGACTACTCCGTCTTCGACGCCCTGCGCGCCGGCTTCGGCAAGGTGGTCTTCATCATCCGCCCGGATTTCGAAAAGGACTTCCGTGAGCGCATCGCCGCGAAATTCGCCGGCCGGATCGACGTCGGCTTCGCCTTCCAGACCATCGACCAGCTGCCGGCCGGATTCTCCGTGCCCGCCGGACGCGAGAAGCCTTGGGGAACGACTCACGCCATTCTCTGCGCCCGCGACGCCGTCGAAACCCCTTTCGCCGTCATCAACGCCGATGACTTCTACGGCCAGGATTCCTACGCGGTCCTCGCGCGCCATCTGCAAAGCCTCGACGTGCGCTCCACCGCCTACTCGATGGTCGGCTTCACGCTGAAGCACACCCTCTCCGAACACGGCACCGTCGCCCGTGGCGTCTGCCAGACCGACGCGTCCGGCCGCCTCACGGACATCCAGGAACTGACGAAGATTTCCAAGCTGCCCTGCGGCGCCGAGCACCGCGGCGAGGACGGCTCGGTCGTCAGCCTGACGGGCGAAGAACCAGTCTCGATGAACATGTGGGGTTTCACGCCCGCCATCTTCCCGCAGCTCGCCGCCGACTTCGACGCCTTCCTCCGCGCCAAGGGTAACGAGATGAAGAGCGAAGCCTATATCCCGATGTCCGTCGGCAACCTGATCCGCGCCGGCCAGGCCACCTGCCAGATCCTGCGCACCGACTCCGCCTGGTTCGGCGTCACCTACCGCGAAGATAAGCCCGTCGTGCAGGCCAGCATCCTGCGCCAAGTGCAGTCGGGCGCGTATCCGGCCTCGCTTTGGTCCTGACATGGCCGCCTCCGCCGCCGAAGCCTTGGTCGTCGCTTCCGAATTCGACTTCGGAGGGAAGATCGTCTCGGCGGCCCCTTATGGCAGCGGCCACATCAACGACACTTTCCTGACGCTGGTCGAAATCACCGGCCAGCAGCGGCGCTTCATCCTGCAGCGCATCAATCATCAGGTCTTCAAGCAGCCTGACCTGCTCATGGAGAACGTGGCGCGGGTCTGCGCCCATGCTCATGCGAAACTGAGCGCCGCCGGGACGAGCGACGCCCATCGTCGCGCCCTCCGGCTCATCCCGACGCATCAAGGCAAAGCCTGGCATGTCGACCCGAGCGGCAAC
>JBKCKE010000031.1:0-4534 GCA_046301395.1 Verrucomicrobiota bacterium | reverse complement strand
CTTCCATGACGCGGCCAACGCCATCGCGACCGTCGTCTCGACGCGCGTCCTGACGCCCCGCCAGGCGATCATGCTCGCGGCCGTCACGAACCTCATCGGCGCCTTCTGGGGCACCGCGGTGGCGAAGACGATCTACTCCGGTTACATCGCCGTCTCCGCCGAGTTCCAGGTGGCGCAGCTCGCCATCGCCTGCGGCCTGATGGGCGGCATCGTCTGGAACCTGCTCACCTGGTGGTTCGGCATCCCCTCCAGCTCCTCCCACGCGCTCGTCGGCGGCCTTTGCGGCGGCGTGCTCGGCCAGTCCCACCTCGAATGGGGCCGCCTGATCTGGTCGGGCACCGACGCGGCCGGCAAGACGGTCGGCCTCTGGCCGAAGCTGATCAAGCCGATGTTCATCTCCCCCTTCATCGGCTTCACCCTCGGCGTGGCGTTCATGGCCCTGCTCACGATCGTGATCGTCCGCTTCGCGATGCGTCCGAGCAAGGTCCAGAAATCCTTCGGTAAGCTGCAGTTGGTCTCCGCCGGCATGATGGGCTTCTCCCACGGCTCCAACGACGCCCAGAAGACGGTCGGCATCATCACCTTCGCCCTCATCGTCGGCGTCACCTCCGGTGCTTTCGACCCGGCCCACGCCCCGTCCTGGGCCCAGGCCATCAAGCCCGAGCTCAACGCCAAGGGCGTCGTCGACCACGCGCCCTACTGGGTGATCGTCCTCTGCGCCATCACCATGGCCCTCGGCACGGCCGCAGGCGGCTGGAAGATCATCCGCACGATGGGCCACAAGATGGTGAAGCTGCAGCCGGTCCACGGCTTCGCGGCCGAGACCGCCGCGGCCATCACGATCCACGGCGCCTCCGAGATGGGCATCCCGCTTTCCACCACGCACGTCATCTCGACCTCGATCCTCGGCGTCGGCGCGACGAAGCGCTTCGACGCGGTGAAGTGGGGCCTCGTCGGCCGCATCGTCTGGGCCTGGGTGCTGACCATCCCGATCACGTTGACGCTCGGCTACCTGTTCTACCGCGGCGCGGTGTTGGTCGGCTGGGCGAAGTAAACTCGGGCCAGGCCGGAGCCTCAGCGGGAACTGAGGTCGACGCCGGCCTGCTTAGCCCACGCCATCCATGCGTCCGCCAGCTCCTTGAGCTTGGCGGGGTGCGTGGTGGCGAGGTCGTGCTGCTCGGACGGATCCTTCGAGAGGTCGAAGAGCTGCCAGGCGACGGGGGCGCTCTGACGTTTGCCCCAGACGATCTTCCACTGGCCGAGACGATAACCGCGCGCGCCTTCATGGGCGGTCGGGATGCCGCGCTCGGGCGTTAGTTCGCCCCGCAGGTCAGGCAATAAAGAACGTCCGGAGACCGGGCGGATCGGCTTCCCGGCCCGTTCCCGCGGATACGTGGAGCCGGTGGCCGCGGCGATGGTCGGCAGGAGATCCATGACGTGCGCGGGCGAACGGATCCAAGCAGCCGAAGGCTTCAAGCCGGCTGGCCACGCGACGAGCAGCGGCGCGCTGACGCCGCCTTCGTGGCAGAAGTGCTTGTAGAGGTTGAGCGGCGTGTTCCCGAGGTTCGCCCAGGCGGAGCCATAGGAAGAATGCGTCCCGGCCTGGCCCATGCCGTCGAGCGCGGCGCCGACATGCAGGTCGGTGCGACCGGCGCGGGAACGTCCGTCGAAACCGAACGGGCCCCATTCGTAGCAGGCGCCGTTGTCGGACGTGAAGACGACGAGGGTGTTCGCGAGTTCGCCGTTCCGCTCGAGGTCGGCGAGCAATCGGCCGACGCCTTGGTCGACGTGCTCGACCATCGCGGCGAAGGTGGCCATCCGGCGCGCAAGATCTTCGCGCCGGTCCGCGGGGAGGCTGTCCCACGCGGGGTTCGGCTTGCCGGAGAATCCGTTGGCGATGGCGTCGTCGGTCTCGACCGGGACGAGCGAAAGCGGCGGCAGTACCGCCTCGGCGGCGACGAGCCCCAGCGTCTTCATGCGCGCGAAGCGCTCGGCGCGCAGGACATCCCAGCCGCGGCGATAGGTCGCCATATGCCGGTCAATCGAAGCCTTCGGCGCCTGCACGGGGAAGTGCGGCGAGGAGTGCGCGAGGTAGAGGAACCAAGGCTTGTCCTTCTGCGTGCGCGCCTGGCGCAGGAACTCGAGGGCGTAGTCGGTGAAGACGTCGGTGACGTAGAACTTGCCGGCCTCATAGGCGAGTTCGGCCGGCGTACCGGCGGGCAGGCGCACGTACTCGTCCGGATTCCACTGGTCGTTGGAATGGGCCTGCAGGCTCTTGTAACCGTAATAGGCGTCGAAGCCGCGCTGGATCGGCCCGGGCGAACCCATGTGCCACTTGCCGACCATCCAGGTGCTGTAGCCGGATCGCTTCAGGAGCTCAGGGATGGTGATGTTGTCGTCCAGCAGGTGTCCGGTATAGGCGGGACCGCGTTTCGGCGCGGGCTTGGCGGAGACGAAATCGCCGATGCCCGCTTCGTGCGGATGCAGGCCGGTGATGAGCGACGCGCGCGTCGGACAGCAACGCGCGGACGTGTAGACCTTCTCGAAACGCGCGCCGGCCCGGGCGAGACGGTCGAGGTTCGGCGTGGGAATCTCGCCGCCGTAGCAGCCGAGGTCCGAGTAGCCGAGGTCGTCGGCCAGGATGACGAGCACGTTGGGACGGCGCGTCTCGGCGGCGAGGCAGGCGGCGAGACCGAGCAATAGGAGGCGAAGGGTCATCGGGGGGAAAGCAGCTGGAACCGCTTGCTCGCGAAGCCGGGGTGCTTCGAGGCCAGCACCTCGTAGGCGGGCTCACGGTAGGCCAAGGCGGCGAGGCGGAGGACAGGGAGCATATCTTCGGGATGCGCCTCCTTGATCTGCTCGCCAGTCCATTTCTTCGGTGGCACGTCGAGGTAAGGCGTAAGGTAATCCAACGCATGGCGGAAGGAGCGAGGCTCCTTGGAGCCGGCCTTCCAGAGGTCGACGCCGACGTGGTCGCCGAAGTTAGCGAGGAGGGCATGGGCCTCGAGATTGAAGCAGCAATAACTGAACGAAGCCGTGCGCGCCAATTCCATCGGCTGGCGGCCGTCGGGCTCGACCTGGACGGCGATACGCCTCATCGGGACGGCTTCCAAGATCCGCCGGGCGACGTCCTGGCGCCCGATAGCGAGGGCGATCTGCGTCGCCTGCACGTCGAACCAAGTCCCATGGTTGTTCTTCGCGGCAGCCTCGTCCTTGCCCGGGCCGCTCGTCAGCAGCCAGTCGAGGAAGGCTCCCAGCCACTGGTCGAGCTGCTTCTGGTCGGCAGGCGTCCAAGCAGCGGAACCGGCGAGCAAGCCCGAGGCGTCGGCGATCTCGCCGACGGTGCGCGACTCGAGGATGCCGGTGCCGCGGCCGTCGTTCTTACCCGCGACGGCCTGCGCGAAACGCAAGTTGGGATTCATCCGGGTCGCCGGCGCCAAGAACCAGACTTTCATCAGTTTCGCGGCCTGAGCGGCATATTTCTCCTCCTTGGTGAAGTGATAAGCCAGCGCGAGGGTCTCGACGCTCGCGCCGATGAGGCGCATGCGCAGGGTATCGTTGGCGGCTTCGTCACGAGACTCCGGGTTCACCTTGCCGTCCTTGCGGAGATAGGGAAGGCCGTCCGGCTTCGACGGATCGGGCCAGAAATAAGGGGCGAGACTCATGTAGTCGTGCTTATCCCCGCTCGGCGGGACCTTGGTCTTCTCCGTGACGGAGGGCGGCACGACGGCCAGAGCCTTGTCCGCGTCGGACACGAGTTTCTTGAGCGCTTTCTTGGCGGTTTCGTCTCCCTGGGCGATCAAAGCTTGGGACTTCTCCAGCGCCCCCGGGCGGGCGGCGAAGTAGGGCCGCGAGGGCTCGGCAGCGAAAAGCGCAGAGGCGACCAATAAGAGACCGAACCCGCGTATCATGGAGTGGTGACCGCGAGGCCGGAGACGGCGCCCTGCAGGGGCTTGAGTTCACCGTAAAGCCCGACGGGCCTGCCGTTGTCGTGGCCGACGCAGAAGTCCTCGGCCGGCTGGCGCGGCAGCACGCCCTTGGCCTTGCCGGTGACCGCGTCCTGGCCCGCGACGACGAGTTTCATCGCGCCGTCGGCGGCGAGGCTCGCGGTGACCGCGAAGGAGCCTTTCACCTCGGCGGGCGAGACGATCTCGACGACTTCGTCGGCACCAAGGCGTAAGGCGAACGCGACGCGTCCGCCCTTGAGGTAGAGCGCGTGGCCGATGAGTCCGCCCTGCGCGAGGATGACGGCGTCGCGTTGCGCGGTCTCGACGGAGATAGCGACGGTGAAGGCCTTCTGGCCGACCTGCGGCGCGGAGGCCGAAGCAATCGTGTCGCCGGATTTCGCCTGCGCGAGCGCGACGGGCTTGGCGGCCGGCGTCTTCGCCGCCTTCGCGGCACCCTTCTTAGCCGTCGGCTTCTTGGCGTCTTCCTTCTTCACGTCATTCGGCACGTAATCGGCCGTCGGATAAAGCGTCTTCGCACCCTTCACTTCACCGGCAGGACGGCGCGCAGTCGGCGTCTTGCCGCCGAT
>JBKCKE010000030.1:0-2385 GCA_046301395.1 Verrucomicrobiota bacterium | reverse complement strand
CCCGGTATCCTTCCGGCCTGATCAGCCCGGCCGGAACCTCGCTCCTCAAGCCCGCTACGCCCGCCGCCGCCGGTAAGGCCGCCAAGGCTGCCGCGAAGAACACCGAAGCCGCCAAGGCGAAGATGAAGGCCAAGTCGGCGGTCTCGCCCGCGCCCGAAGCGACGCCTTTCGCCGCCGACAGCCTGGTGAAGATCCCGAAAGCGCTCGGCAAGGGTGACGACTTCGCCCTCCGTTTTGACGCCCCGGGAAGCTCGGTCGCCGCGGTACGCATCGACCTCCCGAAAGATTCCCTGCCCGTCGATGCCAGCGCAACTCTCGGCGTTCGCTTCGCCATCGCCGACGCCAAAGGCAAGGAACGTGGCGTGGGCGTGACCCTCGCCGACGCTTCGCACCGCGAGCCGCGCTATAACAGCGGTGTCGAACAGACCGATATCAATGGCGGCTGGGCGCTGAAGATGCCTGCCGCCGACGTCCACGCGGTCTGGCTCCTGGACGCCCCGGTCACGCTGAAGCCCGATGAAAAGTTCGTCGTCCATCTCGAGAATGCTCCGGCGCTATCCCTTAAGATCTCGCTCTCTCCGCTCAGCCACCACGACCCGCTGCAGGTCACCAGCCCGGCCAATCTGGCCGCAGTCGTCTCCGCCCAGCCGACCTCGGCTTCCATGCCGAGCTTCTTGGTCACCTCCGCGACCACCCGTGAGTCCCTGCTCAAGGCCCGCGCCCTGAACACCGAACTCCGCCGCCAGAACCATGGCTACGCCTGGACGATGGTGACGCAGGCCACCAAACCGCTTGAGGTCCGCGTGCTCCCACGCGGCAACTTCCTCGACCAATCCGGCCCCGTCGTGCTTCCCTCGACGCCTTCATTCCTGCCCGGCCTGCGCACGAGCACCGAACAGAAGCGCCTCACCCGTCTGGACCTCGCCGACTGGATCACCTCCAAGGATAACCCGATCACGGCCCGCACGTTCATGAACCGCCTCTGGCAGGCGTTCTACGGCACCGGCCTCTCCGCCGTGCTCGATGACCTCGGCTCGCAGGGCGAGCTTCCTTCGCACCCTGAGCTGCTCGAATGGCTCGCCCTCGAGTTCCGCGACAAGGGTTGGGACGTGAAGCGTATGATTCGCCTGATGGTCACCAGCCAGACCTACCGCCAGAGCAGCAGCCTGCGCCCCGACCTCAAGGAGATCGATCCGGCCAATCGTCTGCTCGCCTCCCAGAATCCCCGCCGTCTCGACGCCGAATTCATCCGCGACAACGCGCTTGCCGTCGCGGGACTGCTGCACGCCGCCGACATCGGCGGCCCCAGCGCCAAGCCCTACCAGCCCGCCGGCTATTACGAGCCGATCCAGTTCCCGAACCGCACCTATGTCGCCAGCGTCGGTCCGGACCAGTGGCGCCGTGGCCTCTACATGCATTGGCAACGCATGTTCCTGCACCCGATGCTCGTCAACTTCGACGCGCCCGCCCGCGATGAATGCACCGCGCTCCGCAGCTACAGCAATACGCCGCAGCAGGCGCTGACGCTGCTCAATGACCCCGTCTTCGTCGAAGCCGCCCGTGCGTTCGCCGCTCGCCTCCTGGCGACGCCGGCCGGTGCGGATCGCCTCGCCCTCGCCTTCCGACTGGCGGTCGGACGCGAGATCAAGCCCTCCGAACGTCCGTCGCTCGAGAAACTCGTCGCCGACCAGAAAGCCTACTACGCGGCTCACCCCGAAGACGCGACCAAGCTCCTTAAGATCGGCCAGAGCCCGGCGCCCGCCGGCGACCCCGCCGAACTCGCGGCCTGGACCCAAGCCTGCCGCGTCCTCCTCAACTCCCACGAAGCGATCACCCGCTACTAAGCCCATGCGCCCTTACGACCCCGTCGCCCACGCCCTGTCGATCAACCGACGGAGCTTCCTCACGAAGAGCGCCTACGGACTCGGCAGCGCGGCCTTCGCCATGCTCGCCGCGAAGTCCGGTTTCGCCGACCTGCACGCCGCTCAGTTCTCCAAGGGGGCGCTCAAGGCCCCTCATCTCCCGGTGAAGGCCAAGCGCGTCATCTTCCTCTGCATGGCGGGCGGACCGCCTCACCTCGAGCTCTTCGACAATAAGCCGGTCCTGAAGAAACTCGACGGCCAGGCCTTCCCCGAATCGTTCACCAAGGGCCAGCAGATCGCCCAGCTCCAAGGTGCCGTCCTCAAGGCCCGCGGCGGTTCGTTCGAATTCAAGAAGTGGGGCAAGTCGGGCATGGAGCTCACTGACATCTTCCCGCACATCGGTTCGGTCGCCGACGACCTCTGCGTCGTCCGCTCGATGAAGACCGAGCAGATCAACCACGACACGGCCCATGCCTTCTTCAACACGGGTTCCATCATCAAGGGACGCCCGAGCATGGGCTCC
>JBKCKE010000029.1:0-15843 GCA_046301395.1 Verrucomicrobiota bacterium | reverse complement strand
GGGGCTGCCGGCGTCGCTCATTATGCCCGGGGTCTGAGGTTCGTCAAAGGGGGTGGTGGCGGTTTCGGGGCGCTCTTCCTTTAAATGATGAAGATTGGCGGATTTTTTGGATGGGAACGGGCCTTGGTTTGGGGAGTCTATAAGACATGCCCCGCCTCTTACCCCTTTGCGTCGCTGTCCTCGCCTGCCTGGGCTTGTCGCTGTCCGCCGCCGAACGCCCGAACATCCTGATGATCGTCTCGGACGACCACGCCTGGTTCGATTACGGCTTCATGGGTTCGAAGGCGGTCAGCACGCCTCACCTCGATAAGCTCGCGGCGGAGTCGCGCCTCTTCCCTCGCGGTTATGTCACGAACTCCCTCTGCGGGCCGAGCCTCGCCTCGATGCTGACCGGACGGCACGTCCATCGCCACGGCCTGACCGGCAACGATCCGTTCATCCCCGTCAGCGCCGACGCCGCCGCCGGCGCCAAGGGTGCCGCCAAGGCCGCCTCCGCCAGGCAGAAGAACGCCGCTTTCCTTGATGGTCGTACCCAGATGATCAAGCGCTTCCAGGAATCACCGATCCTGCCCCGTCTGCTTGGCGAGCAGGGCTACGTCAGCCTGCAGACGGGTAAGTGGTGGATGGGCCCTTATCAGACCGGTGGTTTCACCGAAGGCATGACCAAGGGCGGACGCCACGGCGACGAGGGCCTCGACATCGGCCGCAAGACTTTGGCGCCGCTTACGGACTTCATCAGCCGATCGAAGAAGGCCGGTAAGCCGTTCTTCGTCTGGTATGCGCCGATGATGCCGCATGATCCGCATACGCCTCCGGAGCGCTTGCTCGCGAAATACCGCGACAAGTCCCCGACGCCGCAGGCCGCGAAGTACCACGCGATGGTGGAGTGGTTCGACGAGACCATCGGCGAGATCCGCGCCCATCTCGAGAAGGAAGGCCTCACCCGCGACACGATCATCGTCTACGTCGCCGACAACGGCTGGATTCCGCGGACGGACAAGCCGCTCGTCGATTTCGAGCGCTCCAAGCAGTCGCCCTTCGACGGCGGCGGGCGCACGCCGATCTTAGTCAGCTGGCCCGGGCACATCAAGCCGGCCGTAATGGCCGAAGCCGCGAGCGCGGTCGACATCATGCCGACGCTCCTGAAGCTCGTCGGCGCGCCCGTGCCTGCCGGCGGCGACGGACTCGATCTGCTCGACGACGCGGCCCTCAAGGCGCGTCCGTTCGTCGCCGGCCAGAACTCGACCCACGACATCCTCGATCTCGCGCGTCCCGCGGCCAGCCTGCGCTACCGCTGGCTCGTCGCCGGCGACCTCAAGCTCATCGTCTCCAGCGGACTGAAGACCGGCGGGAAGCAACATGGTTCGTACGACGCCATCGAGCCGCCGCGCCTTTTCGACCTCAAGGCCGATCCCTACGAACTCCGCGACCTCGCCGCCGAACGTCCCGATGACGTGAAGCGCCTCCTGGGTCAGCTCGACGGCTGGTGGGATGGCCGCTGATCGCCTCCCCGATTTTAAACCTATGAACACCTCCCGCCTCCTCCTCGCCGCGTTCGCGGCCTTGCTCGTCGGCTGTCAGTCCGCCGACACCACCGCGCCCGCCCCGGCTCCGAAGGCCGCCGCCAAGGCCGCTTCGAAGGCCAAGCCCGCGCCTGCGCAGTACGTCTTCTACGTCGGCACTTCCGGCGCCAAGGCCCAGGGCGTCCTCCGCTGCGTGCTCGACGGCAAGACCGGGAAGATCTCGGTCCCGACCGTCGCCGCCGAAGCGAAGTCCGCTTCGTACGTCGCGCTCAGCCCGGACGCGAAGTTCCTCTATGCCACCGCCGAGGCCGCCGAAGGCGCCGTCGCGGCTTATGCGGTCGAAGGCGACAAGCTCCGCCTGCTGAACACCGAAGCCTCCAAGGGCAAAGGACCGACGCACCTCGCCGTCGACGCCGCCCGCAAGAACCTGGTCGTCGTCAACTACGGCTCGGGTTCGACCACCGCGCTGCCGATCAAGGCCGACGGTTCCCTCGCCGCCGCTTCGTCTTCGCTCCAGCACGTCGGCACGGGCCCCAACGCCGGCCGTCAGTCCGGCCCGCACGCCCATGGCGTCTACTTCCATCCGAGGAACGGCCGCGCCTACGTTGCCGACCTCGGTACGGACGATATCTTCATCTACAAGTTCGACGCCGAGAAAGGCCTGCTCGCCGCGAACAAGCCGAAGTCCGGCCGCGTCACCGCCGGCGAAGGCCCGCGTCACCTCGCCTTCCATCCCAACGGCAGGTTCGCCTACGTGAACACCGAGATGGGCCTCAACGTCGTCGCCTTCTCGGTCGAACGTAACGGCGGCCTGAAGCAGCTCCAGACCCTGCCGACGCTGCCGGCCGGCGCGGAGACCAAGGGTGCTTCCACCGCCGAGATCTTCGTCCGCCCCGACGGTAAGACGCTCTACGTCTCCAATCGCGGCCACGACTCCCTCGCCGTCTACTCGATCGCCCAGGACGGTAAGCTGACGCTCCTCCAGCACGTGCTTGGCACGCCCGCCACGCCGCGTGGCTTCGGCCTCAGCGCCGACGGTCGCTGGCTCGTGTGCGCCGGCCAGAAGTCCGGCACGCTCAACGCCTACAAGATCGGCCGCGACGGCAAGCTCACCGACACCAAGCAGGCCGTCGAAGCCTCGGCCGCCGCCGCTGTCGTCTTCGTCCCCTGATTCGCCGGCCGACCCCGCATGTTTCGAGGTTCCCTTCTCGCCGGTTGCTTCCTGACGGCCTCCCTCGGGGCGGCGTCGGTCGACTTCGCCCATGAGGTGGTGCCGATCCTGCGCAAGCACTGCGGCGAGTGCCACACGGGCGACAAGAAGAAGGGAAGTTTCTCGATGAACACGCGCGCCACGCTGCTCGAAGGCGGCGAGAACGGCGCGGTGCTTTTCCCCGGTCAGGCGTCGAAGGGACGCCTGCTCGAGTCGATCGTCAGCGAAGATCCCGACGAGCGCATGCCGCCGAAAGGCGCGCGCGTGAGTCAGTCTGAAGTCGCCGTCCTGCGCGCATGGGTGGAGCAGGGCGCGGTCTGGACCGAAGGGTTCGCCTTCAAGCAGCCGGCCTATGAGCCGCCGCTGCGTCCGCGCCGTCCGGCGCTTCCCGAAGCGAAGTCCGGCCGTACGCATCCGCTCGACCGCGTGCTCGACGGATGGCTCGCGGCCAAGGGCGCCCCGACGCCGCCGCCGGCGGATGACGCCACCTTCCAGCGTCGCGTCATGCTGGACCTCGTCGGCCTGCTGCCGTCCGCCGAAGAGGCCCGCGCCTTCGCGGGCGACACGCGGCCCGACAAGCGCGAGGCGCTCGTGCGGAAGCTCCTCGCCCGCGACGTCGACTACGCCGACCACTGGATGGTCTTCTGGAACGACCTCCTGCGCAACGATTACGCCGGTACCGGCTACATCGACGGCGGCCGCAAGCAGATCACCAACTGGCTCTACCTCTCGCTGCTCACCAACAAGCCTTACGACCGGTTCACGCGCGAGCTCGTGGCGCCGTCCGCCGACAGCGAAGGCTTCGCCAAGGGCATCGTCTGGCGCGGCGCGGTGAGCGCGGGCCAGGTGCCCGAGCTCCAGTTCTCGCAGAGCGTCTCGCAGACGTTCCTCGGCATCAACATGAAGTGCGCCTCGTGCCACGACAGCTTCACCGACCGCTGGAAGCTCCGCGACGCCTACGGCCTCGCCGCCATCTACGCGAACCGGCCGATGGAGCTCGTCCGCTGCGATATACCGACCGGCAAGCCGGCCGTCGCCGCCTGGCCTTTCCCTGAGCTCGGCCAGGTCGATGCCGCCAAGCCGCGGGAGGAGCGTCTCGCCCAGCTCGCCGCGCTCATCACCCATCCGGAGAACGGCCGTTACCAGCGCACCATCGTCAACCGCCTCTGGCATCGCCTGATGGGCCGCGGCATCGTCCATCCCGTCGACGCGATGCAGACCGAGCCGTGGAACCAGGATCTCCTCGACGTGCTGGCCAACCGCCTCGTCGAGTCCGGTTACGACCTCAAGGCCGTGCTCGCCTTCATCGCGACCTCGCAGGCCTACCAGTCCCGCGCCGAAGTCCTCGCGCGCGACGCCGACGACAAAGGTTACGCCTACCGCGGTCCGCGCGCCAAGCGCCTGACCGCTGAGCAGTTCGTCGACGCCGTCTGGCGGCTGACCGGCACCACGCCTTCCAAGATCGAACCCAAGGTGCCGCGCGCCGCGCCGACCGCCGCGGCCGTCAAGAAGCCCGTCGTCGAGCCGCTCGTCGCCGCGCCGATCTGGTCGGGCGACATCGCCGGAGGGCGTGTGCCGGCCTCCGGGGAGACCCGTACGTTCCGCCGTCAGCTCCTGCTCGACGCCGACGTGGACGCCGCGACCTGCGTGGTGACCTGCGATAACGGTTACGAACTGTTCGTGAACGGCAAGAAGATCGGCGGCGGCGACAGCTGGGCCGACCCGCAGAACTTCGACCTCTCCGTCGCGCTGCTCAAAGGCGCGAACCAGATCGTCATCGTCGGACGCAACGCCGGCTCCGGACCGAACACGGCCGGGCTCTTCTTCCAGGTGAACGTCACGCTCAAGGGCGGTGCGCGCATGAAGATGGCTTCCGATGCTGCGTGGGAGTGGACGACCAGCGTGCCCAATGCCCGCGGCGTCTTCGCCGCCGGCAAGGGCAAGGCGCAGGCCGCGGAGCCCGTCTGGCAGTCCGTCGCGATCGTCAAGAGCGGGGCCTGGCGCAAGGCGCAGGCCCGCATGGCCGAGATGCTCGCCGGCGTCGAAGGCACCAGCAACCTCCCGGCGCGGGCGGGCTTGGTGAAGTCCGACCTCCTGCAGCGCGCGCTCGGCCGCCCGAACCGCGAGCAGATCGTCTCGATGCGGCCCAACGAACTCAGCACGCTCGAGGCCATCGACCTTTCCAACGGCCAGGCGCTGACGAACCTGCTCGCCGCAGGAGCCGCCAAGCTGAAGCTCCGCGCGTGGGCTTCGCCGGAAGCGTTCGCCCGCTGGCTCTACCTCTCCGCGCTGAGCCGTGAGCCCGCGCCTGCGGAACTCAAGGTCGCCGCCGGCATCGTCGGCGCCGACCTCTCCGAACAAGGCATCGCCGACCTCCTCTGGGCCGTGTGCATGCTGCCCGAATTCCAGACTATCCGCTGATTTCCATGTCCTCTCCGCTGCCGCTTGACCCATCCTTGCCCGAGCCGCTCGCCCGGCGCGAATTCCTCCGGATGCTCGGCGCCGCCGGCGCCGCGACGCTCTCGATGGGCGCTCCGCGACTCCTCGCCGAAAGCGAGAAGATCGTGCAGCCGGCCGCGACGGCCGATGCGGTCATCCTCATCTGGCTCGCCGGCGGCATGGCCGCGCCCGAGACCTTCGACCCGAAGCGCTACGCGCCTTACGAGAAGGGGCTCACCTACGACCGCGTCCTCAGCACCTTCCCGGCGATCCCGACCTCGGTGGACGGCGTCCGGATCTGCGAGGGTCTCGAGAACATCGCGCAGGTCATGGACCGCGGCACGCTGATCCGCTCGGCGGTGCAGCCTGACCTAGGCAGCATCCTGCACTCGCGTCACCAGTTCCATTGGCACACCGGTTACGTCCCGCCGCAGACCGTCGCCTGCCCGCACATCGGCGCCTGGATGGCCCGCGTGCTCGGTCCGCGCAATCCGGTCATGCCGGCCTTCATCAACATCGGCCAGCGCCTCGAAGGCGTCGGCGAGAGCGAGGAGCTCAAGGCCTTCACCACCGCCGGGTTCTTCGGCGGAGAATACGGCCCGATGAACCTCCCGTTCCCGGAAGAAGCCGCGGCCGCCGTGCGCCCGCCCAAGGGCATGGACGCCGGCCGTTTCGTGAACCGCGACCGCGAGTTCCGTCGCCTCGTCGACGCGACGCCGGACCGCGACCTGCTCAGCGACCACCAGCATCAGTCCATGCTGCGTTCGATGGACAACGCCTACCGCCTGCTCAGCGCCAAGGAACGCGCCGCGTTCGACATCTCGCTCGAGACGCCCGAGGTCCAGAAGGATTACGACACCGGTCGCTTCGGCCGTGGCTGCCTGCTGGCCCGTCGCCTCGTCGAGAACGGCGCGCGCTTCGTCGAAGTCACCACGGAATACGTCCCGTTTTTCCAGTGGGACACGCACGGCAAGGGTCACGAGACCGTCGCCAAGATGCACGCCGAGATCGACCGCCCGATCGCGCGCCTCGTCCGCGACCTCGAGCAGCGCGGCCTGCTCGACCGCACCTTGGTCATCATCGCCAGCGAGTTCAGCCGCGACGCCATGATCGAAGGCCGCCCTGGCTCGCAGGCCAAGGACCAGGCTTTCAACAAGTCCGGCGTCATCACCAGCCCCGACCATTACGGCCTGCACCGTCACTTCACCGGCGGCACGAGCGTCGTCATGTTCGGCGGCGGCGTGAAGAAGGGCCATGTCTACGGCGCCACCGCGGACGAGCGTCCGCTCGTCGCGATCAAGGACCCCGTCTCGATCAGCGACATGCACGCCACGATCTTCCGCGCGATGGGCATCAGCCCTAAGACCGCGTTCGACGTCGAGGGCCGGCCCTTCTACGCGACCGTCGACGGCAAGGGCGTGCCGATCCCGATCTTCAGGAGCTGAGCGCGCGCAGCGGCGCGGCGTGGGCGTCCACCGCGGACTCGAGGAGCTCGCCGGTGCGACGCATCGCTTCGTCGAGCGGCATCGTCGCGGGCTTGATGCCGATGAGCAGGTCGAACTGCGCGCGGAGTCCCGCCGAGTCGTCGACCGAGCCGGCGACGCCGACGATCTTCTTGCCGGCCCGGCGCGCGAGCCGGGCGACGCCGACCGGGCCTTTGCCTTGCAGGCTCTGTTCGTCGAGGCGGCCTTCGCCCGTGACGACGAGGTCGGCGGCGGCGACGCGTGCGTCCAGTCCGACTTGCGCCGCGACCATGTCGAAGCCGCTCACCAGCCGTCCGCCGAGGAAAGCCATGAGGCCGAAGCCGAGGCCGCCGGCGGCGCCGGCGCCGGGGACGTCGCGCGGATCGACGCCGAGGTCGCGACGCGCGAGGTCCGCCAGGTGTTCGAGCCGTTGTTCGAACCAGGCGAAGTCACGGACGCCTTTCTGGGGTCCATAGACCCGGGTGGCTCCGCGGGGTCCGAGCAGGGGGTTGTCGACATCGCAGGCCACGATGAGCTCACAGGAGGGGAGGGTGGCCGGCCGGACGACCTGGTCGGCTTCAAGAAGGGTCTCCAGGGTGGGGGAGAAGTCCTGGCCTTGGCGTTTGAACTGGTATCCCAGGGCGAGGGCGACCCCCAGGCCGCCGTCATTGGTGGCGCTCCCCCCGATGCCGATTAGGATGTGCTTGGCCCCCCGTCGGAGGGCTGACTGGAGAAGAATTCCAGTTCCTAAAGTACTTGCTTTCAAAGGGTTAAGTTCGATATCTTGGACGATTGCCAGGCCGCTGGCTGCGCTCATCTCCATGACCGCGGTAGCCGAGCCTGAGACCCAGCCAAAGGGGGCTTCGATCGGCCGGCCATGGGCGTCACAGGTCTTTTCGCTGACCCATTCCCCGGCCAGGGCGGTCGTCATCGCCAAGGCGGTCCCTTCACCGCCGTCCGCAATGGGGCAAAGATCGAAAACCGCCCCCGGAAACACCCTCTCTAGGCTTTTTCTTAGATGAAAAGCGGCCTTTTCGGCCGGCAGGGAGCCCTTGAATTTGTCGTTGGCGATCAGGATGCGCATCGTCCGGCGGCGAATCCTCGCCTTGGGGTCTTCTCTTTACAACCCGAATGGGGAAGCACTCTTGATTTCTAGGGGGGTGGACTTACATTCTTCTACAAGGTCAGCCTCTCCCGGCTGCTTCCCTCTAGTCCTTATCCCGCTTTAAAAACACGCACATGCTGTCGCTCCGCCACACCACCCTCGCGCTCTCGCTGCTCGCCTCCGCCTTCGCGGTCGCCGCCGACGAAGCGCAGCCTTCGAAGGAAGGACTCGAGTTCTTCGAGAAGAACGTCCGCCCGATCCTCATCGACCGCTGCTACGAGTGCCACTCCGCCGAGAAGAATTCCTCGAAGGGCGGACTCATCCTCGACTCCCGCGACGGCGCCTACAAGGGCGGCGACGAAGGTCCTGCCGTCGTCCCTGGCGACCTCGAGAAGTCCCTGCTCGTCAAGGCCGTCCAGTACACCGATCCGGAATTCGCGATGCCGCCCAAGAAGACCGGCGGCAAGCTGCCTGACGACAAAATCGCGATCCTCGAACAGTGGGTCAAGATGGGTGCGCCGATGCCGGGTGGCGGCGCCGCCAAGCTGACCGGACTCACCAGCAAGGCCCGCGAACACTGGGCTTATCAGCCCATCAAGAAGTACCCCGTGCCCGATGTGAAGAACAAGGCCTGGGTCAAGAATCCCATCGATGCCTTCGTCCTCGCCAAGCTCGAAGAGAAGGGCCTCCAGCCCAACCCCGCCGCGGGTCCCGAAGCCTTCCTCCGTCGCGTCTACTACGACCTGATCGGCCTTCCGCCCACCTCCGAGCAGGTCGACGCCTTCGTCAAGGCCTGTGACAGCGCCTCGCTCGCCGACTCGCTCGCCACCCGCACCGGTCGTCCGACCGGCAACGTCGAAGCCGTCTACGTCAAGCAGGTCGACGCGCTGCTCGCCTCGCCGCACTACGGTGAGCGCTGGGCCCGTCACTGGCTCGACACCGCGCGCTACTCCGACACGCGCGGCCTGCAGGTCGACCAGGGCGACAGCCTCTTCCGCGACTACCGCTACGCTTACGCCTGGACCTACCGCGACTACGTCATCAACGCGATGAACGAGGACAAGCCGTACGACAAGTTCGTCGTCGAACAGCTCGCCGCCGACCGCATCCCGGACATCTCGCCGGACGATCCCCGTCTCGCCGCCCTCGGCTTCATCACCATCGGCAAGCGCTTCGACGACATCCATGACACCATTGACGAGCGCATCGACACGACGACCAAGGCCTTCCTCGGCCTGACCGTCGCCTGCTCGCGCTGCCACGACCACAAGTTCGACCCGATCCCGATCAAGGACTACTACTCCCTGCACGGCATCTTCGCCTCGATCGTCGAGCCGTTGCACCAGACGCCCATCGCGGCCACCGGCAACACCGCCGCCGCGCGCTCCGACTTCCTCAAGCGCCTCAACCAGCTCCAGGACGAGCAGGTCGCCGGTTTCTTCCGCTACATGCGTGAGACCCGCGCCCGCTACGACTTCGAGATGGCCGGCCGCCTCATGATCGCCACCGTCCGCGGCGGTTCCGCCGAGGCCGGCGAGTTCTCCGACCGCTACAAGATCGACCTGCAGTCCGACACGGACTTCGCCGCCATGCGCATCCAGAAGGACTCGCCCATCACCGGTCCCTTCGCCGCCCTGGCTTCCGTGCCGCTGGTCTACTTCGCCGAGCGCGCCCCGATCGTCCTCAAGGAATACCTCGACGATCCGGAGCATCGCGTGAATCCGATCATCGCCGCCGGCCTGCGGAACCTCAAACCGAAGACGATGCACGACGTCGCCGCCGCCTACCAGCGCATCTATGTCGAGAACAAGGCCGCGATCCTCGCCCATCTCAACCTCCTGGCCAAGCCGGGCGAAGAGTGGAAGAAGACCTCCCCGGCCATCGCCGAGATGACCGGCTATCCTTGGGCCATCCCGTCCTACGACGAGATCTTCGACAATGAGGAGATGATCTCCCTCTTCAGCACGCGTAAGTTCTGCCAGGACTGGCAGAACCGTCCGATCTACGGTGGCATCGGCAACCGCGAGCCCGTCGCCTACTTCCGTCACGCCCAGATCAACGAGCTGCGCCTCTCCCACCCCGGCGTCCCCGGCCACGCGATGGTCGTCCAGGACTCCGAAGCGGCCAAGGACAGCTACGTCTTCAAGCGCGGCGACAAGAACAACAAGGGTGAGATCGTCCCCCGCCAGTTCCTCGATATCCTCACCGTCGGCGAACGTCGCCCGTACGTCGACGGCAGCGGCCGCTACGAGTTCGCCCAGTCCATCATCTCCAAGGACAACCCGATCACCGCCCGCGTGGCCGTGAACCGCACCTGGACCAAGCACTTCGGCGAAGGCTTCGTGAACACGCCCGACGACCTCGGCAACATGGCCGAGAAGCCCTCGCATCCGGAGCTGCTCGATTACCTCGCCACGGACTTCGTGGAGAATGGTTGGACCATGAAGCGCCTCCACCGCATGATCGTGCTCAGCAACACGTATCGCCTGGATTCCGACCCCACCGCGAATCCGCTCGTGGCCAAGAAGGGCCCGGTCGACCCGCTGAAGATCGACGCCGGCAACCGCCTCCTCTGGCGCGGCAACCTGCGTCGCCTCGACTTCGAGTCCATCCGTGACTCGATGATCCTGCTCACCGGCAAGATGACCACCACCGTCGGCGGACAGCCGGCGAACATCACCGACGAGCCGTTCAGCTACCGCCGCAGCCTCTACGGCTACGTCGACCGCCGTCGCCTCAGCGACACCCTCTCGCAGTTCGACTACGGCGACCCCGACCAGTCGAACACGAAGCGTAATTCGACCATCGTGCCTCAGCAGGCCCTGTTCTTCATGAACAACGCCCTGGCCGTCGACGTCGCCCGCGCCGTCGCCGCCCGCAAGGACGTCGTCAACGCGATGTCCGAGGACCAGCGCATCGTCGCGATGTTCCGCTGCATGTTCCAGCGTCGTCCGTCGACCAACGAGATCCGCGTGGCCCAGGATTTCCTGACCAAGCAGAAGATGGGCGCCGCCACCGCCAAGCTCCGCCCCGCCGCCAAGGCCGGTGAGCGCGGCAAGGCCGTGGCGCCCGTCGCCCGGACCGCCGCCCCGCCCACCAAGGCCGCGCCGGTGATGGCTCCGGACGGCGAAGAGAGCATGATGATGGCCGTGACCGGCGGCGGCGCCGAAGGCGTCCTGCGTAACGTGGGCGAAATGATCTCCCGCGAGCCGATGACCCCGACCGAGCTCCTCGTACACGCGCTGCTCCTCTCGAACGAGTTCATCTACGTCAACTGACGTTTTTGACAGGTTTTTAACGAGGCCGGCCTCCTTCGGGGGGCCGGCCTCTTCATTTATTGGCTCAAATCCGCATGAATTGGTTGAAACATTTCAGCCGTAGGGGAGTATTAAATACTAGAGGTATTCCCCCTGCCTCCCACTCCCTTAAAACCACCATGCCGTCCTTGTCCGTCAGTCTTCGTCTGCTCGCCCTCGTCTCCGTCGCCGGCCTCTCCGCCGCCGACGCTCCGGAGCCGAAGATGGATCCGGCCGGACTCGAGTTCTTCGAGAAGAACATCCGCCCGATCCTGACCGAGCGTTGCTACGAATGCCACTCGAAGGAGAAGGGTGTCTCGAAGGGCGGACTGATCCTGGATTCTCGTCAGGGCATGCTGGCCGGCGGTGACCTCGGCGCGGCCGTCGTCCCCGGTGACCTCAAGAAATCCTTGCTCGTCGTCGCGGTCCATCAGGGCGACCCCGACATCTCGATGCCGCCGCGCAAGGCTGGCGCCAAGCTTTCCACCACGCAGATCGGCTTGATCGAACAGTGGATCAAGATGGGCGCGCCCGCCCCGGCCGGCGCCGGCGGCGCCAAGCTCACCGGTCTTTCCGACAAGGCGCGCGCGCACTGGGCCTTCCAACCCGTCCAGACTTACGCGGTCCCGACCAAGCTCAGCAACCCCGCCTGGTGCCAGAACGAGGTCGACGCCTTCATCATGGCCAAGCTCGACGAGAAGGGCCTCAAGCCCAGCCCGGCCGCCGACGGCGAAGCCCTGCGGCGCCGTCTTTCCTACGACCTGATCGGCCTGCCGCCCACGAGCGTCGAGGTCGACGCCTTCTCGCGTGATTACGACTCGGCGCTCGCTTTCGACGCCATGGCCGTGCGCAAAGGACAGCCCGTGCGCGCCGTAGCCAGCGTCGTCGAACGCACCGTCGACCGCCTGCTCGCCTCGCCCCACTATGGCGAACGCTGGGCCCGCCACTGGCTCGACACCGCCCGCTACTCCGACACCAAGGGCCTGCAGCGCAACGGCTCCATCGAGACGTTCGACGGCTCCTGGACTTACCGCGACTACGTCATCGACGCCTTCAATACCGACAAACCCTACGACCAGTTCATCATCGAGCAGCTGGCGGCCGACCGCCTCCCCGACCTGGCCAAGGACGATCCTCGCCTCGCCGCCCTCGGCTTCATCACCGTCGGCAAGCGCTTCCAGAACAACGATGACACCATCGACGAGCGCATCGACGCCACCACGAAGGGCTTCCTCGGCCTGACCGTCGCCTGCTCCCGTTGCCACGACCCCAAGTTCGACCCGATTCCGGCCGCGGACTACTACTCGCTCCATGGCATCTTCGCCTCCGTGACGGAGCCGCAGCAGAACCCGGTCGTCCGCAATCCGCTGCTCGTCGGCAAGAACGCACCGAGCAACGCCTACCGCGCCGACTACGAGAAGCGCCTCGCCGCGCTCATCGAGGAGACCGCGCAGGGCTACTACAAGCACCTCGTCGCCATGCAGGCCGCCTTCCACCGCGAGTTCGCCCCGCGCGCCCTGGCCGCCATGGTCGGCGGCTTCCGCAGCACCGCCGGCTTCGATCTCCTCAAGAAATACGACCTCGGTCAGAGCCGGGAGCTCGATTCCTCCTTCGCCGCGGTCATGGCCCGTCCGGACCACCCGGTCACCGGACCGCTCGTGCGTCTGAAGCGCGTCGGCGCCGAGGGGTTCGCGCAGAAGGCCCCCGCCGTCCTCGAAGCCGCGCTCGCCGATACGAAGTCCCCGGTCAATCCGCTCATCGCCGAAGCACTCCGCGGCCTCAAGCCGAAGTCCCTCGATGAGGTGGCGCTCGCCTATCAGGCCGCCTTCAAGAAGCACCGCGACAAGATTATCGCCCACGTCCAGCTGCGCAGCCAGCCCGGTCGCAAGGGCGAGAAGGACGACCCCGCCGTCGCCCAGCTGGCCGCCTTCCCCTGGCCCTTGCCGGACGTCGAAGACATCCGCACCGTCACCGTCCTCGAGCGCCTCACCGAAAGCCGCGACTTCTGTTCCTCCGGACAGGTCCCGATCAGCTCGACCTTCGTCAATAACAACAAGCCGACCCGCTACTTCAAGTTCGCCGACATCAACGCGCTGGACGTCACCCACCCGGGCGGCCCCGGCACGGCGATGGTCATCACCGACGTCGAGAAGCCCCGCGACAGCAATGTCTACATCCGCGGTGACCGCAACAAGCGCGGACCCGTGGCTCCGCGTCAGTTCCTCGAGGTCCTTGCCGGCCCCGACCGCCTGCCGTTCTATGAAGGCAGCGGCCGTCGCGAGCTCGCCCTCGCCATCGCTAGCCGCACCAATCCGCTGACGACGCGCGTACTCGTCAACCGTCTCTGGGCCCATCACTTCGGCGCCGGCATCGTCTCCTCGCCGGACGATTTCGGGAACATGTCCGAAGCCCCGACGCACCCCGAACTCCTCGACTGGATGGCCAACGCCTTCGTCGACGGCGGTTGGTCCATCAAGAAGATGCACAAGCGGATCCTCCTCTCCGCCACCTACCGTCAGTCGGCCAATCCGAACACCAACGTCCTGCTGACGCACAAGTCGTCCGTGGATCCGACCAAGATCGACGGCGGCAACAAGTTCCTCTGGCACGCCAACCTGCGCCGCCTGGATTTCGAGAGCATCCGCGACTCGATGCTGCTCCTCTCCGGCAAGCTCGACCGCGCCATGGGCGGACGCGCCGTCAACATCACCGACGAGCCCATCAGCTATCGACGCACGATCTACGGTTACATCGATCGCGCCAAGCTCAGCGAACTCCAGTCCCAGTTCGACTTCGCCGACCCGAACATGGCGAACTCCGTGCGCAGCTCCACCATCGTGCCGCAGCAGGCGTTGTTCTTCATGAACGATCCGCTGGCCATCGAGGTCGCTCGTAACGTCAACGCCCGTCCCGAGATGACGAGGGCGACTTCCGACGACGAACGTATCACCCAGCTCTATCGCATCATGTACCAGCGCTCGCCGACCGTGCAGGAGCGCCAGCTCGCCCGCGAGTTCGTGACCCGCATCGCCGGGTACATCGACGAGCCGCCGGCCCAGGCTTCCTCCAAGGGCGACAAGGCCTCCCGGGCCAAGGCCGAGCGGGTCGCCAAGGCCAAGGCCGACAAGGCTGCCGTCGTCAAGGGTCCTACGCCCCCCGAAGTGAAGCTCGAAACCACCCTCAAAGGCGGAAAACTCGTGAACACGGGCGAAAAAGTGTCCCGTAAGGAGCCTTCCAGCCCCTGGGTTATCCTCGCCCAGTCCATGATTTGCTCCAACGAGTTCGTCTACCTGAATTAAACCCCCCACGCTCGAAAGAGTTGTTTTTCTACAATAGCCCCCCACAATCTCACCAACCTCATCCTCCCCATGAAAGACTCCAGCTGCGGAAATTACGTCCCCACCCCGAACTCGCGCCGCGAGTTCCTGCGCCAGACCGGCCTCGGCATGGGCACGCTCGCCTTCGGCACCATGGTCGCCGACTACCTCGTCACCGACGCCCAGGCCGAAGTGATGGCCAACCTCAAGCCGCGCAAGGCTCCCCTCGCCGCCAAGGCGAAGCACGTCATCCACATCTTCGCGGGTGGTGCTCCCTCGCACCTCGATACCTTCGATCCGAAGCCGAAGATGAAGGAGCTCGCCGACATGTCGGCCGCCGGCATGAACGGCGTCCTCTTCCCGACGCCCTTCGAGTTCAAGAAGTCCGGTAAGTCCGGCCTCGAGATCTCCGAGATCTTCCCGAAGCTCCAGGGCGTGGCTGACGACATGTGCGTCATCCGCTCGCTCCACCAGGGCATCCCGGCCCACGGCCCGGCCGCCAAGCTGATGCACACCGGCTCGGCGATCCTCTCCAAGCCTTCCCTTGGCTCCTGGGTCCTCTACGGTCTCGGCACCGAAAGCCAGGACCTCCCGGGCTTCGTCTCCCTCGGTGGCAGCTCCGACGCCCGCGCTTCGGCCTTCCTCCCGTCCCTCTACCAGGGCGCCAACACCTCCTTCCGCCCCGGTGCTCCGGCGAACAAGATCATCGCCAACCTCCAGAGCGAGTTCACCACGCAGGACGCGCAGCGCAAGCAGCTCGACCTCGTCCGCCAGCTCAACGAGCGCCACATGCAGACCGTCCAGAAGGACGAGCAGCTCGAAGCCCGCATCGAATCCTTCGAGCTCGCCTTCCGCATGCAGACCGCGGCCACCGACGCCTTCGATATCTCCAAGGAGTCTGAGAAGACCCGCGAGATGTACGGCAAGACCGACCTCGGCGCCAAGCTCCTCTGCGCCCGTCGCCTCGTCGAGCGCGGCGTCCGTTTCGTCCAGGTCGACGCCGGCGGCTGGGACCACCACACCAACCTCTTCACCTCGATCGCCCAGCGCGCCGAGAACATCGACGGTCCGGCCGCGGCCCTCATCGCCGACCTCAAGCAGCGCGGTCTCCTCGACCAGACCCTGATCATCTGGGGCGGAGAATTCGGCCGCACCCCGACCACCGCGGGCCGCGTCAACCAGGCTTCCGGTCGCGACCACCACTCCAAGGCTTTCTGCTGCTGGATGGCCGGCGGCGGTGTCAAGGGCGGCATGCACTACGGCGAGACCGACGAAATCGGCTCCCAGGTCGCCGCTGACGGCGTCGACGTGCACGACCTCCACGCCACCATCCTCCGCCTCCTCGGCTTCGATCACACCAAGCTCACCTACCGCTACAACGGTCGTGACTTCCGCCTGACCGACAACTTCGGCAAGGCGGTCGAGAAGATCATCGCCTAAGGGACTCCGGTCCTCTGAGCGAAGGGGGGGGGCCCGGGGGCGCGCCCCCC
>JBKCKE010000028.1:0-2117 GCA_046301395.1 Verrucomicrobiota bacterium | reverse complement strand
ACGCGATCCCGACCCTACCCACTGCATCTAATCCATTCAGTCCTCCACTCAGCCCTCTATGCAGTCCTCAACTCAGTCCTCCGTGCGTATGCGTCTCCCCTTGTCCCCGTGTCACCGTGCCCCCTCCTTAGCCTACGCCTTTTTCTCCGCTTTCGCGACCAGAGTAAAAATCCCGGCGGCCATGACGACAAGTCCGGCATAGCAGACCCACTCGGGCAGGCCGAGGAGTTCGGGGAGGCGGAGTTTGCCGTAGGCGCCTACGGGCAGGATATGCGCGGCGACCCAATCGAAGGTGAGCGCGTAGGCGATACCGCCGACGATCATCCCGGCGAGGCCGGCCAAGGCGTCCAGACGGCCCGTGGCGATGGCGGCGAGGCCGGTGCCGGGGCAATAGCCGTAAAGGACCATGCCGACCCCGAAGATCGCGGCACCGAGGCCGACAGCGAGGAGGTTGGTCGCCTTGATGTGGTATTGCGCGAGGTCCTGACCGTGCAGGACGGCGATGCCGACGCCGCCGACGGCGATGGCGGTCATCATGACCTTGAGCACGGTGAAGTCACGGAACTGGAAGAGGCGCACGATGACGTCGAAGTCGGTCACGCCGCCGCGGTGCAGCAGGAAGCCGAAGACGAGGCCGAAGGCGACGGCCGACCAGAGGAGTTCGGGGCCGGTGAGGAAAGCGAGCGGGAGAAGCATGAGCTTGGGTCTCGGTGCGGGGTTAGGCCTGGCGGGAGCGGCCGTAGAGCAGCTTCGCGGTGAGGATACCCGAGGCGAACATCACGATGAAGAAGAGCCAGCCGCTGACGGCCAACTGCAGGCAGCCGCTGATGCCGTGCCCGCTGGTGCAACCGTCGGCGAGGCGGGCGCCATACATGATAATGATGCCGCCGAGGAAGGCCGCGATGAGGCGCTTGGTTTTGGAAGTACCGAAGCTCTCGGTCCAGACGGCGGAGTCGGCCGAGAACTTGAACACCCCGCACAGCATGGCGCTGAGGAATGCGCCGAGCACCGTGCCGACGAGAAAGAGCGTGCTGTAATCCCAGGTCGGGATCGCGGTCTTGGCCCAGTAAGTATTGGCCGCGACTTTATCCGCGCCGAGGATCGGCATCGCGCAGGCGCCGGAGGCCTGGGCAAGTCCGGTGGACATCCCGAGCGGCTTGTTCGCGAGCGAGAACGTGAGGATGCTGAGCAGGCCGATCAGCGCCCCGACGAGGTAGGGGTTCCAGCGAGGGTTCTTCATGGGGTGAGGAGAAGATGGAGGATGAAGGGGAGGGGATGAAGGATGAAGTTGGGGATAAGCGGTTGGCGGTTAGCGGATGGGAGAGCCAAGATGCAAAGGGAGACCGGAGACCGGATAGTATGCGGCGGGGATATACTTTCAGGTCCCAGGTCTCGGCTGCAGGTTCGGGTGCGGGCATCGGGCACAGGTGCAGGACCCGGGACCAGTACCTGAACCTGAACACCTGAACCTGGTGCCCGATGGCTGAGACCTGAGACCTGAGAATGCACCCCAGCCAGTCATCCGGTCTCCGGTTTCCCTTTGAGTTCAGTCTTTAGGTAGGGTTGAGCGCCCTCGCTCAACCGCGGCTGACCGGGCCGGTCAGCCCTACCAGGCGGTCACTCGCCGGGTTTTGACAACAGGGGCGGGTGGTCTAAATCTCGGCCTATGAAAGTCGAAAACCTGACCCGTCTGATCAGTGGCACGTTCGTCCTCACCGGAGTGGCGCTTTCCCATTGGGTCCACCCCAATTGGATCTGGTTAGCCGTCTTCGTCGGCGTCGGCATGGTCCAGTCCGTCTTCACCGGTTTCTGCGTCCCGGGCTGGGTGTTCGGTCGCATGGGCTGGCTCGATGACCAAGGCGTGATCCGTCGTCCGCAGAAGTAAGGACGTTACGAAGGCGGAGCCTTCGAGGGGACAAGGTGACAAGTGGGCACGTGGACGCGGGGAATGTATCTCCCCTTGTCACCGTGTCACCTTGCCCACGTGTCCCCTGGCTCGCTTACGCGAGCCTATTCGCCGCGCTGACGAGGGCCTTGAGCCCGGCGAGCTCGATGTTCGCGTCGACACCGCAGCCCCAGGCGCTGCGGCCCGTGGCATCCTGCACGCAGACGTAGGC
>JBKCKE010000027.1:0-17190 GCA_046301395.1 Verrucomicrobiota bacterium | reverse complement strand
GTGAAGTTCAACCTCCCCCAGGAAGAAGCCGTCGAACGCCTCGTCGACCTGATCAAGGAAAAGGGCAAGTGGGTGGAAGCGTGAGCGCATCCACGGGTAGTAGCGGTTGGCGGTTGGCGGCTGGCGGTTAGGATCATCAAGGTCGAGGGTGAGGACAACGAACAGGCTTAGTCGGCTCGCACGGGCTTGGCTGAGCCTTTCATTGAATTGGCGTCAGCGATTGCCTCCTGATTTAACGCTGACTTTACGCTCATTTAACATTGGCCATGTTATACTGCAGACCTATGAAACCCAAGAATATCAATGTTTCCAAGCCTTCGCACTCCCTTCGTGGCTCCGGCTTACTGATCGCGGCATCCCTCCTCTCCACGGGATCCATCGCCCATGCGGCCACTGAATCCAGCGGGCTTTACCTGGATTTCTTCGGTGGTTTCTCCGGTCTTTCGAACGGTGACCTGATCCAGTCCGGAGCGACCAGCAAAGGTAATTACGACGGCGGCACCGTCGTCGGCATGGCGATCGGCAAGCACCTGAACAAGGATTGGGACCTCGAAGCTGAATGGTTCTATCGGAGCAACGAAATCTCGTCGGTCACAGGCGGGCCTTTCAACGGGGCCAGCGAAGGTGATTTCGCCTCGACCAACCTGATGTTCAACGCGCTCTATAACTTTTACGCCAACGATAAGATCAGGCTCTATTGTGGTCTCGGCGTCGGCCTAATGCAGGAGGTGGACATCGACATGACCATCGGCGGGGTCGAACAGGAGTTCTCCGAGAACTGGGTGCCGGCGGCCCAGCTCATCCTCGGCGCCGCGTACCCTATCAATCAGAGTTTCTCCGCGACCGCAGAAGTGCGCTATCACTACGCATCCAGTCCCGACCTCGAAGCGTCCAACGGGGGCTCCCGGGTGAAGGCTGACTACAGCGGATATTCGGCTTTGCTAGGTCTCAGGTATTCATTCTGATGATGCGCATCGCGGCAGCCTCGCCCGAATAGCCATCTGATGAACGGTGCTCCACCACTTCCCATCCTTCTCGTCGAAGATGACCCCGACCTGGCGGCCAACATCCAGGATTATCTAGAAGGGCAAGGCTGGGCGGTCGACCATGCGCCGAACGGCGCGCTGGCAATCCATAAGCTGATCGAAGGGAAGTTTTCCGCAGGAGTGTTCGACCTGAATCTGCCCGGACTAGGGGGTCTGGAGTTGTGCGCGCGTGTGCGCGCCAGCATCGCCCCTTCCCTTCCCGTGCTGATCCTGACCGCAGCGGACGCCCTGGAAGACCGACTCCGAGGCTTCCAAGCCGGCGCCGACGACTACCTGATCAAACCCTTCGCACCCGCTGAACTAGTGGCGCGACTGCAGGCCATCATCCGCCGTGCCTCCGGAAGCAGCCGGGCCCTGGCGGAAACATTGCAGGTCGGAGACCTGAGGCTCCAGACCTCCACGCGCGAAGCACACCGGGGGACACGTCGGCTGACCTTGACCAACATGGGGTTCCTGATTCTGCAGAAACTGATGCAGCGCTCTCCGGCCATCGTCCTGCGCTCCGAACTTGAATCGCATCTATGGGGTGATGAGCCACCTGGAAGCGATTCCCTTCGCACGCACATCGCCCACCTGAGGGCGACAATCGACCCTCCAGGCTCTCCGCCCATGCTGCATACCCACCGGGGAGTCGGCTTCCAGATCCTGGGCGATCCATCACGATCCGAATGATTCGCCTCAGCATCGGCACAAGAATCAGGCTGTTGGTCACTTGCTTGACTGGGCTGGTCACGCTCCTGTTCGCCGGCATAGGCTGGGTCATCCTGCTGGATGCGGAGGACGCCCTGCACGATGCCTATTTCGTCGCCGCCGCCAAAGGCGTCGCAGATGGCGGGAATCCAGGACTTTTACCTGCCGGCGTCTCCGCTCACTCCGACGCAGATTTCCTCAGTTCGAAGATGAATCTCCGCGACATCCCGGCAGCTCCCGGGATTTACGAGATTTTCGCCAACGATGACCTTACCCAAAGCATACTAGTGAGGGGATTCGGCGACCGGCTGAGACTCTGGTTCGTCCTCGGATACGAAAGAGAATACAGGCTATGGATCGGATCCGGGGGTACACCCGGCAGACCGGTGTTCGTGCTCGCAGACCTAAGCACCCAGGAGGTCAGCGAAGGGGCTACGGACGCGGCTATTCATAAACTCATCTTCCTCAGTGCCGGCCTCTTCCTGGTCGCACTGGGCGTCAGCGAGCTGATCACAAGATGGACGCTCAAACCGCTTCGTCGCCTCACCGGGCGCGTGGTCCGAGAAGACGCCGCGACCGCGGGAGCCAGGTTTCACGCCGATTTCCCGAAAGACGAGATCGGACAGTTGGCAGCGGCTTTGGACGATTACCGGTCTCGGCTAGAAGAAATGTTGGCAAGAGAACGCCGCTTCCTCTCGGACTGCAGCCACGAACTGCGGACGCCCATCGCCACGATTACGACAGCCTTGGATATCCTAGGAACTCCGGCCGAGAAGGGAGCCAACCACGATCATGTCAGGGAGCGGCTACGTCGGTCCGCGCACCGAATGGAGCGTCTCATCCGGACTTTCCTTTTGCTGGCGCGCGACAGGACCCCGCCGGTTGACCCGGAAGTAACTGATGTCGGCGAGTTGGTCCATGGCGTCGCTGAGGAGATTCGCGCGCTCAACCCTCGAGGATCCCTGGCCGTAAACCTCGTCTATCCTTCGCCCATCATGGTCAGGATCAACAGCGAGGCCCTGTCGATCTTGTGCCATAATCTCATCGGCAATGCCTACCTCCATGTGGGTGAAGGCAAGCTAGAGATCACGGTCAGACGCCAAGACCAATCGATCTCGATTGTCTTCACAGACGATGGTCCTGGGCTTCCTGAGAATCCCTCCTCGTATGCACGCGGCGGAAATGGCATCGGGCTGTCCCTGGTGGAAAGGGTCTGCAAAGCATGCGGCTGGTCTTTCCACAAAGGATCTTCGTCCGAAGGCGGCGCAAAGCTCGAAATCATCCTGCCTGCCTGAGGCAGGCACCTCCGCAGTAAATCTCAATCGTGCCAACCTAGCTCGGCACGAGGTATCGTTCCGCCTTAATTGGCCAGGGTTGAGCGCCCTCGCTCAACCGCGGCTGACCTAGGGTGGTCAGCCCTCCTTACTTAGCCTCCGCAGCCAGCACCTCGATCAACGGCGCGGGATCAGGCAGACCATGGGGATGGTGATCGCCGCCTTCCTTCGCCCAGAGCTTCACGCGGCCACCATTATCCTGCCAGAGCTTGATGACGTGCGCGGCGTTGTCTTCGAACGGCACGGTCTTGTCGGCGGTGCCGTGACACGAGATCAGGAACACGCCGGCCTTGATCGCCGGGAGCAGGCCTTCGGCAGCCTGCAGCGACTTGGCCTTGGCTTCGTCGTCGTTCGCATAACCGAACTCGGTCTTGTAGAGCGCCCAGTCCTTCGGACTGCCCTTGCTCTGGTGCGTGAGGGCGACGCCCCCCGGCCAGGAACGGATATCACACACGCCGTTGTCGAGGTATAGCACGCTGACGCGATCCGGATGCAGGCGCGTCCAGGCGTTGATGTATAATCCGCCGCGCGAGATGCCGAGGAGTGCCGGCTTGGCCGAGAGACCACGCTGCGCACGCAGCTCCGCGTAGACCTTTTCCCAGGTCACCATCGAACGGGCGGAGCCGAACTGATTGCTCACGCCGACATAGACGACGTGCCAGCCTTTCTCGACGAGCCCGTCCTCAAGCTTCTTCAGGTGGCCGCCGAACTCACCGACCCAGAGCCAAGGCTTACCCGGGGCGGCCTGCGTGGGGACCTTCACGGTCACGGCCTTCCCGTCGATGGTGAGCTTCTCGACCGTGGCGGCCGAAGCGACGGCGCAAAAGGCCAATCCGAGCAGAGCGAGGAGAATGCGGGGCATACCCAATCCGTAGGTGCAAAGGTGCAAACGTGCAAAGGTGCAAATGTGGCGACCATGCCCCATGCCTTAACTTTTGCACTTTTGCACCTGCGCGGGCGCTCACCCCTACCCAAGACAGGCTAGGTCGTGACGCGGTCCCGACCCTACCCATTGCTTTTCTGGGCCTCGGGTCCTCCGGGCCTCAGGGGCTCTCGCGCCTCCGGCGCACCTGCTTCTTGCCAGCGGGGGCAAGTCCGCCCTATCTCATCCCCCTATCCACTTATGAAACCCGTACTTCTGGTGATCCGCGACGGTTGGGGTGAAAACCACGACCCTAAGCATGACAAGTTCAACGCCGTGAAGCTGGCGAACATCCCGGTCTCGCGCGGCCTCACCAAGGATTGGCCCCGCACCGAGATCATGGCCCACGGCCTCGATGTCGGCCTGCCGGTCGGCATCATGGGTAACTCCGAAGTCGGCCACCAGAACATCGGCGCCGGTCGCATCGTCGACCAGGAGATCGTCCGCATCGACAAGGGCCTCACCGATCCGGCCGCCATGCGCCAGATCAAGGCCTTCCGCGGCCTCGTCGAGAACGTCAAGGCCACTGGCGGTGCCGTCCACCTGATGGGCCTGTGCTCCGAAGCCGGCGTCCACTCCACACTGCCCCACCTCTACGCCCTCCTCCGCCTGCTCAAGGAAGAAGGCCTCTCGAAGGTCTACATCCACGCCTTCATGGATGGCCGCGACAGCCCGCCCACCTCCGGCCTCGGCTACCTCAAGCAGCTCGAAGCCGAACTCGTGAAGATCGGTCTCGGCAAGGTCGCCAGCGTCGCCGGCCGCTTCTGGGCCATGGACCGCGACAACCGCTGGGAACGCGTGAAGACCGCCTACGACGCCCTCACCGGCGCCCCCGCACCGGAAGCCGCTTCGGCCGCCGAGGCCGTGCAGGCCTATTACGACAAGCCTACCGACTCTAATACGACCGGTGACGAGTTCGTCCCGGCGACCCGCATCAAGGGCACGGCCTTCATCCAGGACGGTGACTCCGTGCTGTTCTTTAACTTCCGCGGCGACCGTCCGCGCGAGATCACCCGCGCGTTCATCGATCCGGAGTTCAAGGGTTTCCCCCGCGCGAAGCTGCTCAAAATCTTCTACGCCACCCTGACCAACTACGAGAAGGGCCTCTGCCCCAACGTGGTCTTCGACAAGCCCGCCAAGATGGTGAACATCCTCGGCGAGTGGGTCGCCAAGCAGGGCATCCCGCAGTACCGCGCGGCCGAGACCGAGAAGTTCCCGCACGTGACCTTCTTCTTCAACGACTACCGCGAGGAAGCCTTCGCCGGCGAGGAGCGCGGCATGGCGCAGAGCCCGAAGGAAGTCTCGACCTATAACCAGAAGCCCGAGATGTCGGCCGCGCACGTCACCGAGATGGCCAAGGCCGCGATCCTCTCCGGCAAATACGGTCTCATCGTCGTCAACTACGCCAACCCGGACATGGTCGGCCACACGGGCGACCTCGCCGCGGTCTGCAAGGCCTGCGAAGCGGTCGATAGCGGCCTCGGCGTCCTCCTCGCCGCCATCGACCAGGTCGGCGGCAAGGCCCTCGTCACGGCCGACCACGGCAACGCCGACCAGATGTGGGAGCCGGAAGAAAACTGCGCTCACACGCGCCACACGCTCAGCCCCGTCGAAGTCATCCTTTACGGCGCCGGCTGCAAATCGCTCAAGACCAGCCCGACGGGTCGCCTGGCCGACGTCGCCCCGACCCTGCTCGCCCTCATGGGCCTGCCGAAGCCGGCGGAGATGACCGGCGAGTCGCTGATCGCTTAAAGGACGGCGAAGCCGTCCGTGCAAAGGTGCAAACGGGGCGATCGCCCCTGTGCAAACGTGCAAAAGTGAAATGCATTGCAGGGTTGCCCGTGCTCACACCTTTGCACTTTTGCACCTTCGCACGTTTGCACGCGGCGAAGCCGCAATTTACGCCTTCAGCCCCGTCGCGAAACTAATGCCGAGCGAATCGGCGACGGCGCGGACGATCTCGACTTCGGCGGGCTCGGCGCGTCCGTCGTGCAGCATGGCCGCGCCGATGGCGCGGACGAACTGACGGCGGGCCGGCACAGTCTGTCCGGCGATGACGGCGAGGGCTTCATCGACCTTGGCGAGATCCACCGACGCCGGCGGCACCATCGTCGGCGACAAGCCAGCCATGCCCAACACGCCGGTACCGAGCACGTAGGCCCGGGCCTGCGCCGCGGGATCCTCACCAGAAGTCTGCACGACCGCGGAAAGGACGAGTCCGCAGGCGGCGGCGAGATCGCCAGGACGGCTCGGCGAATTCTTCTCGGTCGAAAGATAACGGCGCATCGACGCCTGGATGAGCAGGACGATCAGCCCGTCTTCGGCTTCATAGCCGGCGCGCTCCAAGGCCGTGCGGAAAGCCGCGACCTGCGCCGGCGAGAGCTGACGCAAGGCGGGCATGGAAAGGTCGAGCAAGGCCACGCGCGAGCCGGCCGGGACGGCACGGAGCAAAGCGTCGAGACGACGGGCCTCCTTGACCACTTCGCCGCCGGCGAGGGGTTCGGCCTGGGCCAGCTGGGCGGCACGCTGCGCCGGATCATGACGAAGGATGAGCCCGAGCACGACGGCCATCGCGCTCACCGGGTCTTCGGAAGCCGCACGTAAGGCACCAGGGATCACGCCGCGGAAGCCGACCGAGTCCTGGATCTGCAGGTCCGTCGGCACCGCCCGCGCCGGAGTCGGCAGCGGCGGAGGTGTCGCGACGGTCCGTCCGCTGAGACCGGAGACCAGCTCATCGTCGGCCGTCACGGCGACGGGCGTGACGTCGGGAATATGCCCGTCGAACGCCGGGTCGACGCGGCGGATACGCTCGGTGATCGGCGGGTGCGAGGAGAAGAGCGACTCAAGGAAGCCGGCCGAGCCCGCGAAGAACATATGCTGGGCTTCGAGTTCCGCGGACGAAGCTTCGCGGCGCGCGCCGGAGAGCCCGGCGACCTTGCGGAGGGCCGAAGCGAGGCCGAGCGGATTGCGGGTGAACTGGACCGCGGAGGCGTCGGCGAGATACTCGCGCTGACGGGAGACCGAGGCCTGGATGACGCGCGCGAAGAAGACACCACCGAGGCCGACGAGCACGACCACGAGGCCGGCGATGGCCAGGGGCCAGAGGTTGTTCTTACGGGATGAGCCGGAATTGAGGCCGATGCGGACGATGATATAGCCCAGTTGCGCGAGGGCGGTCAGGCCGGCGACGGTGCCGATGATGCGCCGGTTGAGCTTCATGTCCCCGTTACCGATGTGGCTGAACTCGTGCGCGATGACGCCCTGGAGTTCGTCGCGGTTCAGGTTACGCAGCGCGCCGCGCGTGACGCCTACGGCAGCGTCCTGCGGCGAGTTACCGGCGGCGAAAGCGTTGATGGTCTCGTCGCCATCGATGACGTAGCACAGCGGTACCGGCAGACCGGAGGCCAAGGCCATCTCCTGCACGACGTTAAGGTATCGACGTTCAGCAAGGTCCTTGGTGGTCGCGCCGACCAGCCGGCCGCCGAGGCGCTCCGCGATGGCGCCGCCGCCCTTGGAGAGTTCGGCGATGCGGACCAGGCTGCCGCCGATGATGACCACCAGGGCCGTGCCGGCGGTGGCCAGGAAAAGCTTCGGCTGGAACCAATCGATCCCCCCGCCGCGGACCAGCTTCTGCTGGCCGAGCACGGCGAGGACGTAAAGCGAGCCGGCGAGCACCACGATCGCGAGCATGAGAAGCACGACCAGCTTGGTCGTGCGTCCGCGGGCCTCATCCTGGGCCCGGAAGAAATTCATCGTGCCGGCCATGGGCCGAAGTCAGCGCTGAGAACGAGACCTTCGGGGCGACCTTCTCGGCCGGATCTTCGATCTTGAAGAACTCGCCGGCCTGGAAGCCGAAGGCGTTCGCAATGAAGATCTGCGGGAAGACCTCGCGGCCGTTGTTATAGAACAGGACGGCGTCGTTGAAGGACTGACGGGAGAAGGCGATACGGTTCTCGGTCGAGGTGAGCTCCTCCATGAGGCTGCGCATGGTGGCGTCGGCCTTGAGCTGGGGATACTGCTCGGCGACGACCATCAGGCGGCCGAGGGCGCCGCTGAGGCCGGCTTCGGCCTGGCTGAGGTCGCGCATGGCGGCCGGGTCGTTCGGGTTGCCGGCGAAACGGACGTTGGCCTGGGTGGCCTTGGCGCGAGCCTCGATGACCGCGGTGAGGGTGCCGCTCTCGTGGGCCATGTAGCCCTTGGCGGTCTCGACGAGGTTCGGGATCAGGTCGTGGCGGCGCTTGAGCTGCACGTCGACCTGGGCGAAGGCGTTCTTGCAGGCATTACGCAGCGCGACGAGGCCGTTGTAGATGCCCACGCCCCAGATGGCGGCGATGACGAGGACGCCGACGATGACCAAGAGGACGACCAGCAGGACGGTGACGATGGGACTCATATTGAGACTCAAGTTACCCGACCTGCCCCAGCCTGCAAGTCGGCAGGGGTCGGTCGGGGGATAATTTTACGCGTCAATTGGAACGACTTACGCCCCGCCCAAGCAGGCTTAGGCGGCCTTTTCCAGACGCACGCAGACTTCGTCGATCAGGAACGCCGGGGTCGAGGCGCCGGCGGTCACGCCGACGGTGCCGAAACGGGCGAGCGCGGCGAAGTCCAACTCAGCCGCGGTCTCGACATGGAAGCAAGGCAGTCCCTGGATCTCGACGAGCTTGGCGAGCTTCACGGTGTTGGCCGAATGACGACCGCCGATCACGACGATCGCCTGGCAGCCCTGCTTCTGCAGTTCGAGGATGTCGGCCTGGCGGTCCTTGGTGGCGCCGCAGATGGTGTCGAAGACCAGCGCTCCCGGGAAGCGGGTCTTGAGCAAGGCGGCGAGTTTTTCGAACTCATCGGTGAACATCGTCGACTGCGAGACCATGCAGACCTGCGTACCGAGGTCGGGCAGCGCGGCGATCTCGGCCGGCGAAGTGATGACATGTCCCTTGCCTTCGGCGTAACCGAGCAGGCCGATGACTTCCGGATGCTTGGGGTCGCCGAAGATGACGGTGGCGTAGCCCTTGCGCGCGTGCAGACGCACCTTGCCGGCGATGATGCCGACGTCCGGGCAGGTGGCGTCGCGGAATTCCATGCCGAGCGACTTGAGATACTCGCGACGCTCGGGGGAGATGCCGTGGGCGCGGACGACCATGACGGCGCCGGCGTCGGTGGCCTTAGAGACCTCGAGCTTGGCCTCGCTGCGGTAATCGCCGACCTCGCGGATGCCCTCACCGGTGAGGACTTCCATCATCTGACGGTTATGGATCAGCGGACCGTCGGTGTAGACGGGGTGGCGGCCCTTCTGCGCATACTCGCGGGCGATATCGATGGCGCGTTCGACGCCCCAGCAGAAACCCGCGGACTTGGCTCGGATGACCTTCACGGCTTCAAGGTGCGGGCAAGCCCGCCCGATTCAAGCAAAGTCCGGCCTTACTTGGCCGGGACGCCCCAGACTTCGGCTTCGATGTAGTCGTTCGAAGGTCCGGCGGAGTTGCCCTTGGAGTGGAAACGGACGTAGCGACCCTTGACGGCGGCGACGGGGATCACGCGGCCTTCGTTGGACTCATAGTAGCAGTAGTCCTTGCCCTTGCCGAGGCCCAGCTCGCCTTCGGCGTCGTTGTTGTAGACGGTGGTGACGCCGGTCTTGAAGGAGGCATCGTCGGAGATCTGGACGACGACGTTGAAGTAGACGCGGCGCTCGCGGTGGAAGTGCCAGACGGCGATGGCGCTGATCTCGGCGGACTTGCCGAGGTCCACCTGCACCCAGTGGTGACCGCGGGGCAATTCGACTTCGAAGCCTTCTTCGCCGCCCTTGTCCCCGTCGGTGACGTAGGAGAAGTCGCCGGCGGCGGCTTCGCGGGCGGAGGAAGTCACGTTGGCACCCTTGGCGAGGTTGATGGCGGCGGCCGGGACCTTGGGCAGCTTACGCGGGGCGGAAGAGACCGGCTCAAGGTTGTTGATCTTCACCGGACGCGGCGTGCCGAGCGCGACGGACTTCGGCAGCTCGAGCGGGAGTTCCTTGTCCTGAGCCAGGACGAAGGCGGGGAGAGCGAGGAGGCAGAGAGCGAGGTGCTTCATGGGGATAAGGTTAAGACAACGGTAAGACGGACGGGTTTCAAGCCTTCGGGGCTTCCAGCGTGCGGACGCGGCGGTGCTTGAGCGGGAAACGCAGGATGACCGTCGTACCCACGTCGGGGGTGCTCTGGATGTCCACCGTGCCTCCATGGGCCCGGAGGATGCGCAGGAGGATGAGCATCCCGATACCGCCGCCGGAGGCCTTCGTGGTGTAATAGGCGTCGAAGATGCGCGTCAGCTTGTCGGCGGGGATGCCTACCCCGGTGTCTCGGATCGAAAGAACGACCCACTCGTCGTCGGACGTCAGCTTCACGTGGATGTCGCCGCCGCGGTCCATGGCCTCGAGGGCGTTCTTCATGACATTGAAGAGCGCCTGCTTGATCTGGTTACGGTCGCCGAGGATGAGCGGGAGTTCGCCGGGGACGTCCAACGAGACGCGGACGCCGAGCTGCTCCATCTGCTCGCGCAGGAGCGTGGTCGCTTCGGCGACGACGCCGACGAGGTCGGTGTCAGCGAGGTGCGGCGGCGTCTGGCGGACGGCCCCGAGGAAATCGCGGACGATGCCGTCGAGGCGCTTGATCTCGCCCTGACAGACCTCGGCGGCCTTGCGGACCTTCTCCGCGGCCGGCGAATCGCCGAGCTTGGCGGCCTCGCGCTGGAGGAGCTGGAGGTGGATGCCGATCGCGTTGAGGGGATTGCCGACCTCATGGGCGACGCCGGCGGCGAGGGAGACGATGGAGTCGATGCGCTCGCTCTCGACGCGGTCCTCGGTCTGGACGCGTTCCTTCGTGACGTCGCTGAGGACGGCCACGCGGCGGCTGCGCTCGGCGCCCTGCTGCTCACCGACGCGCGCGAGATGAAGCGTGAGGAGACGCGGCTCGGGATAACGCACCTCGAGCTCACGCGTGAGGGCGCCGACGGTCTCGGGCAGTTCGAGGGCTTGGGCGATGTCGGGCGAGAGGCGACGTAGTTCGGCGCCCGCGATATCGTCCGGATTGACGCCGAGGAGACGGACGGCGGAGGCGTTGGCGTATTCGATCGCGCCATCGTGCGAGAGCACGATCACGCCCTCGCGAAGCGTATCCAGCACCGTCTCCATGAGGTCGCGCTCGCGCTCGAGGCGGCGGGCGAGGATGGCGAGATTCTGCGCGTCGAGGTCGTCGATGCGACCGAGGATGCGATCAAGCGGGCTGAAGCGACGACGGGCCATGGTCAGGAGGCCTTGCGCGCCGCGACGAGGCGGGCGATGGCGGCGATGAGCTGACGCGCGACGGCGGCCTTGGAGGCCGGGCCGATCACTTCGCGGTAACCCTTGCGACCTAGGAGGATGAGTTTGTTGTCGTCGGAACCGAAGGCGCCCTCGGGGCCGGCGACGGAATTGGCGGCGATCAGGTCGAGCCCTTTGCGCTCGAGCTTATCCAGGGCGTGGGCCTCGACGTTCTCGGTCTCGGCGGCGAAGCCCACCAGGAACTGGTCGGTGCGGCGTTCTTCGGCAAGGGCCGAGACGATATCGGGCACCGGCTCGAGTTCGACCGTCATCCCCTGCCCGTCCGTCTTCATCTTCTGCGGGGCGGTCGCCTTCGGACGCCAGTCGCTGACGGCGGCCGTCATGATCAGGACGTCGCAGGGACCGAACAAGGCGTCAGCTTGGCGATGCATCTCGGCGGCCGTGACGACCGGGTAGACCATGACGCCCGCGGGTTCCGGCAGGGAGACCGGACCGGCGACGAGATCGACCGACCAGCCGGCGTCCTTGGCGGCGGCCGCCAGCGCGAAGCCCATCTTGCCCGTCGACGGGTTGCTGATGAAGCGAACCGGGTCGAAGAACTCGCGCGTAGGACCGGCGGTGATGAGGCAGCGGAGGGACAAGGTGAGCGGAAGATGGCAGATGACGGATGACAGATGACCGATGAGGCCGATGACTGCCCAGGGGGACACCTTGGCGGAGGAAAGGGGCGGAAACAATAGCGAAGGGGTAGGGATAGGGGTAGGGACAGGGGTAGGAAAGACAGAGAGAACAATTATTCCCGGGTGGCAGGTGGCGGCCCCAGGTGGCGGGTGGCAGGCAATCCACCCCACGCCTGCACCTGAACCTGAAAACCCGTACCCGATACCTGATGGCCGAGACCTGAGACCTGAAAATGCGCGCCCGCCACCTGCCACCCGGGGCCGCCACCCGCCACCTGAAGCGACTGCCTCACCCTATACTCGATACTCCATACTCTATACTCTCGAGTTTGCCCCTAGGACAGCACATGGTGCTGTCCCTACCCCTATCCCTTGCCTTCTCCCTCAGGGCCTCTCACATTCCCGCCATGGACATCTTTCTGGCGACGGGCAACGCGCACAAGGCCGAGGAATTCGGCCGCATGTTCGCCAAGGCGCGCCTCGACGTCCGCGTGCGTTCCGCGAAGGAACTCGGCGGCATGCCGTACGTGGAAGAGATCAGCGGCACCTTCAACGGCAACTGCCGCATGAAGGCCGAAGCCCTGCGGGCCATCGCGCCGCGCAAGGCCTGGGTGCTCGCCGATGATAGCGGCCTATGCTGCGACGCCCTCCAGGGCGGACCGGGCGTCGACTCCGCGATCTACGCCGGCATGGGCGCGACCGACGCGCAGAACCGCGCGAAGCTCCTCGAAGCGATGAAGAAGGCTCCGCTCCATAAGCGCGGCGCCCGCTTCGAATGCCACCTCATCCTCCTCGGACCCAACCAGGAAGTCGGCAAGTTCGTCGGCCAGTGCTGGGGCAAGATCCTCGAAGCCGAGGTCGGCACCGAAGGCTTCGGCTACGATTCCCTCTTCGTGCCGGCCAATGAAGACCGCACCTTCGGCGAGCTCAGCCCCGCCAAGAAAGACTCCATCAGCCACCGCGCCAAAGCCTTCCAGCTCATGGCCGCCTGGCTGCGCGAGAATGGGGTAGCTTGAGGGCAATGAGGTAGGGGCGCCACTGCGTGGCGTCCGTGGACGGACGAAGTCGACGGGACTAATCATTCACCCGGCTCAACCTATCTTAAGCTGCGAACGGACGCGACGCAGTCGCGCCCCTACCTCTCAGAAGAATACCGCTTCGGGCGCGGCTATTTAATTGACACCAAACGCATCCGGCGGATCCGAGCTATATTTGTCGGACTCAAAACGTAATCCGTTGACAGAAAAAGGCGCCATATCGTCCCCCGACGACAGGCCGTTCCAGACCTCCCGACTAGGAAGAAGATTCCTAAAAGGTAAAGGCACGGTATCTAAATCCGGATACGGATGGTTGTGTTTCCCAGGAATATAGGTGAATTCTAGACCGTAATTCATTTTATCCGTTACGAATAGGGCAACCATAGCACCAAGCCCCGAATCCGGTTCGGCCCCGTCCCAAAAGGCCCAGCCCAAATCGCAGCGAGCCCAATCATATCGGGTAATCGGTTCCGAAATAACTCCATTGACGAAGAACCCACTAATTCCCGAGGCGTTGAATCCTGTTATGGAGAATACAACCTTGGCATCTAATTTAGCCTTTTCCCGGAAGACAACCATGGCCTTGTCGTGGAAAAATCGCATGTCCGCCTCGGATACGTTGTCGTGTATGCTCATGACTACTTCACGGGTTATAATAGGCTGTGCTAATTCTCACAACGCCGTCTAGGACCGTGCCATCGATTTGAAAAGCAACCCCTTCTACCACAAGTGGCTGCCCTTTGAATGAGGGGCATTTTCCTTGGGCTTCTGCTAATCTTGCGACATTCGCATTTGCGGCATTTTGGATCATGTTAAGAGCTCTTCTTGTTTCTTCTGTGCGTAGGCCAATTTTGCTCAGCCAAAGCATCATATTGTGCTGGGGCTTATTGAAAAAGACATGGTGGATTTTTTGAGCTTCATTAATAAGCAGCCGTCCCTGCGGGGCGTTCCTAATCATCATAGATTCAGACATTCTTATAACTTCGCTCACATTTCCTTGGGAAACAAGCACCCCTAGTTTAATCATTGATTGTGAGACGCTGTCCAAACCGAGTGCCTGCGGGTCTTCGAATCCGTGCGCTTCCATGACCGCGATACCGTCCGCTAGAATAGCCTGGCCATATGAATTCGGAAAACCCTGCAAGAAATTGCTGAACTCCGGATCAGACATCACGTTTGTGACATCTGGCATCCAGTTTTCCGCTTCCCGCATTGCGACTTCGGCATTTTCACAACAACCACATTCGGGCTCTTCTTCAGGCTGAATGTCATCGACCCATTCGAGGACTCCGGGCACCCATTCCGTAGTGACAACCCAATCCGGATTTAGCACCCACTCTTCATATGATGGCTCCGAAAGAAGGTTTCCTTCTTCGTCGTAGGTATTTTCGCCGGTATATCTCGTTTCCCATTGCCCATTTCCTGCGGAGTAATCCCAACGTCCAACTTCCTGTTCATAGCCTCCACGCACTTCATACCAAAAGCCGTAGCGCTCGACACCGTCGATAGTTTCCCAATGAGGTGTACTTGAGAATGGATCTTCTTGGGCTTTGGCACTAGGAACTAATAGCATCAACAGCACGACAAACAATGCTGCTAGTTTGTTAAGGTGCATTCGGGGGATTAGGGGCATGTTGTTCAAAAAATTTGTCGGCCTGCTTGGATGAGTAAGTTTGCCCCGAACCACCGCTAACGTACAAAACCTCTGCGGCCTAGATTGGCGCGTCAATGAATAACCTTTAGATATGTCACCTAGCCCAAGGCATAAAAGCAGCCATGAACACAGTGAAATATAACCGCTTTGGGTTCATCGAGGCTCATTTGCGCGGTAAAATTATTATGATTAGGCTGCTACAAGAGTCAACAGGTGAGCACACGCGCCCCCACATGTTGCGCCAAAGCCTTCCAGCTCATGGCGGCGTGGCTGCGCGAGAATGGGGCAGCGTAAGACAAAATACCCAAATCAAAGGGAGACCGGAAACCGGATGATTAGCTGGGGAGCCATTTTCAGGTCTCGGGTCTCGGGCCTCAGGTCCCTGGTTCGGGTTATCAGGTGCGGGCGTCAGACCCGGGACCTGCACCCGAACCCGAATAACTGAACCTGACACCCGACGGCTGAGACCTGGGACCCGAGAACGTTGTGTCTTTGTGTTTCCCAACCGCTAACCGCTTACCGCCAACCGCAACTACCTTTTAAAAAAACACCGCTTCGGATAACGCTTCCGGGACGCCCATGAAGGCGACGCGCTGCGAGATCTTGCGGGTGTCGTGGCTGCGCGTGAAGACGATCGAGGCGTTGGAACAGCCCTCGGAGTGCTCCCAGGAGAAGCGGGCGCCGTCGGCGAAGATCCACTCGGCGTCGAGGCAGTCGCCCGCGGGAGGCTTCTCGGAAAGGGCGAAGGAGACGTCGAGGTGCGAACGCGTCAGGCCGGCGCAGTGCGTCAGGCAGGAACGCATCCACTCGAGGATACCGTAGGCTTCGCCGCGCATGCCGGCACGGTGCGAGACGGTGACCGAACGGAGACCGCGGACGAGCTCGGCGGGCTTATGCGCGGCGAGGTACTGGCCGAGGGCCTGGCGGACGGGCAGGCAGCGGGCGACGGAAAGGTCGCGCACGGCCTTGGGCTTCGGGAAGGCCTGCAGGAAGAAGGCGTCGCCGGCAAGCGAGCGGTCGGCGACGACGCGGCGACAGCGGGCGGTCCAGTTCAGCCAGGGCTTGAATTCATCGGTGGTGACGCCGTGGGCCCAGACGTTGACCGGAAGGTCGCCTTCGAGCCAGGTGGAGACGAGCGATTCGAGCTCGGGCGTCGGCGCGCCGTGGGCGAGCATGAGCGCCTCGCAGCAACGCTTGCCGCGGCGGGAGGGATCGAAGAAGCAGAGGACGTTGACCTTCGCCTCGAGCGGCGCGGCGGCCTCGGCGGCGGGACGCGCGGCGAGCACGACGAGGCGGCAAGGATAGCGCTGGGCGAAGCGGATGGCTTCGTCGAAACGGGCCTGCGCATCTTCGGGAGTGACGTCCGCGCCGAACATCAGCACGAGGTTCATCTGCGAGGCGCGCGCGGCGTCCTCGCCCTCGTCGGCCCACGCCTTGTCGAGGGACGGCAGGACGGCGGAGATCTTGACCGGGAAGCCCGGCAACGCGTCGATCAGCGGATGGGCCATGATCAGCGGCCGGCGTTGCGCCAGGCGTGTCCGTGGGCGGCCAGGAGGGCGTCGCCACCCGCGGGACCCCAGGAACCGGCGGCGTAGGTCTCCATGCCGGCGCGGCCCTGCTGCTGCCAGCTCCGGAGGAGCGGCGTGAACAGGCGCCAGGAGGCTTCGGTCTCGTCGCCGCGGATGAAGAGCGTGCGGTCGCCGACGATGCCGTCGAGGATCAGGCGCTCATACGCTTCGGGCGTGTTGGAACCGTAGGTGGTGGCGTAGCGGAAGCTCAGGCGGACCGGCTGCGTGCGCGGCTCGAGGCCGGGCACCTTGGAATTGAGGACGAGCGTGGTGCCTTCGTCGGGCTGGATCTGGATGACGAGGCGGTTCGGCGCCAGGTCGTAGCGGGCGTCGCCGGCGAAGAGGCCGGATTCCGGCTGCTTGAACTGGATGGCGATCTCGGAGACGCGGCGGGCGAGTCGCTTGCCGGAGCGCATGTAGAACGGCACGCCCGACCAGCGGCTGTTCTCGATGGAGAAGCGGAGCGCGCAGAAGGTCTCGGTGGCGGAGTCCTGCGGGATGTCCTTCTCGCCGAGGTAACCCGGCACCTTCTCGCCGCCGGAGAGGCCTTCGGCGTACTGGGCCCGGACGGCGTCGGCGTTGGCGCCGAGGCGCAGCGGCTGGATGGATTCGAGGAGCTTGACCTTCTCGTCGCGGATGTGCTCGGCGGAGAGGGAACGCGGCTGTTCCATCGCGACGAGCGCGAGGAGCTGCATGGTGTGGTTCTGCAGCATGTCGCGCGTGGCGCCGCTGCCGTCGTAATAGCCGCCGCGGGTGCCGACGCCGAGTTCTTCGGCGACGGTGATCTGGACGTGGTCGACGTGGCGACGGTTCCAGAGGGGCTCGAAGATCGGGTTGGCGAAACGCAGGACGAGGAGATCCTGGACGGTCTCCTTGCCGAGGTAGTGGTCGATGCGGAAGATCTGCGACTCGCGGAAGTTGCGGGCGGCGACGGCGTTGAGGTGGACGGCGGAGTCGAGGTCCTT
>JBKCKE010000026.1:0-5836 GCA_046301395.1 Verrucomicrobiota bacterium | reverse complement strand
GCCGCGGGCTGGTCGACGTCGCGGGCCATCTTCGGGAGCTGGTCGTGCAGGCCGCCGTGATGATCCCAGTCGCGGTGGTAGAGCTGGATGAAGCGGACGCCTTTCTCGGCGAGACGACGGGCGAGCAGGGCATTGCGGGCGAAGGAGCCGGGCGTGGCGACGTCGGGCCCGTAGCTTTCCATGACCGCCGGGCTCTCGCCCGTGAGGTCCATGAGATCGGGTACGCTGGCCTGCATGCGATAGGCCATCTCGGCCTGGCTGATACGGGCGGAGATCTCCGGGTCGCCGGCGGCGGCGAGATTGAGACGGTTCAGGGCGTTGGCGCCCTCGAGCAGGGTCTTGCGTTGCTCCCGGCTCAATCCTTCAGGGTCGCGGAGGTAGAGCACCGGCTCGCCGGCGCTGCGGAACTGCACGCCTTGATGGGCGCTCGGCAGGAAGCCGCTGCCCCAGAGGCGGGCGAGCAGGCCTTGGCCGGAGCGGTCCTTGTTGGTCGAGACGAGCACGACGAACGAAGGCAGGTTGTCGTTCATGCGGCCTAGGCCGTAATCAGTCCAGGCACCCATGCTGGGACGGCCGGGCAGCTGGCTGCCGGTCTGGAAGAACGTGATCGCCGGATCGTGGTTGATGGCCTCGGTGTGCACCGAGCGGAGCACGCAGATCTCGTCCGCGATGCCGCCGATGTGCGGGAGGAGTTCGCTGACCTCGGTGCCGCACTTACCGTGACGGGTGAACTTGAATCGGCTCGGCTGGCAGGCGAGGCGCGCCTGCGAGGCCACCATGCCGGTGATGCGCTGTCCGCGGCGGATGGAATCGGGCAGGTCCTTGTCGAACTGACGATCAAGCTCCGGCTTGGGGTCGAGCAGGTCGAGGTGCGAAGGGCCGCCGGACTGGAAGAGGCAGATGACACGCATGGCCTTGGGGGCGAAGTGTGGCAGGCCAGGCAGGCCGTTGATGTGCGGATCGCCGGCGGTGCTGGTCGAAGCGCAGCCGCCGAGCAGGTGGGCGAGGGCGCCGGCGCCGAGGCCCAGTCCGGTCTTCTCCAGGAATTCGCGCCGCGAATGCAGGTTCTCGTATCGGTGGCAGGACATGGCGGTCAGTTCTTGGTGATGGTCTCGTCCAAGGTCAGGATGAGGTTCGCGACGCCGGCGGCGGCGGCGAGTTCGCCGGCGGGCAGTTTCGGATCGGCGACGGAGGCGCCGACCTTGATGAGTTTGGCGGCATCCTCGGGTCGGGCGGCGTAATCGGCGCGCAGCTGGGCGAAGGTACGCGTCAGGACATCGATCTCGGCCGGTAGCGGAGCGCGACCGGTCGCGAGACGGAAGGCGAAGGCGGCGCGGGCGGCGTCATCGGTACCGCCTTCCTTGAGCATACGTTCCCCGAGCTTGCGGGAAGACTCGAGGTAGCCGGTCTCATTCCAGAGGACCAAGGCTTGCAGCGGCGTGTTGGTGCGCGAACGGCGGGCGCTGCAGAACTCTCGGTCCGGCGAATCGAAGGTCAGCATCGCGGGGTGGGGCACGGTACGCTTCCAGAACGTATACAGGCTGCGGCGGTAGAGCTCGTCGCCCTTGCCGAGGTCCCAAGTCGTGCTCGGATAGGGGGCGTCGACCACGATACCTTTGTAGAGGCCCTCCGGCTGGTAAGGACGCACGCTCGGCCCGCCGAGTTTCTCGGCGAGCAGTCCGGACACGGCGAGCGCTTGGTCGCGGATCTGCTCCGAGGTCAGGCGCACGCGCGGACCGCGGGCGAGCAGGCGGTTCTCCGGGTCGCGGGCGTACAGTTCGGGTGTGGCGTCGCTGGTCTGGCGGTAGGTCGAGGAGGTGACCACCTTGAGGAAGAAGTCCTTCACGTCCCAGCCGCGGTCGACGAAGTCACGCGCCAACGTGTCGAGCACCTCCGGATGGCTCGGCCACTCGCCCTGGGTCCCGAAATCCTCGACTGTCTTCACCAGACCGACTCCGAAGAGCTGGGCCCAGAAACGATTCACCACCACGCGGGCGGTGAGCGGGTGCTGGGGCTGCAGGAACCAGCGGGCCAGGCCGAGGCGGTTCTTCGGGGCGTCGGCGGGCCAAGGGGCGATCAGCTGTTCGGGGACGCCGGCGTCGACTTTTTCGCCAGGAGCGTCGTAGGCGCCGCGGTTCAGCACGAAGGCTTGGCGGGGCTTCGGCATCTCTTCCATCACCATCGTCGTGGGTAGCATGCGCACGAAGGCGAGACGCTCGGTCCACAGGGTGTCGCGTTCGGTCTGCAGGGCCTGGAGACGTCCCGTGTGACGTCGGGCGATACCGCGTTCGGCCACGATCCGCTGTTCGGCGGTGAGCTTATCGGCCGACTGCAGCCAGTAGGCGTGGCGGATCTGCGCGGGTTTGAGGACGGAGGGATAAGTGCGGAAGCCGCTGACCTCGCCGTCGAAGGGCTTGGTCTTGCCGTCGGCTCCGAGGAGCCAGTCGCGGGAGCCGGGCGAGCTGGTCACGCCGTCATGACGGATGTGCGTAGGGACTTCCTCGCCGTCGACGAACAGCGAGATGGTCGCAGCGTTCTCCTTGCCCCGGATGTGGACGGAGACCTGATGCCATGCGCCGGGGCTGATCTTTGCGCCGACCGTACGGACAATCGTCGCATACGCCGGATAACGCTGGCTCGTGATCCACTCGAGTTCTTCGCCGATGAGGCGCAGTTCACGTCCTCTGCCGAAGCCGACCCCGGCGTCGTTCCCGGAACGGTCCAACGCGCTGATGATGGGCGCGTCAGGTGAGGCCGTCTGTGCCTTGAACCAGACCGAGAGGGTCGTCCCGCGCTTGGCGTCGATGTCAGCATCCTTGGCGAGCAGGCGGGCTTCGGCCGGTTTGGCCGGCTTTGGGTTCTTCGACGCAAGCTTCGCATCCTCGGCGGTCAGGCGAGCTCGCAGTTCTGCGGGCACGGCGACGGACTCCGGCCAGGCGCGTAGGGCGATGTCGATGGCCTTCAGCCGATCATCCATCTCGCGGCGGCGCTGGATCTGCTCAGGGGTCGGCGTGACGAGCAGGGGCACCGCGTTGGCGATACGGCCGTCTTCACCGTATTCGTGCACGTTGTTGAAGAACGCGAACATCCGGTAGTAGTCCTTCTGCGTGATCGGGTCGTATTTGTGATCATGGCAGCGGGCGCATTCGGTGGTCAGGCCGAGCAGGGCGGTGCTGGTCGTGCGGACGCGGTCAGCGACGTATTCGACGCGATATTCCTCGTCGATGATGCCACCTTCGGAGTTGATGACATGGTTGCGGTTGAAGGCCGTGGCCAGCCTCTGGACGTCCGTCGCGTTCGGCAGCAGGTCACCGGCGAGCTGTTCGGTGATGAACTGGCTGAAAGGTGCGTTATAGTTGAAGGATTCGATGACCCAGTCGCGCCAGCGCCACATCGAACGCGCGGAGTCGTTATTGAAGCCATGGGTGTCGGCATAGCGGGCCACGTCGAGCCACTCCTGAGCGAGACGCTCGCCGAAGCGGGGCGAGTCCAGCAGACGTTGGGCGGCCGACATATAGGCGAGGTCTCCGCGCAGGCCGACATCAGCCTCGAAGGTCGCGATTTCCGCCGGCGTGGGCGGCAGGCCGGTCAGGTCGAAGGAGGCGCGGCGCAACCAGGCGGAAGGCTTGGCCTCAGGCGAGGGCTTGAGTTTCTCGGCCTCGAGCTTCGCGAGGACGAAGCGATCGAAGGGCACACGGGACCAGGCCTTGTCGGCGACCTTCGGTACGGGGGCTTTCTCGGGCGGCACGAAGGCCCAGTGCTTCTCGTAAGCCGCGCCTTGGGCGATCCAGCGACGGATGAGTTCGATCTGCGCCGGCGTCACCTTGCGGTTGGATTCCGGCGGCGGCATCTGCTCGTCGGCGTCATGCGAGAGCAGGCGTTTAAGCATCTCGCTCTCCTCCGGCTTGCCCGGGACGATCGCGGTGACTCCTTCGTTCGCCTTGATCGCCGCATCGCGCACGTCGAGCCGCAGGCCCGCTTCGCGGTGCTTAGGGTCCTGGCCGTGGCAGTAGAAGCAGTTCTCCGAGAGGATCGGCCGGATGTCGCGGTTGAAGCGGATATCCTCGGCGGAGAGGCCGCAGGCCATGGCGAGGAGAGCGAGGACAGCATGTGGTGCTGTCCCAATCACGATACAGTTGCCGCCCGAACCCATGGTGCTCACGCGAGGATTTGCTTCACGACATGGCCGTGGACGTCGGTGAGACGGTAATCGCGGCCCTGGAAGCGGTACGTGAGGCGTTCGTGGTCGAAGCCGAGGAGATGCATGATGGTGGCCTGCAGATCGTGGACGTGGACCTTGTCCTTCACGCCGGCGAAGCCCATCTCGTCGGTCTCGCCGAATTGGAAGCCGCCCTTCACGCCGCCGCCGGCCATCATGATCGTGAAGCAGTCGGGGTAGTGGTCGCGGCCAAGGACATCGCCCTTGGACGTGCGGCCTTCGCGGAAGGGGGTGCGGCCGAATTCGCCGCCCCAGACGATGAGGGTATCCTCGAGCAGGCCACGTTCCTTGAGGTCGTTGATCAACGCCATCACCGGCTTGTCGGTCGCGGCCATCTTGGCGGTGAGGCCGCCGCGGATGTCTTCCTTCGGGCCGGTGCCGTGGAAGTCCCAGCCCCAATCGAAGAGGTGGACGAAGCGCACGCCTTTCTCGACGAGACGTCGCGCGAGCAGGCAGTTGTTGGCGAAGCTGGCCTGGCCCGGCTGGGCGCCGTAGGCCTCGAGCGTCGCGGGCTTCTCCTTCGAGATATCCATGACCTCGGGCACGCTGGCCTGCATGCGGAAGGCGAGTTCATATTGGGCGATGCGGGTGACGGTCTCGGCGTGGCCGAGTTCGTCCTGCTGGCGCTGGTTGAGCGCGTTGAGGGCGTCGAGCGTGGCGCGACGGAGGTCGCGGGTCATGCCGGGCGGGTCGTTGGCGAACAGCACGGGGTCGCCCTTGCTGCGGCATTGCACGCCTTGGTAGACGGACGGAATGAAGCCCGAGCCCCAGCAGCCTTGGCCGCCGCTGGGTTGGACGCCGTTGGAGATCATCGTGACGAAGCCCGGGAGGTCCTGGTTCTCGGTGCCGAGTCCGTAGGTGGCCCAGGAACCGAGCGAGGGACGGCCCTGGCGGTTATGGCCCGTGAACAGGAGCAGTTCCGCCGGCGCATGGTTGAACTGGTCGGTGTGCATCGCCTTCACGAGCGTGACGTCGTCGGCGATCTTGTGGAAGTTCGGGACGGCGTCGCTCATCCAGAGACCCCCCTTGCCGTACTGCTTGAACGTGCGCGGCGAACCCATGAGCTTAGGTACGCCGGTGGTGAAGGCGAAGGTACGCCCCTTGAGGAAAGAGTCCGGGCAGTTCTCGGCGTTGCGTTTCACCAACTCCGGCTTGTGGTCGAAGATGTCCAGATTGGGCGGGCCGCCGGACATGTGGAGGTAGATCACGCGCTTGGCCTTGGCCTTGAAGTGCGGCTTACGCGGAGCGAGGGGATTGTCGTTGGCGGACGGGGCGCCGAAGAGGTCGGCCTGCATCGCGTGGAGGGCGATGGCGCCGAGGCTGAACTGACCGACGCTGCTCAGGAACGTGCGGCGAGTCTGGAGGCTGAGCTGGGCTTCGCGAAGAGGGTGCATCTGAAAAGGGGCAGGGGTAGGGACAGGGGTAGGGGTGGTTGCTCAGCGGCGCATGAGGAACTCGTCGAGGTTCATGATGACGCTGCTGACGGCGGTCCAGGCGGCGAGGACGGCGAGGTCCGTGCCTTTGTCCGCCGGGCCGAGCGGCTGGGTTGCCATCTGCTCGGCGAGCTTGGTGTCGGCGCGGTATTCCTGGAGCGAGCGGGCGAGCAGGGTCTGGAGC
>JBKCKE010000025.1:0-3946 GCA_046301395.1 Verrucomicrobiota bacterium | reverse complement strand
AGGGAGGGTGGGCTGCTCCAGGCACCAGACGATCAGGCGGACCAGGTCGCCGAGCCGGATCCAACTCATCTGCTGGCGTCCGTGGCCGATGGGGCCGCCCAGTCCGCAGCGGAAGGCCGGCAACATCAGGCGCAGCGCGCCGCTCGACGCCGCGAGCACGACCCCGGTCCGGAGCCAAGTCGTCCGGATGCCGGCCGCGCGGGCGGGTTCGGTCGCCTGTTCCCAGGCGGCGGAGACTTCGCCGAGGAAACCTTCCGTCGAGACCGCGGAGGCTTCCGTGAGCGTCTCGTTGCGACGGATGCCGTAACGGCCGACACCGGACATCGAGAGGAAGAGCTCGGGCTTGGTTTTAAGTCCGGCCAAGGTTTCGGCGAGGAGGCGGGTGCCGTCACGTCGGCTGGTCAGGATGCGTTCCTTGGCGGCGGCGGACCAACGTTGCGAGATGGGTTCGCCGGCGAGATGGATCACCGCGAAGGCGCCTTCAAGCGCGTCGCGGTCGATATGACCGGTCAGATGGTTCATGCCGCCGGCCCCATCGTGACGAGAACGGAAAGGGACGACCTCGTAACCGAGCCCGGCGAGCTGACGGGCGACGGCTTTTCCGACCAGTCCCGTGGCTCCGGTCAGGATGACTTTGCGCGGGGCGCTCATGTCCCTTGGGTATTCCTAACACGCGGGAAGGCAAGTAAGGGAGCCGAAAGGGGTACTATTCGAACAAGTCCTGATGGGTGCCGGTCCGGATCAGTCGGATTTCGTCGGTCTTTGGGTCACGGACGTAGATGACCAGCCAGTCGGGTTCCAGATGGGAGTCCCGGGCATCCTGAAACGTTCCTCTCAGGGGATGGTCACGGTAGGTCGAGGGCAGGGGGTCGCCGTTGAGCAACAATTCCAGCCAACGACGAAGCTTACGGAGATCCTTACCCCGCCGCCGCATCACCTCCACGTCTTTCCGGAAGCGTTTCCCGGAGGAGATCCTGATCACAGACCGAGGTCTTTGAAGAGTTCTTCCTTATTGCGATATCGACGCGTGCCCTGGCTCTTCCGGGCGGCTTGGAGGGCTTGGGCGGTGGCGGCGTTCGGCGTGTGCAGCGGGAAGGGCAGGGCTTGGTGCAGGGCGACCTGGCGATAGAGCAGATGGATCGCGTCCGAGGCGTTCAAGCCGAGCTCGGCGAGGACCTTCTCAGCCCTACGCTTGAGCGCAGGTTCGATGCGGGCACGGACGAGGGCGGACTTGTTCATGCGTTCAATGTAGCCCTTTTGTGACCACAGGTCAAATGTCGGTTTCATGCCTTCAGCCAGACGCGCTGGCCATGTGCGGCAAGCCTGTCGACGTAGGGACGATTACCTGAGCTCAACGCCTCAGCCGAGCACGAGAGGATTCAAGTCGCGGGCTTATTCACCACGAGGATCCAGGGCTTACCTGGGGTCGGGTAATAGCCGATCTTCTCGACGTGCAGGCCAGTGGCGGCGTGGGCTTCGGCGAACTTCAGCACGATGTCGGACTCTTCGGGGCCACCGGGGTGTCCCGTGTACGCGACGCAGATCAGTCGGCCACCGGGGCGAAGCGCGGCGTAGGCGGCGTCGAGCGCCACTTGCGTGGAGTCGGGGCGCGTGATGATATCGGGGTTGCCGCCCGGCAGGTAGCCGAGGTTGAAGATCGCCACGCCGACCTTGCCTTCTTGGGCGGGCGTGAGCACCGCCGCGAGTTCGGCATGGCTGCGTAGGTGGACGGAGACGCGGTCCAGCAGGCCGGCGACCTCGAGGAGGTTGCGGGTCGAGGCGACGGCTTCCGGTTGGATGTCGAAGGCGTGGACGTGGCCCGAGGGGCCGACGACTTGGGCGAGGCAGGCGGTGTCACGTCCTTTGCCCGCTGTGCCGTCCAAGGCGATGTCACCTGGGCGGAGGATTTCCGTGGCGAGCTTCTGGGCGCGTTCGGTGACGCGGACCGGGTTTACGGGAGCCACGGGAATTTTCGGAAGTTCGGAGCGCGTTTCTCGTTCCAAGCGGCGCGACCTTCGTCGCCCTCTTCCGAAAGATAATAGAGCAGGGTGGCGTTGCCGGAAAGTTCCTGGATGCCGGCCTGGCCGTCGAGTTCGGCGTTGAAGGCCGACTTCAGGCAGCGGATGGCGAGCGGGCTCTTGGTCAGGATCTCCTGCGCCCACTTCACGCCCTCGGCATCGAGCTGCTCGTAAGGGACGACCGTGTTGACCAGGCCCATCTCGAGCGCCTGCTTGGCGTCGTATTGGCGGCAGAGATACCAGATCTCGCGGGCCTTCTTCTGGCCGACGATGCGGGCGAGGTAGGAGGCGCCGAAGCCGCCGTCGAAGCTGCCGACCTTCGGGCCGGTCTGGCCGAAGACCGCGTTGTCAGCGGCGATGGTGAGGTCACAGATGACGTGGAGGACGTGGCCGCCGCCGATGGCGAACCCGGCCACGAGGGCGATGACGACCTTGGGCATCGAGCGGATGAGGCGCTGCAGGTCGAGGACATTGAGGCGGGGGACGCCGTCCTTGCCCATGTAGCCGCCCTTCTTGTCGCCGCGGATCTTCTGGTCGCCCCCGGCGCAGAAGGCGAACTTGCCGTCGTGCTGGGGGTTGGCGCCGCGCAGGAGCACCACGCCGATGGTGGCGTCGTCGCGGGCGTCGCCGAAGGCCTTGAGCAGTTCCGCGACGGTGTCCGGCGTGAAGGCATTGCGACGGTGCGGGCGGTTGATGGTCACGCGGGCGATACCCTCGGCCTTCTCATAGACGATCTCGGCGAACTCGCCGCACTTCTGCCAACGGAGGTCAGGCTGCATGGGGCTTAAGTTGGAGGCAGGGGGGACGTTTTCAAACGATTAAGCGACGGGACGCTTGAAAATCGCCGGCGGTTCCCGCACTTTTGCCTCCTATGGCCAAACTGACTCCCGAACAGATCACCAAGGTCTCCGCCTGGGTAGCCGAAGGCGCGACGCTTTCGCAGATCCAGGAGCGCCTTTCCTCCCAGCTCGAGGTTTCCATGACCTATATGGACGTCCGTTTCCTCGTCGATGACCTGAACCTCGCCCTGATCGAGAAGGAAGAGCCGAAGCCGCCGGAAGTGCCCGCCGCCGAAGAAGCCCCGGCCGAGGCCGCCGCTGCTGCCCCGACCGCCCAAGGCGCCGGCGTCGTCACGGTCGAGGTCGATACGATCGCCCAGCCGCACGCGATGGTCAGCGGACACGTCACCTTCTCCGACGGTGAAAAGGCTGATTGGTATATCGATCATCAGGGCCGTCCGGGCATGGCCGCGCGCACGCCGGGTTATCGCCCGACGCCGCAGGACATCACGGACTTCCAGGTCAAGCTGGACGCCGCGCTCCGTCAGGCCGGTTACTGAGCGCTCAGCGCGTCTTCAGAATCGCTTCCGCCAGGACGAAGTCCGCCGGACGCGTGAGCTTCAGGTTCACCGAGGGGTTCTCGACCAACGATACGTCCTGGCCGACGAACTCCACGGCGGAACTGTCGTCGGTCACCTTGCGCTGCAGTTCCGCGACCTTACGGTAGGCCTTGAGCACGATGGCCGTGCGGAAGACTTGCGGGGTCTCGGCGGTCCAGACCAGGCCGCGGTCGGGGGAAGTGTCGACCGAAGCGGAGTCGGCCTTGGCGATCTTGACCGTATCGGCGGCGCGTCCGGCCAGGATGGCGGCGCCGGTCTCGAAGGCCTTGCCGCGCACCTTGCGGATGGCTTCAGCGGAGACCAGCGGGCGGGCGCCGTCGTGGATGTGCACCAGGCCGGCGTGGCCTTCGCAGGTATTGAGGGCCGCGAGGACCGAGTCCTGACGCGATTCGCCGCCGGGCACGAAGTCGATCGCCGTGGCCGAGGGCAGATGCGCGGCCAGCAGGGAGCGTAGTTTGGCGAGCTGGGCTTCGTCGCGGTAAGTGATGACCACGCGCCCGATCAGGCCTGTGCTCAGGAAGGACTGGAG
>JBKCKE010000024.1:0-2212 GCA_046301395.1 Verrucomicrobiota bacterium | reverse complement strand
GTTCTACCTCAAGAGCGAGGCCGAGATGCTCCGCGTCTTCGGCGAGGTCCCCGAGTCCATCAAGAACACCGTCGCCATCGCCGAGATGTGCGACGTCAAGCTGCCGGTCGGCCAGAACAACTACCCGGTCTACATCTTCAGCGAGGGCGTGAAGCCCAAGGCCGCCGACAAGATCGACGCCATCCTCGACGGTTACGAGAAGCTCAAGAACGGCCTGCTCGTCGCCGCCGGCAAGCCGGGCGACTTCGTCATCGAAGCCGAGAAGCGCAAGGGCATGCGGGCCAACGGCTCCTACCTGCTCGAACAGGTGAAGGCCGGCCTCAAGGAACGTTACGGCGTCGATTACGACGACCCCAAGGCCTGGCAGGACGAGAAGATCCCCGGCCCCGGCCAGACCAGCCCCGCCGAACTCTGCCGCCGCGTCGACTACGAGATGGGCGTCATCGCGGGCACGGGCTTCGTCGATTACTTCCTCATCGTCTGGGACTTCATCGACTGGTCGCGTAAGCAGGACATCCCCGTCGGCCCGGGCCGTGGCTCGGGCGCCGGCTCGATCGTGGCGTATTGCCTCAAGATCACCGACATCGACCCGATCCGCTTCGGCCTGCTCTTCGAACGCTTCCTGAATCCCGAGCGCGTCTCCGCGCCCGACTTCGACATCGACTTCTGCATGCGTCGTCGCGACCAGGTCGTCGGCTACGTGCGCAAGAAGTACGGCGAAGACCGCGTCGCCAACATCATCACCTTCGGCACCTTCGGCGCCAAGATGGTCGTCCGTGACCTCGCCCGCATCCGCGACCTGCCGTTCATCGAGACCAACCGTCTCGCCAAGCTCGTCCCCGACGACATCAACATCTCGCTCGAGGACGCGCTGAAGAAGTCCAACGAGCTCCGCGAGGAGGTCAGCATCAACCCGCAGGCCGCCAGCATCATCGAGACCGGCCGCGTGATCGAGGGCATGGTGCGTAATTCCGGCAAGCACGCGTGCGGCATGATCATCGCCGACCGCCCGCTCACGGACATCATCCCGGTGACGATGCAGGAAGGCGACCTGACGACCCAGTACGCCAAGGACCCCGTCGAGAAGCTTGGCCTCCTGAAGATGGACTTCCTGGGCCTCAAGACGCTCACCATCATCGACGACGCCCAGAACCTCGTCCGCAAGCATCGCAAGCAGCCCGACTTCGACATCGAGAAGGTCGGCTTCGAGGACCCCAAGACTTTCGCCCTCCTCAACGAGGCGAAGACCATCGGCGTGTTCCAGCTCGAATCCGGCGGCATGCAATCGCTCTGCCGTAAGTTCAACATCACGCAGATCGACGAAATCGTCGCGCTCATCGCGCTCTATCGTCCGGGCCCGATGCAGTTCATCCCGGACTACATCAAGGGCAAGGACGACCCTAGCTACGTCAAGTACGCGCACCCGCTCCTCGAGAAGGTGGCCAAGGAGACTTACGGCATCCTGGTCTACCAGGAACAGGTGATGGAAGCCGCGCGCGTGGTCGCCGGCTACACCCTCGGCGGCGCCGACATGCTCCGCCGCGCGATGGGTAAGAAAATCCGCGAGGAGATGGAGCAGCAGCGCTCGATCTTCGTCGAGGGCGCCAAGACGACCAACAACATCGACAAGAAGAAGGCCGAGGAGATCTTCGCCACCCTGGAGAAGTTCGCCGAGTACGGCTTCAACAAATCGCACTCCGCCGCCTACGCGATCCTCTCGTACCGCACCGCCTACCTGAAGGCCAACTACCCGGTCGAGTTCATGGCCGCCGTGCTCACGTCCGAACAGGGCAACGCCGACAAGCTCGCCGAATTCATGGCGGAGGTCGAGGCCCTCGGCATGAAGGCGCTCGGACCCGACGTGAACCAGTCGGACACCGACTTCACGCCGGTGATCAAGGACAACGCCATCCGCTTCGGCATGGGCGCCATCAAGGGCGTCGGCGAGCAGGCCGCCCGCAATATCGTCGCCGAGCGCGAGAAGAACGGCCCCTTCAAGGACTTCGCCGACTTCGTAGGCCGCATGGGCGAGTTCGAACTCAACGCCCGCACCCTCGACTGTCTCGTGCGCGCGGGCGCCTTCGATTTCACCGGGGAAGACCGCCGTCACCTCGTCGACTCCATCGAATCCGTCCGCCGTCACTTCGCCGGCGAGCGCAAGGAGCGCGCCAGCGGTCAGGGCTCCCTCTTCGACCTCCTTGGGGCCGAGGAC
>JBKCKE010000023.1:0-2149 GCA_046301395.1 Verrucomicrobiota bacterium | reverse complement strand
GCCGAGCGAACCGGTGCCGAAGTCCCACCAGGCGCGCCACTTGCCGGGGTGGTAAGAGGCGTGGAACGGACGCAGCGGCGCCGGACCGCACCACTGATCCCAGTCCATGCCTTCGGGGGCTTTCTGCGCTTCGGAGGGACGATCCATCTCGCTGCTCTGCGGCCAGATCGGACGATTCGTCCAGGTGTGCACCTCGCGGACCTTGCCGATGAGTCCGGCGGCGATCCACTCGGTGACCTGACGGATGCCTTCGCCGGAATGGCCCTGGTTGCCCATCTGGGTCACGACCTTATATTTGTGGGCCGACTCGGTGAGGATACGGGCTTCGAAGACGGAATGGGAGATCGGCTTCTGCACGTACACGTGCTTGCCGCGGCGCATGCACTCCATCGCGATGTAGGCGTGCGAATGGTCGGGCGTGGCGATGATGACCGCGTCGATGTCCTTCTGCTGGTCGAGCATCTTGCGGAAGTCGGTGAACAAAGCGGCCTTCGGGAACTGCTTGATCGTCCCGGCGCAGCGGGCGAGGTCCAGGTCGCAGAGCGCGACGATGTTCTCGTCGGCGGAGTTCTTCACGTTGCTGCCGCCGACGCCGCCGAAACCGATGGCGGCGATGTTCAGCTTCTCATTGGGCGAGACGGTCCGGGCCGCGGAATGGAGCCAAGGGCGGGAAACCGCGAAGGCCGCGGCGGCCATGCCGGACTGACGGAGGAACGAGCGACGATCGAGCTGGGGTGTCATGGGGTTGGGGTAATGATGAATTATGAGTCGTCGGACCGGCCGCAAGTTCCATGCGAAAGGTCGCCGGCCTGCGTTCCGCCGGGGTTGGCGAGGGTCGGCGCGTTCCGACGGACCCCGATGTGAACAGGTCAGGTGGTCAGGCCGCCAGGCACGGCCTATGTCGCTGTCTGGTTGAATCTTATGACGGCCCCGGCGGGCCTTCCGTGGCCGAAGTTTCGTTTGACTATGCTGTGAATAAACTGTTCATAAAGGAAACCACCACGACCCTGATGTTCAAGCGCTTCCCCGGGCTATTCAACCAAGCCATCGGCATCGACCTCGGTACCGCGAACACCCTCGTGTTCCTCAAGGACCGCGGGGTCGTCCTGCGTGAACCTTCCGTCGTCGCCATCCGCACGAGCACGCGCAAGCCCATCGCCGTCGGCAACGAGGCCCGCATGATGCTCGGACGTACTCCGGGCGATATCCAGGCGCTGCGTCCGATGAAGGACGGCGTGATCGCCGACTTCGAGATCAGCGAGCACATGCTCCGCTACTTCATCGGCAAGGTCGCCCGTAAGTCCCTCTTCACGAACCTCACGGTCGTCGTGGCCGTGCCGTATGGCATCACCGCGGTCGAGCGTCGCGCCGTCATGGATTCGGCCTACCGCGCCGGCGCCGATGACGTCATCACCATCCCTGAGCCGGTCGCCTCCGCCATCGGCGTCGGCCTGCCGGTCGAAGAACCCACGGGCTCGATGATCGTCGACATCGGCGGCGGCACCACCGAGGTGGCCGTCCTCTCCCTCGGCGGCATCGTCCACGCCCGCTCCATCCGCGTCGGCGGCGACGAGTTCGACATGTCGATCATCAAGTACATCCGCAACTCGTACAACCTGATCATCGGCGACCGCCCCGCGGAAGAGATCAAGATCAAGATCGGCTCCGCCTACGCGCTGGAGCAGGAGCTTACCTTCGAAGTCAAGGGCCGCGACAATGTCACGGGCCTGCCCCGCCAGCTGCACCTCACCTCCCAGGAGGTCCGCGAGGCCATGGCTGACAATATCAACCAGATCATCGAAGCCGTGAAGGGCTCGCTCGAGCGCATCCCGCCGGAACTCTCCTCCGACCTCGTCGACCGTGGTATCGTGCTCGCCGGCGGCGGTTCGCTGATCCGCAAGATCGACCGCGCCATCTCCGAGGCCACCGGCCTGCCCGTCTTCGTCGCCGAAGATCCCCTTTGCGCCGTCGTCAACGGCACCGGCAAGATCCTCGCCAACTCCTCCCGCTGGAGCGGTCGAGACTAAGCCCCGCTCGCGGGCTTTCCCGCCATGGACCAGAATCGTCAAGGAGCCCGCGCCTCCTACGTCGCCCTCGCCGTCTTCGTGGCGGGTTGGATTCTCCTGCCTAGCGCCGTCCGCCGTTTCAA
>JBKCKE010000022.1:0-2755 GCA_046301395.1 Verrucomicrobiota bacterium | reverse complement strand
TACCATCATCATTACGACGGAATCTGGGATGATCCATCGCCTCCGCAAGGAAGTGCCCGGCAAGACGTTCGTCGCCGCGCCGACCGACCGCTGCTCGTGCAATGATTGCAAGTTCATGAAGATGAACACGCTGACGAAGGTGCGCGACTGCCTGCGCGACGGTACGCCGGAGATTTCCCTGCCTGAAAACGTCCGCGCCGCCGCCGAGGTCCCGCTGCGTCGCATGCTCGATTGGAGCAAGTGAGACAGACTGAGACGCCCGCGAAAGGTGACCGGTAGGGTGAAAAACTTTTTACCAAAGTTTGACAATTCGTAATATTATAAAACTCTTGAGAGTACGGATAGAACCTTAGGCTAGTCGCAGACGAGCCAAGGAACTGCCGGACCCAGCCACCCACTTATGAAAATCGACCTCGACCCCTCCGCCTTCACCTCCAAGGACGCCTACGTCCGCGCCGCCCTGTCCAAAGCCCGCGACCTGGCCGTGCAGGCTTGGGAAGACGAGCACAGCGAACGCCAGTCGCTCATCGAGCGCGAAGTCGCCGGCCTCTCGAAGCCCGAACTCGCCAAGCGCCTGATCAAACTCCTCTCCCGCCCCAACCGCGCCCGGGCCCAGATTTCGGACAGCATGCGCAACAAGGCGCAGGCGATGCGCCGCAAGGGCGCCCCGGTCCGCGAGATCGCGGCCGAACTCGGCATCTCGATCCCGTCGGTCTACAACATCACCAAGGACTGAACTTGCCCGCGGGCCCCGTCTCGGCGAACCTCCGCCGATGCAGGAATGGACCCGCGGCGACCCGGCGAAAGGCCCCAAGCAGGCGCCTTTGGCGCGCGGCGGCAGACTGAATGCGGACACGTTGATCGGCGCTTATCGGGCCGGCATCTTTCCGTGGTACTCCGCGGATGAACCGGTGAAGTGGTGGTGTCCCGACCCTCGCTTCGTGATGCGACCGGGCGACTTCCGGCTGACCGACAGCCTCCGCAAGACGATGCGCAAGCCGGGCTGGACGGTCACCTTCGACCGCTCCTTTGAGACGGTCATGCGCCGTTGTTCCGAAGTGCCCCGCCCCGGTCAGGACGGCACCTGGATCACCGAAGAGATGATCGCCGCTTACTGCGAGCTGCACCGCCGAGGCATCGCCCACAGCGTCGAAGTGAGCTGGCAGGGCGAACTGGTCGGCGGCCTGTACGGAGTCGCCCTCGGCCGGCTCTTCCACGGCGAGTCGATGTTCCACCTCAAGGCCGACGCCTCGAAGGTCGGCTTCGCGACGCTCGTCGCCCGGCTCGCAGCGGCCGGCTACGTCCTCATCGACTGCCAGGTGCCGACGGCGCACCTCGCCAGCCTCGGCGCCTTCGCGGTCGACCGGACGGAGTTCCTGGCCGCCGTGCAGATCTTCCGCGACCAGCCGCCGACGGGCGACGCGTTCGTCACTCCGGCTTCGGACGCGACTTGAGCAAGGCGCGGGCCTCGCGCTCATAGACGCGCTCGACGATCACGCACAGCTGCTGCAAGGACCGGCCGTCGGTGTAGACGGCGATGCCCGCCTGCATGTAGGCCTGCTCGCGCTTCTTCATCAGCTCACGGATACGGGCTTCGGGGTCCTCGCCCTTGAGCAACGGACGACGGGAATTGCCGGCGGTGCGGCGCAGGATCGTGTCCACCGAGGCGAACAAGGTGACGACGATGCCCTTGGAACGCACGAGTTCGCCCATGCCGGGCGGCACGACCAGCCCGCCCCCGCAGGCGATGACGCCGCCGCAATCCGGCAGCATCGTCTCGACGACCTGACGCTCGAGTCCGCGGAAATGCTCCTCGCCGTGCTGGGCGAAGATGTCGGCGATCGTGGCGCCGGCGAGCTTCTCGACGAGTTCGTCGGTGTCGTAGAAACGACGGCGCCAACGCTTGGCCAGCTGCCGTCCGAGCGCGGACTTCCCCGTACCCATGAATCCGGCGAGGATCAGGTTCGGCGAGTTGTCCTTGTTGGCCACGGGCGACATGCGACCATAGCAAGGCTCCGCCCGCCCCTCGGCAAGCGACAAGCGTCGGGAGGACTACTTGGCAGGCAAGGCGTCCAACGCGGCCTTGGCCTTCGGCGCCAGACGTTCGGAGAGGCCCTGCGCGGCTTCGGTCAAGGCGGCGCGGTCAGCTTCGACGAACAGCCGGGGCACGGCGGCCCAAGCGGCTTCGGTCAGTTCGTTGGCGGGTCCTTTGAGCAAGGGGAGCAGCGAAGCCTTGATCGCGATACGCGACTTGCCCACGCGGTTCACGCGGTCGGCGACGATGCGCGCCCAGGCGGCCTTGGAAGCGAGCGAGGCGCCGGCGGGCGCGGTCGGGAGATGCTTGGCGGCCATCGAAACGGGAAGGCGCAGGATTTCGTCCTCGACCTCCTGGACCTGCGAACGTTGCGAGAGCTTGCCCAGACGTTCCCAGAGGATCGGCGCGGCAGCGCTCACGCTCACGCGGCGGAGCAGACGATTGGCGCGCTGGGCAGTCGCGAAGTCCTCGTGCCGGGTGAGCGCGACGAGTTCTTCGACGGTCAGCGGGTACTCCTTCGCGGAGCGACGCTGGTCGAGCAGACGCTCGAGATGGGCGAGCTTGGTCTCGGGCGTGGTACCTTCGGGGTCCTCGTAAGTGTTCGGCTGCTTGGGATTGAGCGGCAGGCGCGGCTTCGTGCTCGGATCGAACATCAGCACCTGCTGGAGGGCCGCCTGGCCTTCGGGATTCTCGAGGGTCTTGGCGGCGGTCCGCACGCGC
>JBKCKE010000021.1:0-15560 GCA_046301395.1 Verrucomicrobiota bacterium | reverse complement strand
CGATGCCGGCGGTCTTCGGACCCGAACCCGAGACCGCCGGCATCGTGATCCTCGCCGACCGCGCGACGGCCATGGCGGGTTGGCGCGAAGCCCACGGCTCCGGCGCCTTTCGTTTCGAATATGAATTCGTGGCCCGCACCGAAGACGCGCCGGAAGACGCCGGCCTCTGCGACCTCCCGGTCGGGATGGACGACTCCCAGGAGCGCGCCTTCGTCTCGCACCGCAACGGCAAGCACGCGCAGACCCGCTTCGAACCCGGCCGCGCCTGCGGCCGCTGGCGCGTCTGGGCCGCGCACACGCCCTTCCCTCGCCGCGACCAGGTGCGCATCCACGCCGCCGAATGCGGCATCCGCATCGCCGGCGAACTGAAATACGGCCGCTCCGGCCGCGTGACGCTCACCGACACGACGCCGAAGGGCCGCCTCAACAAAGGCGAGGACAAGCCGCTGCACCGCGGCCTGCTCCTGCGCGTCGCGCGCGTGACCGGCAAGGTCGCCGGTCAGACGTTCGAGATCGTCGCGCCGCGTCCCGATGATTTCGCGACGGTGGTGAAGCGCCTCTCGAAAGGGATCTGATCAGGCCTCCGACGGGAACCGCAGCGTGAAACGGTCCGTCGTGCGCGCGTAGCCGTCGGGACTGTTCATCCGTCCGATCGGGGCATACTGCGCGTAATCGACCTTCCAGGTCGCCGGATCGGCGACGCCCTCGCGTACGTGCGCGAGCAGGAGCTCGATCACGACGAGCCGGTTGTCACCGTATTTACGGATATCGAGCACGCGGCCTTCGAGGGCCACGGGGCATTCGACGAGCCGCGGGACACGCACGCGCTCCGAGGGCGTCAACGTGAAGCCGGCGCGCGGCACTTCGCTCACGCCGGGCGGTAGCGGACGCGCGCACTCGCCCATCCGCGCCGCGACGGACTCGTCGCAGATATGGATGACGCACTCGCCGTTGGCGTGCAGGTTGGCTGCGGTGTCCTTCGGCGTGCCGTCATCGCGGTCGGCCGGGGCGAGCACGGCGAGCGCCGGCTCGGTGCCCATGACGTTGAAGAACGAGAACGGCGCGGCGTTGACCACGCCGGCGGCGTCGATGGTCGTGACCAAGGCGATGGGCCGGGGGACGACCAGGCCCGCGAGGAGGCGATACGCCTGCGCGCCGGGATGGGCCGCGAGGTCGAAGCGCACGCTCATGCGCCGGGCGGCGGATCCTCGCCGCCGTGCGAGACGATGGCTTCGCGACGCAGGCGGTCATGCCGGTAGGACATGATCACGTAGATACCTACGCCGACGCAGATGCACGAGTCCGCCACGTTGAAGGCGGGGAACCGGTAATACGGCAGATGGACGTCGATGAAGTCGATGACGTGGTCGCCGAAGAGGCGGTCGCGCACGTTGCCCAAGGTGCCGCCGACGAACAGGCCGAAGGCGAGCTGGCCGCCCTGGAGTTCGCGCAGGAGCGGCTTCCGCCAGCGCCAGACGAGCGCGAGCACAGCCAAGGCAAGGAAGACCAGGAACGGACGGACGTCATGCTCGGCGCCCAGGCCCCAGGCGGCGCCTTTGTTGCCGACGTGCACGATCCAGAACCAGGGGAAGACGACGATCGGCGCGCGCTCGGGGTCGTTGCCGAAATACGCGCCGAACGGGATGTGCCGCACCACCAGCAGCTTCGTGGCCACGTCGGTGACGATGGCGGCCACGCAGACCGTCCAGAAGGAAAGGTAGGGACGGAACCGGGCGAACATCGGACGATGCGCTTAAGTGTCGCTCGGGTCGTCTTCGCCGCCGCCACCGCCGGTGCCGAAGCCGACTTCGTCGCCGATCTCACCGAGCGGGTTGCCGCCGCGACGACGATGGGCGCGACGGTTACGCTCGAGCTCCTTCTGGCCTTCGAGGGAATAACGGGTGAACGGCACGGCGATCAGGCGCGCGGCCGGGATCGCCTTGTTGGTGATCTCACAGGTACCGTAGGTGCCCTTCTTCATGCGTTCGATGGCGTCGGCGATCTCCTTGAGCGCTTCCTGCTCGTTGGAGATCAGCGAAAGTGCGAAGTCGCGGTCGGCGGTGTCGGTGCCCGCGTCGGCGAGGTGCTGCGAGTAGCCCGAGAGGTCGCCGGCGTCGTCCTTGCCCGACTTCTTGAGCGCTTCCTCGGAGTGGAAGGCCAGGCCCTTGTGGAGCGCGTCGCGCATGTCCACGAGGAGGCGGTAGTAGCGGCGGAACTTCTCGGGGACCTGCTTCGATTCGTCGACGAAGCCTTCGCCCTTGCGGAAAGGATTGGAACCGCCGAGCAGGTCGGCGATGGAGGCGGCCGCGATATTGTTCGAGCGGTTGCCCTGCGAACGGGCGGCGGCGGCGGCCTTCTCGCGCGCCTTACGCTCCTCGTCCGGCACCCAGACGTTCAGTTTGGACTTGGACTTGTTACGCTTCTCGAGATGGGCCTTGAGGTCGGCCAAGGTGTAATACTGGAGCTTCGCACGCGGGGCGACCTCGAGGGCGCCGACCTGATGGTGGACGTCACGGTGCTCGGTCAGGAGCTTCTTCTGGACGGCGTGGTCGACCTTGGGGGCCTTCGCGGCCTTGCCCTTCGCCGCCGGCGCGACCTTGGCGTCTTTGGCGTTCTTGACCGGAGCGACCGGGGCGGCGCCCTTCTTCGCGACCGGAGCCGCCTTGGCGGACTTCACGGGAGCGGCCGCCTTGCCCTTCGGGGCCGGAGCCTTCGCCGCCGGCTTGGCGACGACCTTGGGCGCAGGCTTAGCGACCGGCTTGGCGGCCGGCTTGGCCTTGGCCTTCGGCGCCGGGGCGGCTTTCTTGGCGGACTTCTTAGGATCGGGTTTCTTGGACATCGGTGAGAGGGGTCAGAGTTGGGAGTATTTGGCGAGGAGCGCTTCGCGGCAGCGTGGAGATACCATACCAACACGGCCGGCTTCCACAAGTGCGGGGACCCAGCGCCAGGAACGGGGGCAACGGACGCCTTCGGCCTTGTCGACCTGGAACGCCAAGGCGGCACCGGCCTGCGGCTTGAGCTGGACCGAGGAGACGATCCAAAGCTCGGTCAGGAGGGCCTGATGGGCGGTCAGGAGGGCGAAGTCCGCGTCGGCGGCGTCGGCGGTGACGACGACGGCGGCCTCAAGGGACTGGCCGATCTTCTTTTCCTGACGGAGACGCTCCATCGGGACGTTGACCTGGGCGGCCAAGGCCTGGATGCGCGTGACGGCGGCGTGGGCGGCCTGTCCGGCGGCGTCCTCCCAGCGGGCGTCGATGGCGGGCCAGTCCTGCAGGTGCACGTTGGTCGTGTCGACGTACTCGGCCTTGGCGTGCAAGTGCGACCAGGCTTCGTCGGCGGTGAACGGCACGAACGGCGCGATGAGCTTCAGGTAGGCGCGCAGGACGAGGTCGAGCGCGGTCTGCGTGGAGCGACGCAGCGGGTCGTCGGGCGCGGTGGTGTAGAGGCGGTCCTTCACCACGTTGTGGTAGGTCGCGGAAAGCGTCGCGGTGGTGAAGCCGGCGAGCGCGGCGGCGGCACGGTGGAATTCGTTGCGCTCGCACGCGTCGGTGACTTCGCGGATGAGCTTGGCGGTCTCGATCAGCACCCAGCGGTCGACAGGGCTGAGCCGGTCCACGGCGACGGCGTGCTGGGCGGCGTCGAAGTCGTAGAGGTTGCCGAGCTGGTAGCGCAGCGAGTTGCGCATGCTACGATACTGGTTCGAGATCGTCTCGAAGATCGCGTCGGAGAGCGGGATGTCGCTCTGGTAGTTCTCGGAGGCGACCCAGAGGCGCACGATGTCGGCGCCGTATTTCTTGACGTAGTCGTCGGCGGTCTGGGGCTTGCCGTCGGACTTCGAGATCTTCTGACGCTTCTCGTTCACGACGAAACCGTGCGTGAGCACCGCGCGGTAAGGCGCGGAGCCCTTGACGGCGATGGCGGTCCAGAGCGAGGACTGGAACCAGCCGCGATGCTGGTCGGAGCCTTCGAGGTAGAGGTCGGCGGGCCAATGCAGGTCCTTATGCTTGGCGCACACGGCGAGGTGGCTCGAACCGGAGTCGATCCACACGTCGAGCGTGTCGGTGCCCTTGCGCAGGTCCTTCGGCCAGGCGGCCGGGATGGGCGCGCCGGCGAGGACTTCCTCGACGGAGGCGGCCCACCACCAGTCGCCGCCGCGCGTGGCGATCTGCTTGGCGACGTGACGGACGACGCCGGCGTCGAGGTACGATTCGCCGGTGGAAGGAGAATAGAACGCCGGGATCGGCACGCCCCAGGCGCGCTGACGCGAGATGCACCAATCCGGACGGCCTTCGAGCGCGGCGTGGATGCGGTTCTCGCCGGACGCAGGGATCCACTTCACGTCGCCGACGGCGGCGAGCGCCTTCTTACGGAGGTCGCCGCGGTCGAGGCCGACGAACCACTGGTCGAGCGCGCGGAAGACCACGGGGGTCTTGGAGCGCCAGCAGTGCGGATAGGAATGTTCGAAGCTCTGCGCCTTGAGGAGCGCGCCCTTGGACTTCAGCAGTTCGAGCACGGCGATGTTCGCCGGGTTCTTGCCGTCGGTCTCGAGGACGGTGATGCCGACCAGCGCGGCGGGCACCTTGCCGTCGTCGGCGTACGTGCCGTCGTCACGGACCGGGCAATACGGCTCGAAGCCGTACTTGTTGCCGGTCTGATAGTCTTCGATGCCGTGGCCGGGCGCGGTGTGCACGCAGCCCGTGCCGGCGTCGGTGGTGACGTAGTCGGCGAGGACGATCGGCGAGGCGCGGTCGATGAAAGGATGCTGCGGCTGCAGGCCTTCGAGCGCGCGGCCCTTGACCTTGAAGCCGTCGACGGCGCCTTCGAGCGCGCATGCCGCGACGAACGCCTCGCGCAGGGCGGAGGCCACGAGGAAGGAACGACCGTCATGGCGGACCTCGACGTACTCGAGGTCAGGATGCACGGCGATGGCGAGGTTCGCCGGGAGCGTCCACGGTGTGGTCGTCCAGATGACGACGGAGAGCGGGTGCGCGGGCGCGAGCTGCTTGGCGGCGGGATCGGCGACCGGGAAGGCGACCCAGACGGAGTGCGAGCGCTTGTCCTTGTACTCGATCTCGGCTTCGGCGAGCGCGGTCTGGCACGGGATGGACCAATACACCGGCTTCTTGGAACGGTAGACGAGGCCCTGTTCGACGAAGCTGGCGAAGCCGCCGAGGATCTCGCCTTCGTAGGCCGGATCCATCGTGCGGTATTCCGAAGCCCAGTCGGCGAGGATGCCGAGGCGCTTGAACTGGCCGCGCTGCTTCTCGATGTAGGCGGCGGAGAATTCGGCGCAGGCCTTGCGCACGCCGAGCGCGTCGAGCGACTGCTTCTTGGCCTGGAGCTCCTTCATCACCTTGTGCTCGATCGGGAGACCGTGGCAGTCCCAGCCCGGGACGTAAGGCGTGCGGAAACCGCGCATGGACTTGTAGCGCAGGATGGCGTCCTTGAGGAGTTTGTTGAGCGCGGTGCCGATGTGGACGTCGCCGTTGGTGAAAGGCGGACCGTCGTGGAGGACGAAGGCGGGCTTGCCGGCGGCGCGGGCCTGGATCTGGCCGTAGAGACCGTGGCGCTCCCAGTGGGCGATCCGGACGGGTTCGCGTTCGGCCAGGCCGGCCCGCATCGGGAAGTCGGTGACGGGCAGGTTGAGGGTATCCTTGAGCTCTTCGGCCATGTTTGACGTATAAAGGGGGGTCGAGTGGGGGCGGAAGACGCCCCTCGGGGTCGGCAGGGTGAACGGGCAGGCAGGCGTGGCAAGGGCGGAGATGGGTCCGAGGCGCCGAAGGACGGGGCAGGATTGACAGCCCTGAGCGGAAAGACACCAATGCCAGCCCATGGATAACATGAAGCCCAAGCTCATCACCAAGCAGGCGGTCGTCATCGACCTCGTCCTGACGGTGGTCTTCTTCGTCTGGATCACCTCGATCCTCAAGAAGCATGTGCCCTGGTCCGAAGCCGGCGAAACCGCCGTGCTCCTGGGTGCCGCTTACTGTGGCCTCTGCCTCGCCGGCGTGTTCTGGATGGCCCTCAACCTCTTCCGCGTGACCCTGGCCGACCAGATGCTGCAGAAGACGGCCGGCTCCAAGGACGCCGCTTAAGCGGTCACTTCGCGGCGGGGACGACCGTGTCCATCGCCGCTTCGACTTCCCGACGGAGCGAGTCCGCCAGCCGGCGCTCTTCCTGATATTGGGTCCAGAGTTTGGTGAGCTCCTCAGGTTTCCCCTGCTCGAATGCCTCGAGCCAGGTCCCGAAGGTCCGCCAGGCGTTATGGTAGACGGGGTTCTGGCGGAGCACTTCGCGCCTCAGGCCCTTGAGCCGCGCTTCGATGCTCAGCTTCACGGCCGCTAGGGCGCGGTGCTTGGGCAGGTCCGCCCCGGAGATGAGCTGGTCGCCCGCGCCGACGTCGAAGACGAAGCGGGTGATGTCGTCGAGCGATTCGGCCGACTCGCGCAGGCCAAGGCTGACGGGCTCGCGGGAAAGCAGCAGCTCGGCGCGATGAAGCAGCCACCACTCCTCGGGTGACTTCGTGACCGCGGCGAGACGCTTGAGGACAGGCTGGCCATGCGCCGAAGCGATCAGGCTCTTGGCCTGGTCCGCCGGCACGCCGAGCGTGCGACGCAAGGCCCGCCAGAAAAGGAGCGCCTCCCGGTCGGGCGCGCGACCGGCGACGATGTCTTCGAGCGTGGCGGGAATCTCGCGACGGCCCTCGCGATACCAGTAATCGTTCAGCGAAGGGCGGAGCTGCGCGAGGATCTCGCAGGCGAGGGCCTGACGCGTCCAAGGCTCGATTCCGGTGATGGGCTGACCACCGGCGAGGGCCACGCGGGCCAACCAGACTTGCGCGGCGGCCTGGGCGGCGCGCTCCGGGGCTTCCTGCGGCGAACCCAGCCGGAGGATGAGCAGGACGGAACCGCCGACAAGACGCGTGTCGACGGGCGCGAGCTTCGGGACGGCGCCGATCTCGATGCGGGCGACGGGCCCGGGCACGGGCGGGAGGTTGAGCGCGACCTCGAGGTGGCGCTGCAACGCCGTGCAATGCGCGGCCACGAAGCTCACCTCGGCGACGCGCTCGCCCGTCACCGTCGCGAGGACGGTGTCGTTCGAGTAGACCTGCGGGGGAGGCGGCGGCAGCGGGTCGGCCGCGGCCAGCCACGCGCAGAGGCCGAGGACGCTCAGCATGTCAGACGCCGCCGAAGTGGCCTTCGTCGACCTCCACCGGTTCGCCGCCCGGCAGATGCAGGGCTTCGCCCATCGGCGACTGGTCGTTCTTCCAGACTTCGACCGTGGCCGGGGCCTCCGGATCGGGCGAGATCCACTGCCAGCGGCCGATGCCGAGGAAACTCATCGGCACGCCTTTGTCGCGGCTAAGGCCGGGGCCGGTGCCGCGGACGAACGGTTTGTTGCCGATGCCGATCATGAGATTGACGATGAGCGCGGTACCGGAGCCCGCGGCCGAAGGAGCGGTCTCGTCGGCGGCCGGCGCGGCCTCTTCCTCCGAGGCGTCTTCGATCTCCTCGATGACTTCTTCGTCATCGTATGCTTCCGTCTCTTCCTCGACCGGAGCGTCCGGAGCAGACAGCGACACGGCCTCCGGCTCCGGCGCCGTCACGGACGGGCTGCTAGGAACGGAGGCCACCGGAGGGTTTGCGCGGAGCGCGCGCACTTCTTCGCGGAGTTCCTCCAGGAGGGCTTCGAACTTGTCGGCGGACTTGTCGGCGGCCTTGACGGACTTCTTGAGCTCGTCGCGGACGGACTTCAGTTCGGACTCGAGGGCCTGCGCGGCTTCGGCGCGAACCTTGCCGGCGTTCTCCGCGGCTTCATCGGCGTCGGCGACGAGCGCGCGCACCGTGCCGGCGAGGCCTTCGACCTTGGCGGTCAGCTCGTCCAGGGCCTCGGAGGAACCCGCGGCGGCTTCGGCGGCCGCGACCTTGGCGGTGAGTTCGGCCAACGCGGCCTTGAGGGCGTTGATCTCGGTGGAAGCACGCTGCGCGACGGCCGCGGCGGAGGACTCGGCCGCCTTGCGCGCGGTCATCTCGGCTTCGGCGATCCGGCGGTTCATCGCCTCGTTGCCGGCACGGATGTTATCGCGCTGGAGGTCGATCTCTTCGGCGAGCTTGGCGCGGAGGCGGGCCTGTTCGGCCTGACGCTCGGCCTTGCCGCCGCCGTCCTTGAGGACGGGGATCACCACGATGAGCGAAGCCGCGAGGATGGCGCAGATCACCAGGAAGGTGTCGAGGCCGTCGCGCTTGTCCGGCATGACGATGAGGATCGCCATCACCGCGATCAGGTCGGCGGCGACCAGGAACCATTTTTCTTTGAGCAGCTTCTCGAGTTCGCGGTTCATTGGGGTATGCGGGGTAAGGGGGCGGCCTAACGGGGCCGTTCGACGAAGCCGACCTTGCGGTTGACCTTGGACAACGTCCGGAAGGCGGTCGCCTGCGCCTGCTCGGCGCCGGACTTGAGGATGCGGTCGAGTTCGCCGCGGTCCTTGATGAGCTCGTCGTAACGCAGGCGGACCGGGTCGAGCATCGCGACGACGGCGTCGGCGACGGCCTTCTTGAAGTCGCCGTAACCCTTGCCGGCGAACTCGGACTCGAGGGTCGCGACGGAGCGGCCGGTGCAGGCCGACATGATCGAGAGCAGGTTGGTGACGCCCGGCTTGTCGGCGCCGGAACGGACCTCGGCGGAGGAATCCGTCACGGCCGACATGATCTTCTTCCGGATGTCCTCGGGGCGGTCGGTGATGAACACCGTGGCCGCGTGATTGGGGTCCGATTTCGACATCTTGGCGGTCGGGTCCTGCAGGGACATGATGCGCGAGCCGACCTTGGAGATGAAGGGCTCGGGGACCTTGAAGGTGTCGGAGTAGCGGTGGTTGAATTTCTCGGCCAGGTCGCGGGCGAGCTCGAGGTGCTGCTTCTGGTCGTCGCCCACCGGCACGAGGGCGGCGTTATAGAGCAGGATATCCGCGGCCATCAGCACAGGATAGAACAGCAGGCCGGCGTCGACCGACTCCTGCTTGCGGGACTTGTCCTTGAACTGCGTCATGCGCTCCAGCTGGCCGAGCGGGCAGATGCACCCGAGGATCCAGGCCAGTTCGGTGTGGCCGATGACGTGGGACTGGGCGAAGAGGCGGCTGCGGGCCGGGTCGAGTCCGCTGGCGACATACTGCGCCAGGCAGGAATAGGTGTTCTCCCGGAGCTGGGCGGGGACGTAAGGGACCGTGATGGCGTGCTGGTCCACGATGCCGAAATAGCACTCGTGGTCGTCCTGCATGCGGCCCCAGTTGAGGACCGCCCCCAGATAATTACCCAAGTGGAGACGCCCGGTCGGCTGGGCGCAGGTCAGGACCACGGGCTTGGCGGGCTTTTTTTCGCTGGTTTCGCTCATTCCGGTCTGCCCAGCGTGGCAAGGGGCTCGCCCCGCTTCAAGCGGATTGGACGTTCGGTGACGCTTGAAAACAGACGAAGGCCGTCCTACATAACACCTCCCTCTCACGCCCCGCCCATGTTCTTTGCCCAAATCGCCCCTCTCGCCGCACCGGCGGCCGCCGCCCCCACCGTCGCCCCGACCAGTTATTTCATCGTCGGCGACATCAAGAACATCGTGGCCAAGGCCCCGGAAGACTGGGGCAGCATCGCCATCCATGCCGTCGGCTACGTCGCCCTGGCCTACGCGGCCGGCTGGCTCGCCGACAAGGTCCTCCGCTGGGTCTCGACCAAGTTCGGCCAGAGCCCGATCGCCGAAGCCTCCGTCGCGGCCCTCGGCAAGGCCCTGCCGCTGATCCTGCCGGCCTACACCCTCCTCTTCCTCATCAAGGACAACAAGCCGGAGCTCGCGCACATCGGCTGGCTCGACTTCGCCGCCATCGCCGGGGCCTTCCTCTGCTCGATCGCCCACACCACGGCGGTCTTCCACCTGCTCGCCGTACCCATCGCCTGGGCCCAGAAGATCGCCGACCGCTCGGAGAACAAGCTCGATGACATCCTCGTGCCGATGTTCTCCACGGTCATCCGCATCGCGGTGATCCTCGTCGGCTCCTTCAAGGCGATCTCGATCGTCGACCCGAAGTCGTCCGACGCGATCCTCGGCCTGCTGGCCGGCGCGGTCGTCGGCCTGGCCTTCGCCTCGCAGGACACCATCAAGAACGTCTTCGGCGCGGTGATGCTCATCGTCGACCAGCCCTTCACGCTCGGCGACGTCATCAACATCGGCAGCCACGAAGGCAAGGTCGAGTCGCTCGGCCTGCGTTCGACGACCATCATGATGCTCGACGGCCAGCGCCTCGCCATCCCGAACGGCGACCTCGCCACGCGCCCGATCGTCAACCTGACCCGCCGCGACTTCATCCGCGCGCAGGACCTCGTGCACCTCGAAGCGAACACGCCGGCCGAGAAGGTGAAGGAAGCCGCCGAGATCATCCGCGGCCTGATCGCCGGCCATGAAGGCTCCCAGCCCAGCCACCCGCCCCTCGTCCACGTCCTGGATTACAGCGAATGGGCGGTGAACATCCGCCTGATGTACTGGTATTTCCCGGCCCAGGCCGCCAAGCAGCTCGAGTTCAACCAGCAGCTCCTGCTGCGCATCAGCGAGAAGCTCCAGCAGGCGGGCATCCGCGTCGCCTCGCAGGGCACCCCGCAGAACCGCTGACCTTCCTTCCCATGCCCCTCATCGAAGCCAAGCAACTGTCGAAGTCCTACGGCGCGCTCCGCGCCGTGCATGACGTCTCCTTCTCCGTCGACCGCGGCGAGGTGGTCGGCTTCCTCGGACCCAACGGGGCCGGGAAGTCCACCACGATGAAGATGCTCACCGGCCACCTCCGCGCCGACGCGGGCGCCGCCCTCATCGCGGGGCTCGACGTCGCCGAAGAGGCCGTCCGCGCCAAGCAGCATCTCGGCTACTCTCCGGAAGGCGCGCCCGCCTACGGGGAGATGACCGTGCGCGAGTTCCTCCGCTTCGCCGCCGACCTGCGAGGCCTGGCCGACCCGGCCGCGAGCGTCCGCCGGACCCTCGCCCTCTGCCGCCTCGAAGAAGTCGCCGCCCAAGGCATCGACACGCTCTCCAAGGGCTACCGCATGCGCGTGGGCTTCGCCCAGGCGGTGCTGCACGATCCGGAGGTGCTCATCCTCGACGAGCCCACCGACGGCCTCGACCCGAACCAGAAGCATGAGGTGCGCCGCATCCTCAAGGAGATGGCCGCGACCAAGGCCGTCATCGTCTCCACCCACATCCTCGAAGAAGTCGGCGAGCTCTGCACGCGCGTCATCGTGATCGCGAAGGGCGAAGTCCGTTGCGACGAGTCCCGCGAGAAGTTCCTCGCCCGCGGCGCCGACCTCAACGCCGTCTTCCGTCAGCTCACCGCCTGAACCTCCTCCCCATGACCTCCCCTGCTCCCGCCGCCCCCGGCCTCAAGCCTTTCGCCGCGATGCTCCGCCGTGAGTTCGCCGGCTATTTCCGCACGCCCCTCGCCTACGTCTTCCTCGCGGTGTTCAACGCCTTCGCGGTGTCCCTCGCGTTCTTCGTCGGCGGCCTCTACGAGTCCGGCGTCGCCAGCCTGGACCGTTTCTTCCTCTACCACCCGTGGCTCTGGGCGTTCCTCGCCCCCGCCGCCGGCGCCCGGCTCTGGGCCGAAGAGCGCCGCCAAGGCACGCTCGAACTGCTGCTCACCTGGCCGATCACGGTCTGGCAGGCCGCGCTCGGCAAGTTCCTCGCCGCCTGGCTCTTCCTCGCCTGCGCGCTGCTCATGACGTTGCCCGTCGCCTTCACGGTCGGCTGGCTCGGGGATCCTGACTGGGGCGTGATCGTCTCCGGCTACGCCGGCTCGCTGCTCTGCGCCGGCGCCTGCCTCGGCGTCGCGGCCGTGGCCTCCGCGCTCACCCGCAGCCAGGTCATCGCCTTCGTGACCGGCTTCCTCGCCTGCTTCCTCCTCGTGCTCGTCGTCTACGGCGTGTTCGACGAACTCCTCGCCGGCCTCTTCGGCCCCGCGGGCATCGACGAGATCCGTCGCCTCGGCCTCTGGCGTAACCTCGAGCCGTTCACCCTCGGGCTGCTCGACGTCCGGCCGATCGCCTACTTCCTGTCCGTGGCCTTCGCCGGCCTGGGCCTGAGCACCATCATCATCGAACGCCGCTGAACGCCGCCATGAACCGCTCCCAAGCCTTGCTCGCCGCCGCCGCCGTCCTCGCGGCCGCCTTCTTCGTCAACCTGATCTTCGGCGCCTTCGGCGCCCGCGCGGACCTCACCGCCGACCGCACGTTCACGCTCTCGCCGGGCTCGCAGCGCATCGTCACCCAGCTCGATGAGCCGGTGACGCTCGAGTTCTTCGTGAGCCGCTCCGACGTGAAGCTGCGTCCTTACCTCGAAAGCTACTCGCGCCGCGTCGAGACGCTGCTCCGCGAATACGTGGCGGCTTCCGGCGGCAAGGTGCGCCTCGTCGTCACCGACCCGCGCCCCGACACGAAGGAAGAGCAGCGGGCCCAGCGCCACGGCCTCGCCGGCATGCGGGCCGCCCAAGGCAACGCCTACCTGGGCCTCACGGCCCAGCAGGCCGACACGGTCAAGGCCCTGCCGATGCTCGATCCCTCGCGCGAACGCTTCCTGGAGTTCGACCTGTCCAAGCTGATCGCCTCCGCCTCGCGCCTCGACCGCCCGAAGCTCGCGCTGATCAGCTCGCTGCCCATCACGACGCCTTCGCCCCAGGGCGGCGAACAGCAGCCGAGCCCGGCCGACTTCCTGCTCGCCGAACTTGGCCAGACCTTCGAGGTCGTGACCCTGAACACGACGGCGAAGGAGCTCCCCGCCGACGTCACGGTCGTGGCCCTCGCGCACGCCCACCACCTCGACGACCAGCTCGCCTACGCGGTCGACCAGTTCCTGCTCAACGGCGGACCGGTCTTCGCCGCGGTCGACCCGCTGTCGCGCATCCAGAAGTTCTCGCAGGGCGGCATGCCCTTCATGATGGCGCCGATGGCGATGACCGCCGCGAGCGACCCCGCGCTGCTCCGCGGCTGGGGCGTCAACGTCGAGATGGATGCGGTGACCGCCGACTCAGCCAATTCGGTCTCGATCCGCGGAGGCCGCGGCGACGCGATCCAGTACGCCCCGGCCTTCGCGTCGGGACCGGCCGCCTTCGCCAAGGATTCCCCGCTGACGAGCGATCTCCGCGAACTCGCCTTCATGGAAGCGGGCGCGATCTCCCTGATCTCCGGCGCGGAGAAGCGCCTGAAGTTCGAGCCGCTGGTCACGCAGGCCGGCCCCGGCATGGGCGCCATCTCCACGATGACCGCGAACGCGGGGCCCTTCGAGAAGGTGTCGCTGGGCTTCCAACCCGACGGCAAGCCGCGCGTCCTCATCGCCGCCGTCTCCGGCGAATTCACCACCGCGTTCCCGAAGGGCGCGCCGGCGCTGAAGCCGGCCGAGCCCACGCCGCCCGGCCAGCCTCCGGCCCCGCCGGCCAAGCCTCACCCGGGTCCGCACCTCGCCGTCAGCAAGAAGCCGGGGCGTCTCTTCGTGGTGGCTGACTCCGACTTCATGATGGATCCGTTCACGGTCCGCCAGCGCCAGGTCGGCGGCCAGTCCGCGGTCGAACCGATCAACGACAACTTCGGCTTCGTCATCAGCGCCCTCGAGACCCTCGCCGGCAGCGACGAGCTGGTGACGCTCCGCTCGAAGGGCACTTCGCTCCGTCCGTTCAAGCGCGTGCAGGACCTCGAGCGCGTCGCCCAGGTCCGCTACCAGGCCAAGCTCGACGAGATCGAGCGCCGCCTCGAAGAAGCCAACACGAAGATCGCCGAGCTCTCCCGCCAGGGCGGCGGCGTCACCGCCAAGGGCGTGATGATCACGCCCGAGATGCAGCGCGAGATCGAGAAGTTCCAGGTCGAAGCCGACAAGCTGTCCGAGGAACGCCGCGTCATCCGCCGCGGCCTCAGCGAGGACGTCAACTCCCTCGGCCGTCGCCTGCAGGTGCTCAACCTGATCGCCGGACCGGCCCTCGCCCTGCTCTTCGGCCTGGCCTACGCCCTGCTCCGCCGCCGCCGTCTTTCCTGACCCATGCGTAACAAGACCCTGCTCATCGCCACGCTCCTCATGGGCGTCGGCGCCCTCGTCACGGTCCGCCTCACGCGCGAGGCGCCGACCGATGCCCCCGTCCGGAAGCCCTTGGTCGCCGCCGCCGTGCTCGACGCCGTGCGGACCGTCACGATCAAGGCCAACAACAAGTCGGTGACCCTGGTCAAAGGCGAAGCCGGCTGGTCCGTGAAGGAGAAGCTCAACCTGCCCGCCGACCTGGAGAACCGCCTGCTCCCGCTGATGCGCGGCCTGCAGAAGGCCGGCGACTTCGGCCTGCTCACCGCGAATCCGAAGCGCCTCGAGAAGCTCGGCCTGACGGACTCGGTGGTCACGCTGACGGACGCCGACGGCAAGGCCACGACGCTCGCGTTCGGCAAGCAGACCGAAGACGGACTCGGCGCCAGCGCCCGCCTCAACGAGGACAAGCACGCCATCCGCACCGACTTCACGGGTTACCTCGAAGGCGACCCCACGGCCTGGGCCGACCTCACGTTGTTCTCCGCCAGACCCGCCGAGATCAAGTCCCTCACGCTGGAGTGGAAGGACGGCCAGGCCTCCTTCGCCCGCAAGGAAGTCGGCGCGGCCTTCGAAGGCAACGAAGGCACGGCGGCGGAAGACATCGTGTCCGCCCTCGCCACGGTCCGCGCCGCCGACGCGCTGCCCAAGGACGACAAGGAAGCCGCCGGCGCCCGCCGCATGGCGCGCATCACGCTCGGCCTCTTCGACGGCGCCTCGGTCGTGGTCGTCCTCGACTCGGTACAGACCGCCAAGCCAGGCGAAACGGCCCGCGCCTTCGTGACCGTCACCCACTCGGACCCGAAGCATCAGGCCAACGCGGTGACCAAGCTGGCGACCTTCGTCGCCGCCCCTTGGATGGTCGAACAAGTCCCGCCCTCGCTGGCCGAATTCCGCAAAGGTCCCGTCTCGGCGGGACCCGCTCCGCAGACCATCCAGATTCCCGGCCCCGCCCCGGCGATCATCACTTCCCCTGATATTAAGGTGAAATAAGGGTTCTTTCCTCAAAAGCCCTTGCCTCCTCCGGCGAGGGCTTTTTTGTGTCCGCTACCGATGGCCGCCGCCGAATCCCAGTCCCTCAGCACCTACCTGCCCGTCCTCGTGCAGGTCGTCCTGGGTCTTTCGATCCCCGCCATCATCCTCGCCGTCAGCCACCTCTTCGGCCAGCGCGCCAAGGGTAATTATATCAAGGATAAGGCCTACGAGTGCGGTCTGCCGATGGAAGGAAAGCCCCACCCTCGCTTCGCCGTGAAGTTCTACGTGACGGCGATGCTGTTCATCCTTTTCGACATCGAAGTCGTCTTCCTCGTGCCCTGGGCTCTCGTCTACCGCGAGTTCCTGGCCGCCGGGATCGCGATCACCGCCGCCACCGCCGTGTTCCTCGGCGTCCTCGTCCTCGGCCTCGCCTACGAGTTCAAGCGCGGCGCGCTGGAGTGGGAGAAATAAGCCGGCCCTGACGGGTCGGGGATTCCGGCTCGACT
>JBKCKE010000020.1:0-3823 GCA_046301395.1 Verrucomicrobiota bacterium | reverse complement strand
GCTTGGGTCAATTCGTCCATCGTCGCTTAGGCGCCGAAGACCTGACGACCGCCGACGAACGTGGCGCGGACGCGACCCGTAAGGGCGCGACCGACGAGCGGGTTGTTGCCAGACTTCGAGATGAGGTCGCTCTTCGCGGGGGTCCAAGCCGACTTCGCGTCGAGGACGACCAGGTCGGCGAGGGCGCCGGCCTTGAGAGTGCCGGCGGCGAGGCCGAGGGCCTTGGCCGGACCGTGCGTGAGGCGGGCGATCAGGACTGAGAGGTCGGCGTGGCCGGCGGCGACGAGCGCCGTGTGGGCGGCCGCGAAGGCCGTCTCGAGGGTCGCGGCCCCGAACGGAGCCAGGTCGAACTCGCAGTCCTTCTCGGTGGCCGTGCAGGGCGAGTGGTCGGAGCAGACCGCGTCGATCGTGCCGTCGACCAGCGCGGCGATGAGCGCCAGGCGGTCGGCTTCTTCGCGCAGGGGCGGATTCGTCTTCAGGCTCGTCGGGTAATTCGCCAGCGCGGCGTCGGTGAGGAGCAGGTGGAGGGCGGAGACCTCGGCCGTGACCGAGAGCTGCTTCGCCTTGGCGCGGCGGACGATCTCGGCGGAACCGCCGGACGAAAGGTGCTGCAGGTGGATGCGGGCCTTGGTGAGTTCGGCGAGCAGGCAGTCGCTCGAGACCACGATCTCTTCGGCCGCGCGGGGCAGGCCGCGGAGGCCGAGGCGGAGGGACCAGGCGCCTTCATGCATCTGGCCGCCGTCGGTCATGCTGCTGTCCTGGCAATGGTCGAGGACGACCAGGTCGAACATCGCGGCGTATTCCAGCGCGCGACGCATGATCTCGTTGTTCTGCACGCCGGAGGTCGTGTCGGTGACCGCGACCACGCCGGCCTTCTTCATCGTGCCGAGCGGAGCGAGGGCCTTGCCTTCATGGCCTTTGGTGAGGGTGCCCGTCGGCAGCACGCGCACGGCGGCGTCGCGGGAGCAGATTTCGCGGAGGAGTTGGATCGTGCCGACGTTGTCCGCCGCGGGGAGCGAGTCGGGCATCGTGACCACCGTCGTGAAACCGCCGGCGGCGGCCGCGCGGGTGCCCGTGCGGATCGTCTCGCGGGCCGTGCGGCCCGGTTCGCCGAGGCGGCAGTTCAGGTCGACGAAGCCCGGCGCGACCACGAGGCCCGTGCCGTCGATGACGCGGGCCTTGGCTTGGTCGGCGGCGGAGAGCTGGTCGACGAACTTGCCGTCGAGGGCGAAGACGTCGCCCTTGGCTTCGTCGCGCTGCGCGGAGGGATCGATCACGCGGGCGCCGCGGATCCAGAGGGGGGAGTTGTCGGCGGGATTCATCGGCTGATGGCTCCGGTGCAGAGGTGAAGGACGGCCATGCGGACGGCGACGCCGTTCCGGACTTGTTCGAGGATGACCGAGCGCGGGCCGTCGGCGACTTCGCTTTCGACTTCGACGCCTCGGTTGATGGGGCCCGGGTGCATGACGATCGCCTCAGGCTTGAGCCAGGCGGCGCGTTCGGCGTTGAGACCGAACTGCGCGGTGTATTCGCCGAGCGAGGGGAAGTGCGTGGTCGTCTGGCGCTCGTGCTGGATGCGCAGGAGCATGACCGCGTCGCAGTCCTTGAGGGCTTCCTTCAGGTCATGGACGATGCGGACCTGCGGGAAGGCTTCCTTCAGCGCGGCGGGGACGAGCGTCGCGGGCCCTGCGAGGGTGACCTGTGCGCCGAGCTTCGACAGGCAGAGGATGTTGGAGCGGGCGACGCGGCTGAAGAGGATGTCGCCGAGGATCGTGACCTTGAGTCCTTCGACCTTGCCGAAGCGGCGGCGGAGCGTGAAGGCGTCGAGCAGGGCCTGCGTCGGGTGTTCGTGGGCACCGTCGCCGGCGTTGACCACCGAGATGTCGAGGACCGAGCCTAGGTAGCGGGCCGAGCCGGCGGAGGAGTGGCGCATCACGATGGCGTCGACGCCCATCGCGCGGATGTTCTCGGCCGTGTCGCGGAGGGTCTCGCCCTTCACCAGGGAGGAAGCCGTCGTGTTGATCGAGACCACTTCGGCCCCGAGCTTCTTGGCCGAGATCTCGAAGGCCGTGCGGGTGCGGGTGCTCGGCTCGAGGAAGAGGTTCACCACCGTCCGGCCCTTCATCAGGTCGAGGCCCTTGCCCGGGGCGAGCGCGGGCAGGAAGTGGTCGGCTTGGCGGAAGAGCAGTTCGATCTCGGAGCGGGAAAGCTCTTCGATGCCGGTCAGGTCTTTTTTCGTCCAGGTGTCTTGTTGGGCCATGCGGTGCGGTTCCGGTGGCCCTAACGAGGTTAGGACCATGGGGAAAGTGAGGAGGGAAGGCTCTTGGTCAAGGATTAGCGTCATGCGAGGGCTCGAGGACAGGAGGGCCGGAGGTCTCGAGGGCCAGAGGACCCAAGTATTTGAGGGCACGAGGGCCTGAGGACACGAGGACCCGAGTAAGGCACTACGGGAACTAGGTAGCCCAGAGACCTCATTCTGGCTTTGCCTCTAGTCCTCGGGCCAACGTGCCCTCGGGTCCTCGAATCCTCGGGGCTTACTTAGCCAACAGTTCCCTGACCTTCGCGCCGATGGCGGCCGCGGCCTGGGACTTGTTGTCTTTATGGGCGGCGACGACGTTCACGAGCGCGCTGCCGACGACCACGCCGTCGGCGACCTTGGCGATGGCTTGGACGTGGGCGGCGGTGGAGACGCCGAAGCCGACGCAGATGGGCAGGGCGGTGTGCTTGCGGATCTCGGCGACCGAGGCGGAGAGGTTGGCGGCCAGTTCGGAGCGTTCGCCGGTCACGCCTTCGCGCGAGACGTAATAGATGAACCCGGAGGCGTGCTTCGCGATGAGGCCGATGCGCGCGGGCGGCGTGGTCGGGGCCACGATGAAGATGTTGGCGAGGCCGTGCTTCTTCGAGGCCGCGATCAGTTCGTCGGCTTCTTCGGGCGGGCAGTCGAGCACGAGCAGGCCGTCGGCGCCCGCTGCGCGGACCTTGGCGCAGTAGCCGTCGAGGCCGAACGAGAACAGCAGGTTATAATAGCAATAGAGGACGATCGGCTTGTCCGTACCGGCGCGCACCGCGCGGAGCACGTCGAGCAGGCCGTCGTAGGTCATGCCGCCTTCGAGGGCGCGCTGGGCCGCGAGCTGGTTGGTCAGGCCGTCGGCGAGCGGGTCGGAGAAGGGCACGCCCACTTCGAGCACGTCGGCGCCGTTCTGCGCCAGGGAGAGGAGCACGGCCTTGGACGTCTCGACGTCGGGGTCGCCGGCGCAGACGTAGCTCACGAAGGCCGGGCGGCCTTCGGCTTTGCAGCGGGCGAACGTCTGGGCTAAGCGATCCATGCGCGGAAGGAAGTCGGGTTTGGTCCCGAGGGCAAGGCGAAGGCGAACGCCGGCCGCTTTCCCGGGTTGCCAATCCGAGGCGCGTCCGCACCTTGGAGGCGTCGGCCCAAGTGGTGGAACGGTATACACATCAGACTTAAAATCTGCCGCCGAAAGGCTTACCGGTTCGAGTCCGGTCTTGGGTACGGCAAAACGGAACAGGCCGCACGGGTGGTGCGGCCTGCTTTCCCGTTGCCGGGACAAATAAGTCCAGAGTCCTAGCTACGGGACTCTGGGGTCGGGTACGGAGAGTATTGATCCTGATTCCGTTAGTCGCCCTCGCGACTGATGCGTCCTTTATAAGGGAGGCTCTTACCTGAGTGAAATTGACTGAGGGTGTTGTGCCCCTGGCGGGGGGTGATGTCAACGGATACTTCGCCCCGGGCCGTTAATATGACAGAAAAGCCCGTTAGAGGGCCGAAATCCCGCTCCAGCGGGGCCTCGTCGGGTCAGCGTCG
>JBKCKE010000019.1:0-8011 GCA_046301395.1 Verrucomicrobiota bacterium | reverse complement strand
CTGGAGCAGCTTCTCGCTGTATTCGCCGTAACCGAGCTGCGGCGGGACGAGCACGTTCTTGGTGTCGCCGGCGACAAGGCCTTCGACGCCCTGCTCGAGGCCGGGGATGATGTTCTGCGCGCCGTGGAGGTATTCCATCGGACCGCGCTCGCCGGAGGCGTCGATGATGTTGCCCTGGTCGTCCTTCAGGGTGTATTCGATGGCGACGACGGTTTCTTTGGCTACGCGCATGGTGTTAAGGAACGTGGAATCTACGGCGATTCCGGCCCGTGGCAAGGCGTCAGGCATCTAAACCTTGACCGACCCCGCCGGGACGGCTTGCCTTATCTTCCTGCTGTTTGGGGCCGTAGCTCAGTTGGTAGAGCGCGTCGTTCGCAATGACGAGGCCGTGAGTTCGAACCTCATCGGCTCCACCAGCAGGGCTTCCGGTCAGGCCGCCGGCGGGTTTTCGTCCGGAGCGACTTCGCCTTCTTTGTCCTCGGCGTCGTCCTCTTCCTCCTCCGACGCTTCCAGCTTCAGGATGGCTTCGGCCTCGCCGGCGGGAAGTTCCTGTACCTTTTTCATCTTCTTGGTGATGAGCGAATGTCGGGTGGTGGCTTCGCCCACGACGTTGCTGGCCTCTTCCAGTTTCTTATTCACCTTTTCCAGCATGGCTCCGAATTTGCCGAAGTCTTGTTTGATCGCGCCGAGCAGTTTGCCGATCTCTGCGGATTTTTTCTGCACCACCAGGGTCTGGAACCCCACGCGCAGCGAATTGATGATGGCCAGCATCGTCGACGGCCCGGCGACCAGCACTTTCTTCTCCTTCAGCGCCTTCTCGATGCCGGCGTTACGTAGCACTTCGGCGTAAAGGCCTTCCGTCGGGAGAAAGAGGATGGCGAAATCCGTCGTGCGCGGAGCGTTGATGTACTTGCTGACGTCCGTCGCGAAGCCCAGCACGGACGAGGCGAGCGCCTTCTGTGCGGCCTGCAGCGCTTCGATATTGCCTTGTTCGGAGGCCATAACGATACGCTCGTAATCTTCGCGGGGGAATTTGGCGTCCACGGGCAGGTAGACGGATTCGCCGTCCTGTCCCGGCATCACGATGGCGAACTCCACCACCTCGCCGCTGCGTTCGCGTGGCTTGAAGTTCTTCACGAACTGCTGTCCTGGGACGAGCGATTCGCTGAGCAGGCTTTCGAGGAAAGTCTCGCCCCAGACGCCGCGTGTCTTCACGTTGCCCATGACGCGCTTCAGGTCGTTGATGTTGCCTTGGATCTGCTGGACTTCCGCCATGTGCTTCGTCACTGCGTCCAGCCTTTCCGAGACTTGGCGGAAGCTTTCGCCTAGCCGCGCCTCAAGGGTCTTCTGAAGTTTCTCGCCGACGACCTCGCGCATTTCATTAAGGCGCCGCTCGTTGTCGGCACGCATGATTTCGAGGGATTTTTCGACGTTCTTCTGCAGCTCCTTGGTCTTTTCGGCCGTCTCGGCCGAGAAGTCGGCGACCGATTTGGCCGATTCCCGGCGCGTTTCCGCCAGTGAGCCCATGATCTCGGTCCGCGATTCCCGGAGCCCGTCCGTCAGTTCTTTGCGTAGTTCGGCCGCCTGTTGGGACTGTGCCGCGCGCAGGCGCTCGGTTTCCTTGCCGATGTCTTCGCGCACGGTGCGGGCGACGGCCTCGGCTAACCGGGCTTGTTCGTCCGTGGTTTGTTGGGGCGAGCGCTGGGCTGATTTGATTTGGTAGGTCAACCAAAGGGCCAGGCCGACGACCGTCGCGCAGATGATGAGGGTGTCCATGTGAGGGGATGGCGTCGTATTCTGCCCGCCGCGGGGCTTTCCGCAACTATCCCCTCGGGTCGCTTTCGATGGCGAGCGCGTTACCGAGCTCCCATGAGGCTTCGTACGCCGCGACGTAGTCGGGCGAAGACCAGGCCGGCGCCGCAGCCTCGCCGCCGAGCCCGGCGATGAAGCCATAGCGGATGGCGTGGGAGATTCGGCGGCGTCGCGGGTTCTCGCGCGCGTTGCTCCACTCGAGCGCAGCGGTGAAGGTGGCGTCCGGGATCGGCGAGACGACCGAGCGGCCGACCTGCCAGGCGACGACCCCAGCATGGTCGAGGTCGCTGACTTTACGGCCGCCGACGAAGGAAACGGCGACGGGGGCGTTCTGCCGACCGGCTTCGATCTGGGCTTTGACCTGGAGGGCCAAGGCCACTCGCCAGCGTTCGTCCGGGGAGAGCAGGCCGAAGTCATATTCCGGGTCGTCCGCCGCGGCGTCCCGGAGCTCGACCTTGGCGTAACGCCGCCACTTGGTCAGCCACGCTTCCCATTGGTCCGTGCCGCGGAGGGGCGGCTTGCCCAGCCATTCGGGGATGTCTTCACGCATTGCAGGAATACAGGCCTTTTGGCTCAATCATCGAGGCGAGGCAAGGAAAAGGTGAAACTATGTTCACTATTTCAGGGTATGTCACTGGCCTGGGTGGGCTTAGCCTCCGAATAAACCTCACCAAAGCCGATTTATCGTCGAACTATTCCTCAGGTTTGGTGTTATCAAGCCGTACCCCTCTTACCCAAGTGATCAGCACTCCTTCCACCCATCGTCAACGGCGGGCTCCTCTGCCCTTTTTCTGCCTGTTGCTGGCCGCCGCCTCCGCCCCGCTCGTGGGCTTGGGTCAGGTTGCTCCGGCTGCGCCCGCCTCCGCTGCCGCCGTGCCTGCGGTGGTCCCGGGTGTCGCCGCTGCGGTCCCGCTCCCCGGCCTGAATGGCGCCGACCAGATCGGCCCGGTCATCCTTCGCGACGAGACGGTCGCCCAGGTCCTCGACCTGATGCAGCGCTGGACCGGCAAGTCCATCCTCCGGCCGGCGGCGCTTCCGGCCAGCGTCTACACGCTCTCGCTCCCGGCTTCGATCACCCGCGACGAGGCGCTCCTCGCCCTCGAGACCTTGCTCAACCTCAACGGCATCGCCGTGATCCAGCAGGGCGACAAGTTCCTCAAGGTCGTCCCCAACCTCGTCGCGAAGGCGGAGTCGCCGCAGCTCATCGCCGGCTCCGTGCTGTCGCTGCCGCCTAGCGGCCGCATCGCCTCCAAGATCTTCACGCTCAAGCACGCCAACGCCCAGGAGCTCGTCGCCCAGATCGCCTCGAGCCTCAACACCACGCTGGCCTCGCCGCCCGTCTACTTCGGCCGCAACAACGCCCTGCTGATCACCGATTCGATCACCAACCTCCAGAAGATCGAGACGCTGACGATGCAGATCGACCGTCCGCAGCTCGACCTGGTCGTCACTAAGAGCTACGTGCTCAAGAACGCGATGGCGACCGACATGGTCAACAAGCTGACGTCGATGCTCCGCTCGCCCGCCACGGTCTCCGGCGGCGCGCCCTTCCGCCTCAGCACGGGCACGACCTTCCTCGCCGACGAACGCACCAACCGCGTGCTGCTCATGGGCTCGGCCGACCAGCATGACTTCTTCGACAAGCTGATCGAGACCCTCGACCAGAAATCCAATCCGAACACGAAGACGGACGTCATCTTCCTCCGCCACGCCGACGCCCAGCAGGTCGCGACCTTGGTGACCTCCCTTGTCACGGGCCAGACGACCGCCGCCGCCCGCGCCGGTAATTCGGTCCGCAGCACGACGCTCAACCGCACGCCGGTCCCGACGACCTCCTCCTCTTCTTCCGCCGCTGCCGCCGCGGGCGCCGCGGGCGCCTCGCAGATGGGCGCCGACGAGTTCAGCAGCAACCTCACGGTGCTCCCGGATATCCGCAGCAACTCGGTCGTGGTCTCCGGCACCAACGACGACCTCCGTCTCCTCCACGAACTCATCGAGAAGGTCGACATCGTCCTCCCGCAGGTGCGCATCGAGGTCGTGATCGTCGAGGTGAAGCTCTCCGACAACGAGACCAACGGCTTCAACACGCTCGGCCTGACCGTCAGCAACGGCAAGCTCGTCGGCATCGGCGGCACGGGCGGCGGTTTCAACGTCAACGGCGTGCCCGCCACGACCAACACCACGCTGCCCCCGAACAACACGCAGATCACCGCTTCGCAGGGCGTCCTCGCCCCGAACAGCAACCTCAGCGCGACCATCGGTCTGACGACCACCCCGCGCAAGGGTGACCTCAAGGTGCTCTCGGTGCCCGCGGTCACGACGACCCACAACAAGGAGGCCACGATCTTCGTCGGCGAATCCCGCCCGGTCATCACCGGCTCGACCATCGCCGCCCAGACCGGCCAGATCACCTCCACGGTGTCGCAGCGCGACATCGGCATCCAGCTCAAGGTCCTGCCGCTCATCGGCAAGGACGGCGCGGTGCAGCTCCAGGTCTCGCAGTCGGTCGAAGACATCCTCGGCACGACCATCCTCGATGGCAACGACCAGCCGATCATCGGCCGTCGCACGACCGACTCCTTCGTGAGCGCGATGAGCGGCGAGATCGTCGTCCTCGGCGGCCTGCAGCGCACCGTCGCGACGAAGTCCACCTCCCGCCTCGGCCCTATCCCGTTCCTCGGCGACCTCTTCGGTTCGTCGACGGTCCTCGAGGAGAAGCAGGAACTGATCATCTTCCTCCGCCCCTACGTGCTCAACAACACGGCGGTCGACAACCTCGACGCCATCAGCCGCGCGACGGCCAGCGCGCTCGGCGCCGAGGCGAAGAAGATCATCGAGAACGTCCCCGGCAAGCTCCCCGCCGCCCCGGCGCAGAAGTGACATGCTGACCGTCGACCGGCACGGACTGCCCTCGGCGCTCGCCGAGCGCCTGACCGACGAGGCCCGCGCCTCGTTCGCGGAGACGCCGCGCGAAGCCCGCTTCAAGTTCCTCGCGCAGGCCCTCGGCCTCGACGAGGCCTCGCTCCTCGCCGAGCTCTCCCGCCTCACGGGCCTCGAAGTCCTCGAAGAGCCCGCCATCGCTCCCGACGGCATGAAGATCCTGCCGGCGCGCATCGCCTCCGAAGCCCAGGTCGTCCCGACGCTCCTCCCCGGCGGCGAAGAAGGCCGCCTGCGTCTCGTCACGGCGCTGCCGCCCGACACCGATACGGCCGACTGGGTCGCGACCTTCGCCTCCCGCCGCCCGAAGTGGTACCTCGCCCCGCCCGAACGCGTGGCCGCCCTCATCAATGAGAATTACGGCGTGGGCTCCGGCAGCCTCGAAGACGAAGGCGACGACCTGCCCGCCGCCGAAGTCGCCACCTCCGACGAGGCCGACCAGGACGCCGCGGTCGTGCGCTTCGTCACCGAAGTCCTGACGCAGGCCGTCGCCGAAGGCGCGACGGACGTCCACTTCGAGCCGCAGGAGAACAACCTGCGCATCCGCTACCGCGTCGACGGTATCCTCATCGCCATCCCGCTGCCCGACAATCTCGCCCGCTTCCAGGACGCGATCATCTCGCGCCTGAAGATCATGGCGCGCCTCAACATCTCGGAGCGCCGCCTTCCGCAGGACGGCCGCATCAACTTCCGCGACGGGAAGAACGTCCTCGATATCCGCGTCTCGACCATCCCGACGATCTACGCGGAGTCGGTCTCGCTGCGTCTCCTCAACCAGCGCAAGGAGGCCTACAACATGGACCGCATCGGCATGAACGCCGAAGAGCAGGCCGCCGTCCGCAAGGTCCTCGACTACCCGCACGGCATCATCCTGGTGACGGGCCCGACGGGCTCCGGCAAGTCGACCACGCTCAACGCCTTCCTCCAGGCGATCAACTCGCCCGACATCCGCATCGTGACGATCGAAGATCCGATCGAGTACGAAGTGCCCGGCGCCAACCAGGTGCAGACGCGCGCCGAGATCGGCCTGACCTTCGCCGGCGCCCTCCGCAGCACGCTCCGCCAGGATCCGGACGTCATCATGGTCGGTGAAATCCGCGACTTGGAGACGGCCGAGATCTCCATCCGCGCCTCCCTCACGGGCCACTTGGTCTTCTCGACCCTCCACACCAACGACGCCCCGGGCGCCATCACGCGCCTCATCGACATGGGCGTCGAGCCGTTCCTCGTCGGCTCCGCCGTCGAACTGGTCATCGCCCAGCGCCTCGTCCGCCGCCTCTGCGCCGACTGCGCCAAGACGGTCCCGGTCGACCGCGCGAAGCTCCTGCCGGCCCTCGAGGCGCTCGGCATGGACGAGTCTTACCTGAAGGACGTGACTTCCCTCAAGGAAGCCGTCGGCTGCCGCAAGTGCCGTGGCACGGGCTACCGCGGACGCGTCGGGGTCTTCGAGATCTTCCACCCGAAGCCGCTCCACGACCTGATCATCACCCGCATCTCCAACCGCGACCTGACCGAGAAGGCCATCGCCCTCGGGATGCGTCCCCTCGCCAAGGCGGGCTGGCTCAAGGTCGCCGCCGGTCTCACGACCATCGACGAGCTCGTCCGGAACCTGAGCTCGAACGAATAACGCCGCGATGGCCGTCTTCAATTACACCGCGCGCGACGCCGCCGGCGCCGTGACCGAAGGCACCATCGAGGCCCCCGCGCGTCGCGACGCGCTCCGCAAGCTCCAGGCCCGCGGCCTCAAGCCGGTCAAGGTCGAGGAGTCCGGCGCCGCCGTCCGCGCCAAGGAGTCCGCCCGCGAAGGTGGCCCCGCCGACAAGGACCTGCTGCCGACCGAAGCCGAGTGCCTGCCTTTCCTGGAGTCGATGGCCGACCTGGTCCGCTCCGGGATGTCCGCCGGCGAAGCGCTCCGCCTCCTCGCCCTCCGTCTCCAGAAATCCCGCCTGCGCGCCCTCTGCGCCGGGATCTGGTCCAAGCTCGGCGAAGGCCAGAGCCTGTCCGCCGCGATGGGCGCCTACCCGCAGGTCTTCGACGGCCAGACGCTCAACCTCATCGCCGCCGGCGAAGCGACGGGCAACATCCGCGACGTCCTCGAGCGCCTGATCACCCACTTCACGGAACAGAAGGAATTCAAGCGCAAGCTCATCAGCGCGATGGCCTACCCGCTCTTCATCTGCGTGGTCGCCGTCGGCGTGGTGATCTTCTTCGTGCTCTTCCTGCTGCCCCGCCTGCAGACGCTCCTGACTTCCCTCGGCGGCAAGCTGCCGCTCTCCACGAAGCTGCTGATGACCTTCGCCGACGTCTTCGTCGTGGTGGGCCCGATCTTCCTCGTGGTCGCCGTGCTCGCGGTCATCGGCATCGCCCGCTGGCGCAAGACGGAGGAAGGCAAGCTGGCCTCCGACGGGCTGCTCCTCAAGGTCCCGCTGGCCGGCTCGTTCGTGATGCGCGTCTCGGTCCTCAACTTCTGCCATACGCTCGCGGTGCTCCTCGAGAACGGCATCACGACCGCCGAAGCCCTCCGCCTCGCCGAGAAGACCGCTCCGAACCGTGCGCTGCGCCAGCAGCTGCGCGAAGCGACCGACCGCGTGCTCGAAGGCGACAGCCTCTCGAAGGCCCTCGCCCGCACAGGCTACTTCCCGCGCCTGCTCCTCGACCGCGTCGCCGTCGCCGAACAGACCGGCAACCTGGCGCCCGGCCTCCGCGATATCTCCCGCTCCTATCGCGCCGAGCTCGACCGCTGGCTCGGCACTATCTCGCAGACGATCTCCGCTTCGGTGCTCGTCGCCGCCTTCTCGTTCGTGGCCTTCATCGCCTTCGCGATCGTCGCCGCCGTCTTCGAAGTCAGCTCCAGCTTCCGCTTCTAAGGGTAGGGATGCGATGACATCGCATCCGCTGTCTTGAGGGTAGGGACGCGTCGGCGACGCGTCCGCCTCGACCCTTCGACCCTCCGGTCGCGACACCGTCGCTCTCCTACCAATCACCCTCGCTCAAAGGGAAACCGGAGACCGGATAGTTGGCTGCGGACATATTCTTTCGGGTGACAGGTGACGGCCACCAGGGCCTCAGCCCCTCGGGATTCAGCCATGCAGCCTTCGGCCATCAGGATCCAGGCCCCCGCGGCTCCTCCGCTGCCTCCCTTGCCCACGTGTCACCTTGTCAACGTGTCACCTAGTTAATCATCCGGTCTCCGGTTCCCCCTTGAGGCCTGCATCTCTCGGGTCAACCAAGCCTCTGAGCCTCCGGGCTTCTCGCGGCTTCG
>JBKCKE010000018.1:0-4038 GCA_046301395.1 Verrucomicrobiota bacterium | reverse complement strand
CTGTGACAGCCCGGCTTCGGCCGCCGTCGTCCAGTTCCTCGTAGCCCTGGGCGTCGCCTTCGTTGCCTTGGCCCGCCGGAGCAAACTCTTCGCGCAGCTCGCGGTGATCTTCGCCGCCGTCGCCGTGTATTTCTCCGTCGGCACGGACGCGGCGTCCGCTCAGACCGCGACGGGAGCGGCCTTGGTCGCCCTCCTGGGCGTCATCCTGATGGTGCGTGGACCTTGGGGCTCTGCCGGTGTCCTGGGCCTCGTCGGCTCGCAGGTCTGCCTCCTGCTGCTCTATGATGCGATGCCGTCGAAGGACGCGGATTACCTTCCGTTGCAGCTCGCCGCTCTCGCATCGTTCATCGTGCTCTGGCTTGGCGAACGTCTGGTGAAGGACGACGAAGTCCTGTCGGGACGTGACGCGCGCGCGGCTTTCCAGCTCAGCGCCTTCTTCGCGCCGGCCTTGCTGGCCCTCTTCCTCGCGACCGGCGGGGATCAGGCCCGTGCCACCGTTTCCCTGCTGATCGCCGCCGTCGCCGCTCTCGCCGGTTTGGCGGAGCGCGGACGTAATCGCATGGTCTGCGAAGTCCTGCTGCTCGCTGCCGTGGGCTTCGTCGCCGCCGGCCTGGCCTGGTTGGTGGATCCGCACCTCGTCTGGCTCATCTGGACGCTCGCCGCGGCGGGTACTCTGCTGGTCGGTACGCGCACCGGCTCGGAGCTCGTGCGCTGGTCGGCGGAAATCCTGGGTGGCGTGGCCGCGTTCGCTTTCATCGATCACCCTCCGGAGCAACCTTGGATGTCCCTGGTCGGCATCGGCGCCTTCGCCTTGTTGTTGGCGTTCCGCGAGGATTGGGAGCGTGCCGCCGGCTGGCAGCAGCTGCGTCGCCTCGTCGGCATCGTGAGCCTGGGTCTCATCGTGCTCTCCGTGCAGGAGTCCTTCCCCAAGGCCGACACTGGGTGGCCTTGGTTGGTGGTACTGCTCGTCGCCGCCATCCGTTTCCGTCCTGCGCTGCTGTGGGCGTCCCTGCCGGGTTATCTCTTCACCAGCGTCGTGGTGCTCTTCTGGCGTCCGCTCGTCGGTTCCGCCGGATCGACGGCTTGGTGGGCTGTCTGGGCCGCGTTGCTGGTGGCCCTGAACTTCGGCGCCCTGTGGCGTCTGCTCGGACGACTGGAGCTCTTCGCCAAGGTCCTCCGTCATGCCTTGGCCCTGTTCGCCGCGGTGATCGTCTTCGCCTTCGCCGCCGCCATGGCCAAGAGCCTGCTGCCGGCCGCGAATGACGTCTGGTCGCCGGCCGCCTGGCAGCTCGCCCTCACTTGGTCGGGTGGGGCGGTCTTGGTCATGGGGATGACGGCGCTCTGGCGACGCCTCGGCGCCGTGCCGACCGAGCTCTCCCTGGCGGCGATGGGCGCGCTGGTCGGATTCTTCATCCAGGGGGTCATCGTCTCTGGCTCAGGACTGACCGGCCTTGGTCTGGCGCAGAGCCCGTTCGTGCTGCTTGGCCTGGCCAGCCTGCTTTACTTACTGGCTTTCCATACCCGCGATCAAGGCGCCTGGGGCACCGCCCAGCGGGCCGTCCTAGGGGTCTTGGCGCTTTTTGTCGTGAGCTTCGGCATGCTCTCTAAGCTGCCGGGCGCGGGCGTCTCGCTCTTCTGGGCTTTGGCCGCCGTGCTCACGTTCGTGCTCGGCCACGTGCTCTCCACGCGTTCCTTCCGTATGCTCGGTCTGGTCGGACTCGTCATCGCCTCCGCCCGCGTGCTGACGCACGACATCACGGACCTCCTCGGCCGGATCGTCGCCTGTGCCGCCCTGGCCCTGGCCTTCTTCGGTATCGCCTGGCTCTATGGCCGGATCATTTCCGAAAAGAAAGCCGACTGAGTCCGCCATGACCACGCATCGCTACGACGGTCACGTTCATCTCGTCGGCAACGGTCTTTCCGGCAGCGGTTGCTGGCTGCGCCTGGATGGCCTGTGGCACCGCACTCTCGGCGAGGTGATGCGACGGACCATCGGGTTGGAGGCGAAGGCCACCGCGGGGGATTTTGACGAAAGCTTCGTCGGTCACCTCGCGGGATTGGTCGCCGCCTCCTCGCTGGACAGGGCCTTGCTGCTCGCGCAGGACGAGGTCTATGACGAGACGGGTCAGAAGCTTGAATTCGGTTCTTTCTACGTCCCGAACGCATATCTCTTCAAGGTCTGCGACCGGCACCCCGAGTTCGTTCCGGCCGTATCGATTCATCCTGGCCGGAAAGATGCCCTCGAAGAACTGGAGCGCTGCCTCGCGGGCGGCGCCCGGGCCCTCAAGCTGCTGCCCAATTGCCAGAACGTGAACTGCGCCCTGCCGCAGTATGATGAGTTCTGGCGCCGCATGGCGGCCTCCGGCCTGCCTTTCCTCTGCCATACCGGCGGCGAGATGACCGTGCCGGTGATCAACCGCGCCTACCAGGACCCGCGTATCCTGCGCCGTCCTCTGGAGCTGGGCGTCAAGGTCATTGCCGCCCACTCGTCGGGCAACAGCCACTTCTTCGACCCGAACTACTTCGGCGAGCTCGTCCGGCTCATGGATGAGTTTCCTGGTCTTTACGCCGACACCAGCGCGCTCAACAGCCCGATCCGCAGCGGTGTGCTCAAACAGGTCAAAGAGTCAGGTCGCCTCGGTCGCTTTCTGCATGGCAGCGATTTTCCCGTGCCCGTCGGGGCTTTATGGGTGCGCCTCCGCGGCCTCATCAGCACCGCTCAATGGCGCGAGGCCGGTCGGATCGCCAATCTCATCGAACGCGACGCCTACCTCAAGCGGGCGATCGGTTTCGACGATGCGCACTTCACGCGACTCGGTGAGGTGCTGCGGCCGGTCTGACCGCTCAGAGGGCCCGGAGCAGGGCCGGGATATCGACGGATTCCGAGATCATCTTCCGGATGATCGGGATCTTGTCGGCATCCTGGCGCATCGTCTTCACCGTCATGTTATTGATGCGCGCCGTCACCGCGAAGGATTCCGCCTCGACCGCGGCCATCGCGATGCCCGCCTCCTTGAGGCGGCGGATGATGCCCTCGTCGGGCAGCAGCCCGTTGGAGAAGAAAACCCCGGAAAGCGGTTGGGTGCCGGCGCCGGCGATGAAAGCCTCCAGCAGGTCTTCGCGGTCGCCGGGTACGATCACCAAGGTGCCCGGAACGCGCAGGTATTCGGCGGAGCGGCGGGCGGACATCGCGCCGATGACCACGCGACGGACGCGGCGCAGGCCGGCCGGTTGGTGGATCCAGCGGGCCTTGGTCTCGTCGGCCACCTGGTCGAGGTTGGGGTAGACCAGCGTCTCCTGCAGTGGCACGACGCCGAGGAGCGGCACGCCCATGCGGCGGAGGCCGCGGCCCGCGAAGTCGCGGATGAAGTCGACCTTGTCCGGCATCACCTTGTTGAGGATGGCGCCCACGACCTCGACGCCGGCCTTGTCGAAGAGCGCCTTGTTGAGCGCGATCTCGTCGATCGGTTTGCCGATGCCGCCGGCCGCGACGATGATGGCCTTCGAGCCGAGCACGCGGGCGTTGTCGGCGTTGGAGGCGCCGAAGACCGAGCCCACGCCGGCGTGGCCGGAGCCCTCGACGACGACGATGTCCTTGCCGTAGGCGGTGCGGTCGAAGGCGCGACAGATGCGGTCCTTGAGCTGCGGGCCGATCTCCTCGGGGTTCTCGAGGTACTGCTTGGTGAAGTCGGGCCCGATGGCCACGGGCGACATCGCCGCGATCGGGATGTCGAGGTTGAAGAGGCCGTCGATCAGGAGCGTGTCCTCGTCGACCTGGTCGTCGCCGGACTGCACGATACGCTGGGCGATCGGCTTGATGTAGCCGACGTGCATGCCCATCGACTGCAGCGCGGCGGTCAGGCCCAGGCAGGTCGTCGTCTTGCCGTCGTTCATCCGCGTCGCCGCGACGAAGATGCGGCGCGTGTCGTGGTTCATCGGACTCAGCAGGAGTCCGGGCACGTGGTCCGCGAAGCGACGCTTCATCGCCATCGTCGTCAGGCGGCGGGGCCGTCCTTGCGGAGGGGGTACAGGTAGGAC
>JBKCKE010000017.1:0-7460 GCA_046301395.1 Verrucomicrobiota bacterium | reverse complement strand
GGACACGGTCTTCGTCCTCGACGAACCGAGCGTCGGCATGCACGCCCGCGACCTGGCCCGCATGGTCGGAATCCTCCGCAGCCTCGTCGACCAAGGGAATACGGTCGTGGTGGTCGAACACGATGAGTCGGTGATGCGCGCGGCGGACTGGCTGATCGAGATCGGCCCCCGCCCCGGCGCCGAAGGCGGTCATCTGCTCTATCAGGGCGCCCCGCAAGGCATCCTCAAGGTCAAGGAATCCGCGACGGGCAACTGGCTCTCCGGACGTCGCACGCCCGAGACGCGCGCCCCGCGCCCGATCGGCGACACGACTCCTCGCCTGCGCGTGAGCGGCGCGACGGTCAACAATCTCCGCGATTTCAGCTGCACGATCCCGCTCGGCCGCCTCGTCGGGCTCTGCGGCGTCTCGGGCTCAGGCAAGTCGACGCTGCTCCATCAGGTCATCGGCCGCCGCGACCCGGAATCAGGCGACGAAGCGACGGAACTGAAATGGGTGAAGTTCGACAAGGAGCCGGCGGAGGTCTCCCTCGTCGACCAATCCCCTGCGACCCGTACGCCGCGCTCCAATCCGGCGCTCTACGTCGGCGCCTGGGACGCGATCCGGACCTTGCTCGGCAACTCGCCCGAGGCGAAAGCCGCGGGGCTCTCGCCTTCGCACTTCTCCTTCAACGCCGGCGAAGGTCGCTGCGAACGTTGCGGCGGCGCGGGCTGGGAGACGGTCGAGATGCAGTTCGTCTCCGACGTCGCCCTCCCCTGTCCTTCGTGCAACGGTAAACGCTTCCGCGACGAGGTGCTCAGCTTCCAATACGACGGGAAGTCCGTCGGCGACCTGCTCGCGATGTCGGTCACCGAGGCGCGCAAGTTCCTCGGCGAACGCACGCCCGCCTCCGCCCAGCTGGCCTGCCTCGAAGAAGTCGGTCTCGGCTACCTCTCGATGGGCCAGCCGCTCACGACGCTCTCCGGCGGCGAAGCCCAGCGCCTCAAGCTGGTCCGCTACCTTTCCAAGATCGACGCCCGCAAAAGCGGCGCGCTCTTGCTCCTCGACGAACCGACGACCGGCCTGCACCGCGAGGACGTCGCGCGCCTGATCGGCCTGCTCCATCGCCTGACCGAAGCCGGCCACTCGCTCGTCGTGGTGGAACACCACCTCGACGTGCTGAAGTCCTGCGACTGGCTGCTCGAGATGGGTCCGGAAGCCGGCCCCGCCGGCGGGCGCCTCGTCGCCGAAGGCACGCCCGCCGAGGTCGCCCAAGCGGGCACGGTGACGGGACGTTTCCTCGCCAAGGGCGACGACGCCTTCGCCGCCGCCTCGACCGCGCCGGGCAAGCCGCGTCCGACGTCGATCTCCCTCCGCGGCGCGCGCGAACACAACCTCAAGGATGTCTCGCTCGAGATCCCGCACGGCTCATTGACCGTGATGACCGGCGTGTCCGGCTCCGGCAAATCCTCCCTGGCCTTCGACATCCTCTTCGCCGAAGGGCAGCGTCGCTTCCTCGAGTGCGTCTCGGCCTACGCGCGCCAGTTCGTCGAACAGCTCCCGAAGCCCGACATCGATTCGCTCACGGGCCTGCCGCCGACGGTCGCGATCGAACAGCGCGTGACGCGCGGCTCCGCGAAATCCACCGTCGCGACGGTCACCGAAGTGGCCCAATACCTCCGCGTGCTCTTCGCCCGCGCCGGGGTGCTGCACAGCCCGACGACCGGCGAACCGCTCGAAGAGATGACCGAAGACGCGGTCGTCCGCCTGGTCGCCAAGCAGGCGAAGGCCTTGAAGAAGGGCTCCCTGCTCGTCGCCGCTCCGCTCGTGCGCGCCCGCAAGGGCCATCACCGCCCGCTCGCCGAATGGGCCGAGACGAAAGGCCTGCGCCTCCTCCGTTGCGACGGCAAGCTGCTCAAGGTCGATGGCTTCGAAGGGCTCGACCGCTACTCCGAACACGACGTCGACGCGGTCTTCGGCGAACTCCGCGCCGACGGGCTCATCCGCCTGCCCGACGAGACCGAAGAGTCCGGCGAGAAGGCCCTCCGCACGCTCGTGCGTCAGGCGCTGGCCGCCGGCAAGAACGCGTGCGTGCTGCTCGCACCGGACGGCCGTCAGGTCGCCTATCTGTCGACGTCGCGCAGCGATCCTGCCACGGGCGAATCCTTCCCGGAGGTCGACCCGAAGCATCTCTCCTGGAACTCGCCTCGCGGCTGGTGCCCGGATTGCCGCGGCCACGGCCTCGAGGTCACGACGTTCTCCTCCGACGAAGAAGAGTCCATCAACGAGAACGCCATCGCCGACCGCGTCGGTGAAGCGGTCTGCCCGACCTGCCACGGCGAACGCCTGGGCCCGATCGGCCGCTCCGTGAAGCTCGCCGGCCCGAAGGGTCGCTCCTTGTCCCTACCCGGCCTGCTCCGCCTCCAGCCCGACGAGTCCCTCGCATTCCTTTCCGGCCTCAAGCTCGAGGCGCGCGAGAAAGCCATCGTGGGCGCCCTCCTCCCGGAAATCGCGGCGCGCCTGCGCTTCCTCGAGTCGGTCGGCCTCGGCTACCTCGCGCTCGATCGCGGCGCCGACACGCTCTCCGGCGGCGAAGCCCAGCGTATCCGTCTCGCGGCACAACTCGGTTCGACTCTCTCGGGCGCGCTCTACGTCCTGGACGAACCGAGCATCGGCTTGCACCCGCGCGACAACGACCGGCTCATCGGCTCGCTCAAGGGCCTGCGTGACCGTGGCAACACGGTCTTGGTCGTCGAACACGACGAAGACACCATGCGCGCGGCCGACCTCGTCGTCGACATGGGTCCGGGCGCCGGCGTGCACGGCGGCGAGATCGTCGCCCAAGGCACCGCCGCCGCGCTCGAGAAGCGCGCCGACTCCGTCACGGGTCGCTTCCTGAAAGAAGCCATCCCTCACCCTCTCCGCGGCGCGCGACGATCAGTTGCCGGCAAGGGCGCTCCGGCGGCCTGGGTCCGCCTCAAGGATGCTTCGCTCCGCAACCTCAAGGGCTTCGACGTCCAGATTCCGGTCGGCCGCCTGACCGTCGTCTGCGGCGTCTCCGGCGCCGGCAAGTCCACGCTCGTGACCGACCTCCTCGCGCCCGCGATCCGTGCGGCCATCGCGAAGAAGAAGGACGGACTCACGGGCAAGGAGGCGCTCAGCGTGGTCTCGCACGAGGGTAAGCCGGCCTTCGGCACCCTGTCCGGACTCAAGGGCTTCCGTCAACTGGTGGTCGTCGACCAGGAACCGATCGGCAAGACGCCGCGCTCGACGCCGGCGACCTACGTCGGCGCCTGGGACCTCATCCGCGAACGTCTGGCCTCCCTGCCGGAAGCGGCGATCCGCGGCCACGGCGCGGGCTTCTTCTCCTTCAATACCTCCGGCGGACGTTGCGAAGCGTGCTCCGGCGCGGGCCGCATCAAGCTCGAGATGAGCTTCCTGCCCGACACCTACGTGCCGTGCGAAGAATGCGCGGGCACGCGTTATGGTTCGGCCGCGAAGGCGATCCGCTGGAACGGGAAATCAGCCGCTGACCTGCTGGCGATGACGTTCGAGGAAGCCGCGGCGTTCCTCTCCTTCGATGCCAAGCTGGGCGACCTCTGCGGACTGATGGTGAAGACGGGCCTAGGCTACCTGACGCTCGGCCAGAGCAGCCCGACGCTCTCCGGCGGCGAGGCCCAGCGCCTCAAGCTCGTCAGCGAACTCGCCCAAGGCCTGCCGACCTTCCGCGAGCGTTCGCGCGGCGAGATCCGCCCGAACCTCTACATCCTCGAAGAGCCGACCATCGGCCTGCACCAGTCCGATTGCCGTCGTCTGATCGAACTCCTCCACGCGCTCGTCGACCAAGGCCACACGGTCGTGGTGATCGAACATCATCCCGACGTGATCGCCGAGGCGGACTGGGTGATTGAGATCGGCCCGGAAGGCGGCAACGCCGGCGGGGAACTCGTGCACGCCGGCGACCCGGAATCCCTCGCCAAGCTGAAGCGTTCGCCGACGGCGCCCTCATTGCGCCTGACGCTCGAACGGGGCAAAGTCCCCCGAATTGGCTGAAGCGGCGATAATCCGTCGCGGAAAGTGATGTTCTTTTGACCAATCCGGGCGGGGCGGCATCCTCTGCTCGTTCCCACGATGGCCAGCCAACCCACCCCTCCTAAGAAGCCCGCGCCCATCCTCGCCCATCGGCGGAGCCAGTCGAACTGGCCGATGCTGCTCATCGGGGGCGCCGTCCTCGCGGCGGTCGGCTGGTTCGTATGGCAGAACACACGGCGCCCGCCCGAGGTATTCGTGGTGAAGGAAGTGCCGAAAGCCGTCGAAGCCCCGAAGGTCGTCGAGCCGGAGACGAAGCCGGTCGCCGTCGTCGAGCCCAAGACCGTCACGCCCGTCGCGCCGCCCAAGATGGCCGAAGTCCCGAAGGCGGAGCCGGTCGTCGCGCCGGTGGTCGTCGAAAGCAAACCCTACGTCTTCGCCGGCGCCGCCTTGAACGATCCGAAGCTGCCGCTCCTCCTCGTCGCGGACGCGCGGGAGCGTCTCAAGGATGGCAAGTGGGAGGACCATCTGGTGCGGCTGCAGAAGGGCCTGCTGCCCGCGCTCGTGGCGACATCCTCGACGGACGGCGTCGAACGGCATAACCGCCTCTGGGAAAGCCGGGCCTTCGCGCTCGGCATGACCCAGGCCCTCTTCATCCGGCGCGTCGGCGCGGAGAACCTGCGCACGGCGGCCCAAGGCGGCGAGCAGCTGCCCGCCCTGCTCGCGGAACTGCTCGGCCGACCCGACCTGCTCGAGAAATTCGCGCTCACGCTCAAGGCCGAGGATGATGCGACCGAAGCCCTGCGCGTCTGGGCGCGGCTCGCGGCCGACGACACCCCGGCCCAGCTGGGTCGCTACGACAATCTCCAGATCGCCTGCGCGCTCGTCTTCGACCAGCCGCTCCGCTGGTCCCGCTTCGACGGCGGCGAAGCCTGCTCGGCCGACGCGCTGACCCGCTACCGCTACTTCAAGACCGCCACCGAGGCGGGACGGCTCGTCGGCGACGTCCGCAAAGCGCCGCCGGGCGACCTCGTCTGGGTCGTCGGCGCCACGGCCACCGAGGAGGAGATGAACTGGGCGCTGGCGAATCCGAAGCTGCGCTCGCTCTCGGAATGGTCGCCGAGCTACGGCCTGATCCGCTACCGCATGGATTACGTGACCCAGGAGAAGACCAAGCTGGCGAAACCGACCGAAGGCACGCTGAAGGAGATCTTCGAGCTCGGCGGCATCTGCATGCATCAGGCGCACTTCGCCGCCAACACCGCCCGGGCCTACGGCATCCCCGCCGCGTACGTGACCGGCGACGGCAACCGCGGCGGACACGCGTGGTTCGCCTACCAGCGGAAGGACAAGGAATGGAACATGAACACCGGCCGCTACAACGACGGCTACGCCTGCGGCGAGACGACCGACCCGCAGACCGGCCGCCGCATCGGCGAGTTCGAGGTGCAGATCCTCGGCGACCCGCAGCGCCGCGCCGAACGTTTCGTGAAATCCCAGCGCTTGCAGCTCGCGGCCCAGATCTTCGGCGACGGCGGCGACCTCGAAGCCCAGCACGAGTGCCTCCGGCTCGCCGTCCTGGCGGCCAACCGCTGCCTCGAGGCCTGGCGCGCCTACGCCGCCTGCCTGGAAGCGCTCGGCCCGAAGGTGAAGACCGACGAGTGGAAGCTCTTCGTCCTGGAGATGCGCCGCGCGTTCGACGAATGGCCCGACATGCGCGAACTCGCCGACGACATGGAAGCCAAGCACCTCTTCCCGACGATGACCCAGGATGAGATCTTCCTGAGCTGCAAGCGGGCCTACGACCGGCTGATCTCCGAGAAGAAGCGGCGCGGCGATTACGACCGGACGCGCTACGACCTCATCCAGAAGGCCGTCGAACGGGAATCATCCGTCCTCATGGCCGACCGGGCCAAGAACGCGGAGAAGCTCGCGAACATGCACCGGCGCGCCCTGGAGGACAACGCCGACCATCTGCCGACGTTCCGCGCCCTGCTCGAAGGTTATTATCAGGCCGTGAAAGGCGACAGCCGGATGGAAGCCGCCTTCCTCTCCGAGATGGAGCGCGTCTATCGGCGCAAGCTCGGCGGTACCGCCGGCGCGGACGTCTTCCGGCTGAAGGCCCTCGCAGGACTGCTTGACCTTATCCAAGGGTACTTCGAAAAATGCGATGACGTCGAACGGGCCCGCCGGCTGAGGCTCGAATCCGAGAAGATCCAGAAGGCCCTCGACAAGATGAAGAAATGACCACCTCCCGCTCCCTCCTCCTTGGCGTCAACATCGACCACGCCGCGACGCTCCGCCAGGCGCGTTACCGCGGGGCCCACCTGTCCCCGCACGCCGAGCCGGACGTGGTCGCGTTCACGCGCGAAGCCCTCGCGGGCGGCGCCGACGGCATCACGCTGCACCTGCGCGAGGATCGCCGTCACATCCAGGACGCCGACGTCCATGCGATCGCCGCCATCCCCGGGGTCCGTCTCAACCTCGAGATGGCCTGCACGCCCGCGATGACCGCCTTCGCCCTGAAACTGAAGCCGGCGGCGGTCTGCCTCGTCCCGGAATCCCGCGAAGAGGTCACGACCGAAGGCGGCCTCGACGTCGCCGGGCAGCTCGCCCGCGTCCGTGAGACGACCCACGCCCTGAAGGCCGCCGGCATCGAGGTCTCCTTGTTCATCGGACCCGACGCCCCGCAGATCGAAGCCGCCGTCGCCGTCGGCGCCCCGGTCATCGAACTCCACACGGGGGCTTTCGCCAACGCGTGGAAATCTCCGGCCGCAGAGGCCGAACTCGAACGACTCCGCGCCGGCTGCGAGCTGGCGCATCGCCTCGGGCTGATCGTGAACGCCGGCCACGGCATCAATTACGACAACATCCGCGCGATCCTCACGCTGCCGCACTTGCACGAGCTGAACATCGGTCACTCGATCGTGGCGCGTGCTCTCTTCACGGGCATCCGCGGCGCGGTCGCGGAGATGAAGGCCCGCCTGGCCAAGCCGGCATGAACCTCGAAGGCGGCAACGTGCTCGGCGTCGGCGTGGACCTCACGGAGGTCGACCGCATCCGCTCGGCGCACCAGAAGCATGGCGCTGCCTTCCTCGACAAGGTCTTCACGCCGGCGGAGCAGAAACTCTGTCTGGCGAAAGCCGACCCCTATCCTTCGCTGGCCGCCCGCTTCGCCGCCAAGGAAGCCGCCAGCAAGGCCTTCGGCACGGGCATCGGGGCGGAACTCTCCCTGACGAGCATCGGCGTCCTCAACGGCCCGGAAGGCGAACCGGTCGTCGAGCTCGACGACAAGGCCCGCGCCCTCCTCGCCGCGCGCGCCGCCTCCCGCCTGCTGATCTCGCTCACGCACACCGACACGCTCGCCCAAGCCTTCGTGGTGCTGGTCCGCTGACGCATGAGCGCCTCCGCCCGCCTGCCGGTCCTATCCTGCGCCGAAGCCGCGGCCGCCGAA
>JBKCKE010000016.1:0-2160 GCA_046301395.1 Verrucomicrobiota bacterium | reverse complement strand
GCGACGGTCCTGCCCCTCCTGCGGAAATACGGCTACGACGCCAAGGACTCGGCCTGCTACCTGCAGTGCTTCGAATATGCCGAGATCAAGCGTCTGCGCGGTGAGCTCGGGTGGTCAGGGAAACTGATCATGCTCCTCGGTGGCAAAGGCAAGGGACCCGGCGAGACTGACTTCACGTATCTGCTGACCGACGCCGGCCTGGCCGAGCTCGCCCAGCTCGTCGACGGCATCGGACCGCCCATCAGCAGCTATGTCGCCGGCAAGACTCCCGCCGAACGCAAAGTCACCGATCTCGCCGCCCGCGCCCGCAAAGCCGGCCTCAAGTCGCACCCCTACACCCTCCGCGCCGACGAACTCCCCAAGTGCGTCACCTCCGTCGACGAACTTCTCTCCGCGCTCTTCACCGAAGCCAAAGTCGACGGCCTCTTCACCGACTTCCCGGACCTCTGCATTAAGAGGTAGGGACGGCACCACGTGCTGTCCTAGTTGCCTTTAGGTAGGGACGCGTCGGCGTACGCGTCCGCCTGCCTCTAGGTAGGGTCGAGCGGCCCGCTCGACCTCTCGGCTGACCGGGCCGGTCAGCCCTACCTATCGCTGCCGGAATCCCTCCGAACCAAACCTTGTGCCTACGGCCTAGGGTGATACTTCTACCCGCTCGCCTTGAAAACCACCCTCATCCTTTTCTCCGCCGGGTCCTTCTTGGGCTATGGCTTGGGCTGTTTCTTCTCGGCTTACCTCCAAGCGGAATTCCGACGCTATCGGCTGGAAGCCCAGTGCCGGCTCGTCGGGGCTCTCCAGTGCGCGGCAGCCGTCGGCCTGATCGCCGGCCTCTTCCTTCCTTGGATCGGCCAAGCCGCTGCTGGCGGACTGGCCTTGATGATGCTCGTGGCGCTGGCCGTGCGCATCCGCATCAGGGACAGCCTCGTGCAGATGCTGCCGGCGGCGGGCTACCTGGCGCTCAACGCCCTCCTCTGCGTCGTCGGCTTCTGAAGCCTGGTCAGAGCAGGATGATGCCCACGCACATCGCCAGCACAGCGAGCGACGGGGCCGACTTGATCGCCGCATCCTTGACCTTCAGGTGCATGCCGAAGGCCACGAGCATCAGGGCGCCGAGAGCGCCGGCGACGTATTGCCCGATGCCCGGGACCCAGAGCGAGACCAGAAGCGCGAGGGCGAGAGCCACTTTGCAGATCCCCACCAGGTAGTAGACGAAGGCGGACAGGCCATAGACGGCGAACTCCTCACGGAGGGTCTGGGCAGCCTGACCGCGATAGGCGGTACGCTGGTCGCGTCGCAGGATCCAGACGTTCAGGATGCCGAGTGAGACGACGAGCTTGAGCGCAGGGAGGAGATATTCCATGTGAAGTTGCCGACGGTGGATATTCGACTCCCGCCTCCGGACATTCGCCACCTTAATCGCCAACATAGGCGGGCTCGGAGAGCCCTGCCCTACCATAAGGCGCCCCGTGCCCCCATGTCACCATGCCCACGTGTCCCCGGCGAAAGCTATGCTTTCGCCTCATCCTCCGGGTTCGGCTCCACGATCACCACGCGGCAGTTCCAGTCGAGGGCGACGAGCACGCGCTGCAACGCGGCGAGGGTCGCGTAGTCCGGCGCCGTCGCGGCCACGTAGGTGTCGTTGCCCGGACAGGCGCCGTCATAGAAGTCGATGCTGCCGACCTCGGCGAAGTCGCCGGCGTCGACCGCGTCTTCCTTCTCGTCGAGGGTCGAGAAAAGCCCTTGCAGATAAGGCACGGCCTGCGCGCCTGGGCAGCTCCGCCGGTACCAGTCGAATTCGTGTTCTTCGCGGCGGCGCTCCCGGTCGGAGGAGTGTTCGCTCTCCCATTCGTCGCGGGCTTCATCGATACGGGCCTCGAAGTCCTCGTCGGACTCATCCTCGTCTTGCTCGAATTCACTGGAGTCGAATTCCTCTTCATCGTCGTCGTCGAGGTCAGGCACTTCGTCGTAGATCGTCCCATTGAGGCAAAGCTCGAAGTAGCCCTCGGAATCGTTCCAGAAGGCGCGGAGCTGGTCGCCCTTGTCTGAGACCTTCTCGCCAGGCAGGGCCGGAAGCAGCTTGCCGCAGGAAGCTACCTTGGTCTCCTCGACCAGCTTGAACCAGTCGGAGGTGAACAGGGCGATGCCGCCCAAGGTGAGGGT
>JBKCKE010000015.1:0-3440 GCA_046301395.1 Verrucomicrobiota bacterium | reverse complement strand
GTTCCTCGCCTCGGCTGACGGTGCCAAGGTGCCGGACCTTTCCTTCGTCGAAGCCGCCACTCGTTCGGTCGCTCCGTTCGTCGCCGCCGGGAATCTGATCATCTTGGAATCCACCTCTCCGGTCGGCACGACCGAGAAGGTAAAGGGCTGGCTCGAAGCCGAACTGGCGAAGCTCGGCCGCAAGGTCGACGGTCTGCTCTACGCCCATTGCCCGGAGCGGATCCTCCCCGGCCAGATGCTCAAGGAACTCGTCTCCAACGACCGGATCTGCGGGGGCCTCACGCCGCCCGCCGCCGAACAGGCCCGCGATCTTTACGCGACGTTCTGCACCGCGCAGATCTTCCTCACGGACGCCCGTACGGCCGAGCTCGCCAAGCTGACCGAGAACGCCTTCCGCGACGTGAACATCGCCTTCGCCAACGAGCTCTCGCTCATCTGCGACAAGCTCGGCGTCGACGTCTGGGAACTTATCCGTCTCGCGAATCGCCATCCTCGTGTGAAGATCCTCCAGCCTGGTCCGGGCGTAGGCGGACATTGTATCGCCGTCGACCCTTGGTTCATCGTCGACGCCGCGCCGGCCGAAGCGCGCCTCCTCCGCACCGCCCGCGAGGTCAATGACTCCAAGCCGCATCACGTCGTCGCCCAGGTCCGCGCCGCCGCGGCTCCGGGCGCAGCCGTCGCGTGTCTCGGCCTCGCCTTCAAGGCGAACGTAGACGACCTCCGTGAATCTCCCGCCGTCGAGATCGCCGCGCACCTCGCCGACGCCGGCCTGAAAGTCTTGACTGTGGAACCGCATGTGACGGCTTTGCCGAAGGCTCTGCAGGGCAGGGCGGAACTCGTTTCCCTCGCCGACGCGCTCGCCCGCGCCAGCGTCGTCGTCCTCCTCGTCGATCACCGCGCCTTCGCCGGCCTGACCCTTGCACAGCTCAAAGGGAAGAAGTTGATTGATACGCGCGGCATGGTGCGGAGTTGAAGTGCAAAAGTGCAAACCGGCCTGCGGCCTGTGCAAAGGTGCAAATGTAAGGTGTTGGCGGTTGGCGGTTGGGAATGTAACAAAAGCCTCAGGTGACAGGTGCCGGCCACCGGGGCCTCAGCCCTTCGGGTGTCAGCCGTTCAGCCTTCGGCAGCCGGCTCCGGGTTCCCGCGGCTGTAGTGGGCAGGGTCGGGACCGCGTCACGACATAGCTGCATCGGGTAGGGGCGCGACGGTGTCGCGACCTTTGGAGAATAGGCGGACAAGAAGAGAGACACTTTCGGGTCACAGGTCTCGGCCCTCAGGTCTCTGGTTCAGGTTATCAGGTGCAGGTGCGGGTGCCGGGCAAATTCAGATCCTGAACCTGTACCCGAACCTGAACACCTGAACCTGGCTCCTGGCGGCTGAGACCCGAGACCTGAAGATGTGCATGCCCCGGCCAACTGGCCAACCGTTCAACTGATCAACCCGGTCTCTCCCCCTTGTCCACGTGCCCACGTGCCAGCGTGTCCCCTGACTAGTGCTCCTCCCTCTCCTCCATCACCTCGGTCCGCGCTGGCTGCTCCGGCGTGCGCGCTGGGCGTGCGAGCGTAAGCTCGGACTCTGGGAATGGCGTTCGCCGATGCGCCCATGGAAGGATTTCGCCGTCGGCTTCGACCCTGCGGCCTGGCGTAAATCGGCGCCGCGCCTTCCGATCGCGCTCCTCGACCGCGCGCACCTCGCGCCGCAGCTCGAAGCCTGGTCCGTCGCCTCCGGCCACACGCCGGTCGCCGAAGCCGACGCCTTCGCCCGCGGTTATGCCCGGGTGTTCTCACACCAACTCGTCGAAGTCGGTCGGCCTGACCGCTGGACCCGTAGCGTCCTGACCGGTCATTCAACGGACCCTTACGCCCACTGGTCCCGCCTCCGCGATGCGGGCTCCGATGATATCAAGGGCGTCTGGGAACTTTCCCGTTTCTCCTGGGCCTATGCCCTTGTCCGCGCCTGGCTGCGGGACGGCGAAGATCGCCACGCCGAGCTCTTCTGGTCCACGCTCGAGGACTGGATGGCACGTAATCCGCCGAACCGTGGCCCGAATTGGATGTGCGGACAGGAGGCCTCCCTCCGGCTGATCGCGGTCACGTTCGCGGTGCAGGCCTTCCGTGATCACCCGACCTCGTCCGACGAGCGCCTGACGCTGGTCGCCCGTCTGGCCGACGCCACCGCCCGCCGTATCCATTTCCATTTCGATTACGCGCTCTCGCAGCAGAACAACCATGGCATCGCCGAAGCGATCGGACTCCAGACCGTCGGCACTTTCTGGCCGATGCCGGCTGGATCCTTGAACTGTTATCAAGAGGGCAAGTCGGCCCTCGTCGAACAGTGCGCCGAACTCATCGGCCTGGACGGCGGCTTCAGCCAGCACTCGACCAACTACCATCGCCTGCTCCTGCAGTTGTTGACTTGGTCCGAAGTCGTCGAGCGGTCGGTCCGCGACACTTTGCCCGAAGCCGTCCGCGCCCAAGCCATCGCGGCGACGGATTTCCTCGCCTCACTGATGGAGACGGACGGCACCGTCCCCCGCTACGGCGCCGACGACGGCGCCCATCTGTTCCCCTTGAGCGGTTGCGCCTATGATGACTTCCGCCCGGCGGTCGGCGCAGCCCTGGCGGTCTTCAAGGGCGAGCGCCTCCCCGCCGGAGCTTGGGATGAGACCGCCATGCTCCTGCTCGGACCGACGGCGGCCAGTGCCGCTCCCGCGCTTCGCCCCGACGTCGACTATCCCACGGCCGGCGTCTTCACGCTCCGTCACCCGCGGGGCACGCTTTTCTTCCGTGCTCCGCAGGAATTCCGCACGCGTCCGTCCCACGCCGACCAGCTGCATGTCTCGTTGCGCTGGGACGGCGAGTGGATCGCCGAAGACCCGGGGACCTATTCCTACAACGCCCCGGGCGGCTGGGATGGTTTCGCCGGCTCGCGTTTCCATAATCTCGTCACTGTCGGCGGCTTCGACTCCATGCGGCGCGTCAGACGTTTCCTCTGGCTGCCGTGGGTGACCTGCGCGCCTCGCTGGCAGGCCGACGGACTCGTCGCATCGCACCTTGGCTTCCCGGGTTTCAAGTCCCAGCGCCGGGTGATCAAGACCGCGAACGGCTTCGTCATCATCGATCGCCTGACCGGACTCTTGAAGCAGGAAGGGCAATGCACCCTCCGTTGGCACGGCCGTGCTCGCGCCGGACTCGAGCAGCTCACCGTCGCGTGTTCCGTATCCTCGACCGAAGAATACGTCACCGCGCTTCCCGACGGCGGGGAAGGGTGGCGCTCGACGCATTACGGTTCGAAAGAACCCTCCTGGTGCCGCCGTATCACCGCCACCGGTAGCGATGTTACCTTCGTCACCGCCCTCGGTTGCTCTCTCCGTCTCGAAGCGAACAGTTTCTTCGTGGACGGGGAGGAGTATCCTCTGGAATAGAGGCCCGGAGGCCCAG
>JBKCKE010000014.1:0-2843 GCA_046301395.1 Verrucomicrobiota bacterium | reverse complement strand
CATGGAAATCGGCGTCATCAACGGCCCTAACCTCGACCGACTCGGCAAGCGCGAGCCGGAGGTCTATGGTACCCAGACGCTCGGCGACCTCGAGAAGCTGATCGAGAAGCATGCCAAGGCCGCCGGCGCGAAGACCCGCTTCTTCCAGTCCAATCACGAAGGCGAGATCATCGACACGATCGCGAAGTGGGCCGACAAAGGCGTGAAGTTCCTGGTGATCAATCCGGGAGGCCACACCCACGTCTCGGTCGCCCTCCGCGATTCCATCGCCGGCAGCGGCATGCGTGCCGTCGAGGTGCACATCTCGAACATCTACAAGCGCGAGGAATTCCGCCACAAGTCCGTCACGGCGTCCGCCTGCGAAGGCGTGATCACCGGACTGGGCTTCGAAGGCTACCTGCTCGCGGTCGACTTCCTGGTCGCCAAGGCGGCGGCGAAGCCGGCCAAGGCCGCCAAGGCGAAGAAGAAGTAAGCGGCAGGCTGAGTGGAGGACTGAGTTGAGGACGGCGTTGAGGCCTGCATGGAGAGCTGCGTGGAGGGGGCGTGCAGCAATCCAAGGGCACGAGACAGAGAAGGACAGCACGTGGTGCTGTCCCTACCTCGAGAAAACCTTAGCCAGCAGGGGCGAAGCGGGAGAGATTACATTCAGGACGGAGCGCCGTGCCGTCGCAGAGGTAAGCGGCCATTTCTTCCGCCATCAGCGGCGCCCAGACCGTGCCGCGCGGTCCGAGACCGCCGAAGAGGTGCGTGCGCGGCTGCTGCGGGTGCGTGCCCATGAAGGGATGGTTGTCCGAGGTACAAGGCCGGACGCCGGCGACATGCGCGGTGACCTCCACCTGCACCTCCTCACCGAAATAGCCCCGGAAGCGGCGGATGAACTTCTCTTTCTGCGGCTCGGTCGGAGTCTCGTCCAATTGATCCCACTGCCAGTTGGCCCCGGTGCGCCAGACGCCCTGCCCTAGCGGCAAGGCCCAGCCTTCCCGATTCAGGATGAAGGGCTTCGTGTCGACGGAGGTGCGCAGCGTCAGGGCTTCGCCTTTCGAGGGCTGCCACGGCAGGTATTTGAACGGTCCGCGCAAAGCGGACTTATACCCGTCGCAATAGATGATGGCACCGGCGCGGACGTGTCGCCAGCTGACGCCCTCGGAATCGGTCACCGCCTCCGCCGGATCGAACAAGGCTTCGGTCAGGCTGCCGGCGGCGAGCAGTTCGGCGCGCACGTCCGACATCAGTTTCGGCAAGTCCACCCAGGCGCCGTTCATGAGCGCGCCGCCGAACGCGTCGGTCAGGCCGGCGTCGAGTTCGCCCTGAGCGGAAGTCACACGCTCAATGAACGGTTGGCAGCTGCGGCACTCGGTGCGCTTCAGCCCCTTGGCGCGCTGCTCGTCATCGACGAACATCCGGTAGACCGAAGTCGGACGGAAGACGCCACGGGCCGTCAGCCGCTCCTGGGCGGCGGCGAAGAGTTCGGGGTAATCCTTGGTCAGGGTGAAGCGACGTCCGGTCAGCGGCGTCATCAGCCCGGCGGCGACCTGCGAGGAGGCGGACTTCCAGCCGTCGTCCACGACGTGGACGGTGCGGCCGCGCCGACGCAATTCCTGGGCGAGCAACGAGCCCGCCAGGCCTTGGCCGACGATCAAAAAATCAACCTGCATCACCGGAAGGAGACGCAGGTCGAGGGAAGGTCAACTTTCGGCGGTCTTTTCTCAGAAACCGACCGCGTTCTTGGTACCCTGCTTGGTCACGATCTTCTCGTCGGTCCAGACGGCGACGCCCCGCTTCACCTCGACGAGGGTCAGCTGGAAAATGAACGAGCCCTGCCGAGTGCTGCCGGCATTGGCGCGGTCTTCGAGGATCTTGCCCTTCAGCACGTATTCGGCCATAGGAAGTTGGCGTGGATCGGCGGCGGGCTCGCTATCCAGCAGCGTCACGCGGCCGGCATTGACCAGCGGCACGGTGATCTTGGAGAGCAGCAACGAGGTGTCGAAGTTGTCGGCGGTGTCGTTGGTGATCGTGCCCAACCGGAGGACCGGGGCGCCCTTGGAGAAGGACGGCGACGAGATCATGGACTGGAGCATCTGGGAGCCGGCGGTGGCGAAGTCCTGGATGTTCACCTTATCGAGGCTGACGACGAGTTCGCGGCCTTGCGGGTCCTTGTAGGTGGCGGGCGTACCGCAACCGACGATGAAGACGGCGCAGGCGAGGAGGAAGAGCTTGTTCATGGGAGGGTTCAGCGGGTGATGAGGCGGAGGCGGCACTCAGCGGACGAAGCCTTGAGGGCGGTCGCGGTGACGGTGGTGAGGGCGCCGGGTTCGAGCGGGGTGACGATCCAGTTCGGCTGGGACTCGGTCACGGTGCCGTCGGCGGCGAGCCACTCGAAGCTGACGTTGATGGTCTGTCGCAGGTAAGAGCCGTTGCGCAGGTCGAACTGGACGCGGGTGTAACCGCCGTCGGTCTTGGACTTACGGGCAGCGAGGAGCTCGACCTTGTTGCCGATGCGGGCGTCGTTGAGCTGCGTGGTGAAACCACCCTCGGGGCGCGTGGTCGCGTAGTTCACGGCGTCGGGCGGGGTCAGGCCGCGCTCGATTCGGTCCCCCGTCTCGAGGACGGTGGAACAGCCGGTCAGCAGGCCGAGGGCGAGAAGAGGCAGGAGTTTTTTCATGGGACGAGAGGGGTGCAGCGCAGGACGACGGGGAGATTTTCCTGCGTGGACTTGAGGCTTACAAGCAGAACCTTCCCCGCCGGGAGCGTCACGGAGGCCTCCGGATGGCCGGGCACGGTCAGTTTCTGCCCTGGGCGGGCTTCGAAGCGAGCCACGGAGAACCGGGCGGGCAGGCTCGACC
>JBKCKE010000013.1:0-3692 GCA_046301395.1 Verrucomicrobiota bacterium | reverse complement strand
GGCGGCCCAGCGCTTCATCTGCGCGATGTTGCGTTCGACCTCGGGGTTGCCCTTGCCGAGGTACGGCTTCATGTCGCTGTCGTACCTAGCCATGGACTCAGGGGCGGGGTCCTTGGTCGCGACGAGCTTGGCGTCGAGGCGCTGGCGGTGCTCGGCCAGCACGGCGGCATAGGCTGGGTCTTCCGCCAGGTTGCGGACCTGCCAGCGGTCGGCCGAAAGCTCGTAGAGTTCTTCGCGTGGGCGGGTGGGGCTGAAGAGCAGCTTTTCGCTGAGTTCCGAAAGCTTGCCGGCGGCGTGCAGGGCGCGGAGCTGTTGGACGATCTGCTTACCGTCCTTGTAGGCGCAGGGCTGCAGGTGCGGACGCTCCGGGTGAAAGTTGCGGATGTAGATGAACTTGTCCGTGCGCAGGCTGCGGAGCTTCTCGGTGGTCTCGTCGCAGCGGTCCCGGGCGGAGAAAGCCTCCTCGCGCGGAACGTAATTCGCCGCGAGGATATCCTTGCCTTGCATCCAGCTCGGGACGCCGAGGCCGGCGGCGGCGAGCGAGAGGGCGGCGAGGTCGACGTGCTCGACGAGGTCAGGGCGGACCTGGCCGGCGGCGACGCCGGGGCCGCGGATGACGAGCGGCACGTGCGCGCCTTCCTCGTAGAGGAACTGCTTGCCGCGGGCATGGCTGATCCCGTGGTCGGTCATGAAGACGATCAGCGTGTTCGCGAGCTGTCCTTCCTTTTCGAGGCGGGCGAGCACGCGGCCGACGTGGGCGTCGGTCAGGCGGACGGCGTCCAGGTAGTCAGCCCAATCCTGCAGCAGCACCGGGTCGCGCGGATAGTAGGGCGGCAGGGTGACCTTCGCCGGATCGGTGCCGGCGCCCAGTTCGCGGACGACACGCTCGCGGAATTGCACACGTCCGGCCTCCGCGCCTTCGCGCAGTTTGCCGCCGTGCAGCTGGACCTGCATGAAGAATGGCTGGCCAGGCTTGCGGCCGGCCCAGTCATGCGAGTCGTAGATGGCCGGATCCCATTCGAAGTTGTAGTCCGTCTTGCCGAGGCGGCTGCCCGCGCCGGCCTTGGCCTTCTTGCCCTTGCCGGCGCCGAAGGGAAGGCCACGGAAGTCCAGGTCGGGTAGGCCGCTGCCGATGCAGGTATAATAACCGCCCTGCTGGAAGAGCTTCGGCGTGGGCGTGACCTCCTTGGGCAGGTTGATCTTCAGTTCGCCGCGTCCGCTGCGGTGGTGGTGGGCGCCGATGGTCGTCTGATACATCCCCGTGACCAGCGCGGAGCGGCAGGGCGAGCAGACCGGCGCGGTCACGTAGGCCCGGCTGAAGCGGGTGCCTTCCTTCGCCAGGCGGTCGACGTGCGGGGTGGCGATGGTCGTCTCGCCATAGCTGCCGAAGTTCGCGGACATGTCGTCCACGATGAACCAGAGCACGTTGGGTCGGTCGGCGGCGATGGCCGTCAGGGCGAAGAGCAGGGTGAGCAGGGGACGCATGGGGGTGGTAAGATAAAGGGGTCAGACCCCATTAATAGGGTCTGACCCCATCAGGGGGAATTTGCGGCGGGTTTACTTCTGGGTGAAGACGAAGACGCCATGCTTGTTGGCGATGACGATGTCAGGCTTGCCGTCCGCGTTCACCTTGCCGCTGAAGAATTGCGTGCCGACGCCGCTGTCGGCGTCGATCAGGTGCTTGACGAAGCGGGCGCCGCCTTTGCCGTCGCGTTGGAGTTCGAACCAGCAGAGGACCGGGTCCGCCATCGGTTCGTCGTCCTTCGCCGGTCCGTGCGCCCAGCGACGCTTGCCCGTGACGATATCAAGCAGGCCGTCGCCGTTGATGTCGGCGAGCTGGATGGCGTGGATCTGGCTGAAGCCCGCGCCGGCCGCGTTTTCTTCCTTGGTCTTACCGAGGATGACCTGCTCGGCGAAGGTGCCGTCTTTGTTCTGTTTGAACCAGGACAGGCCGTAGCCGTGGGCCTTGATGCTCGTGATGACGTCCTTGAGGCCGTCGGCGTCGACGTCGGTGACGTACATCTGGGCGCCGCCTTGGCCGAAGTTCACGGGGTGGAATTTCCAGTCGGAGTCCTTGGAGGTGTCGGCCGGCTGTTCATACCAGCCATCCTTTTCAAGGATGTCGACGCGGCCGTCGCCATTGACGTCCCCGGCGCCGTAGCCGTGGGTGTACTTGAAGATCTTCTGGTCGTTGGCCGGCGACTTGGGGGTGATGGGGCGGAAACGTCCTTTGGCGAAGGGGTTCTTCCAGTCGATTTCGACGTAGCCGAACTGCCCGCCGGACTTGCCGCCTTTGACCTTAGCGGGTTTCACGAGGTCGCTGGAATGGCAGAGCAGCTCCGGCTTGCCGTCGCCATTGATGTCGACGAGGTCGGGCGACTCGCCGTCGGCGACGTCGAAGATGTTGTGCCGAGTCCAGTCGCCAGCCTTGCCTTGCGGATTCTCGAAGACGAAGGCGGGCTCGCCCGGCAGGCCGTAGACCAGGATGTCGGACCAGCCATCGCCATTGAAGTCATAGGCGAATTGGATGAAGTAGTCGGAGTAGCCGGTGGCAGCAGTGTAGGGCGTCTTGCTCGGGCCGGCGGGGTTGTCGCGCTCCGGGGTGTAGGCGAACTTCTGCTTGAAGTCCGGTCCGCGCCAAACGTAGCGACCCGCCGTCACGTCCGCATGGCCGTCGTGGTCGAAGTCGGCGACCGCGCAGCCTTCGGCTACGAAGTCCTTGGTCAGGGTCTGCTTGTCAAAAGACAGGTCGGCGGCGACGCAGCCGCTGAAGGACGAAGCCAGAAGGAGGGGGGCGAGGAATCGCATGGGGGTACGAGTAATACACCTCCGCCCCAGTTTGGTTGCGAGGAGTTTTTCGGCCGTAGGCTAATCGAGAGCTTATGATTACTCCAACCGGCCGAACATGATCCGTTCCTTCCGGCTGGGGTCGGAGTCCCCCTGGGTCGCCACCAGCCAGACGGCCCCATTGCTTTCGACGAAGGTGGGGTATTGGAAGGATTTAGTGCTCTCGAAGCGGTATTTACGCTCCCAGGTGACGCCGTCCGTGGAGACGTCGACGTTAAAGACGCTGCGATTGACGCCGTCGATCCGGGTGCGCTCCTGCCAGCCTAGGTAATATACCCCTTTGAACTTATCGAAGGTCGGCTTCGAGCCGGCGCCTTGCTTGACGAAAGTCTTCTCGCCGCCGGTCGTCCAAGTCCGACCGTCCCGACTCTCGCAGAACCAGTAGTTGTGGTCACCGTTCTCTTGGCGGCAGATCGCCAACCAGCTGCCGTCAGGCAGACGGTTGACCGCAGGTTCGGTCAGGGCCGGGCCGCCGGGTCCGTTGAAGTGACCGACGACTTCGAGGGTGTCGGCCGAGGCGTTCAGCGTGCAGAGCGCCTGCTGGGCGCCGAGGTAGTTGTTGATCGCGACGTAGGTACGGCCGTCGAATTCCTTGAAGTTGTCGAACAGGTAAAGCCCAGCGTCGACGGGCTTACGCTGGAAGCCCTGCTTGGCGGCGTCGGCATGCAGATACTTCGGCTGGAGATTGAAGACGCCGTCGTTGGTCCGCAACTTCATGCGGTGGATCTCGCGCTCGAAGGTCAAGGTGCCGAGGTCGAAGTCGCGGTAATAAGTCTGTGACTGCCGCTTGCCGGGTTGCTCGCTCGCGAACCAGCAGCGGAGGGTCTTCGGGGCCACCTGTTTGA
>JBKCKE010000012.1:0-2448 GCA_046301395.1 Verrucomicrobiota bacterium | reverse complement strand
GACGACCGTCTTGGCGCCGGTGGCCTGGTCGACGTGATAGGTGTCGCGGGCGACGACCTGGATGCCGAACAGCCCGCCGAAGAGGCGGAACATGCCGGCGATCACGCCGTCGACCGGGAACCAAGGGCGCAAGGCCTCGTCGTCGAAATCATACTTCTCGCGGCGCATCTTCTCGGACCAGTAGCCGAACTCCCACGGGTGCAGCGAACGCAGCGCGTCGCCAGCCTTGGCGGCGCGGTAGTGCTCAAGCTCGATACCTTCGGCCTGGAACTTCGGGCGGATGCGCTGTCCGATGTCCTCGATGAACTTCAGGGCCGTCTCGCCATTGCGGGCCATGCGGCGGGCCGTGGTGAAATCGGCGAAGTGCTTCTTGCCGAGAAGGCGGGCCTTCTCGTGACGCAGCGCGAGGATCTCACCGACGAGCGCGGTGTTGTCCCAGGCGTCCTTCAGGCCGACCTGACCGAGGCCTTCCCAGCACTGGCGGCGCAGGTCTTCGTCGTCGGCGTATTGCAACACCGGGAAGACCGAGGGGGACTGTAGCGTGAAACGCCAGGCCTCCGGCTTGCCCTTCGCGGTCGCGGACTGCTTCGCCGCGGCGAGCGCGCTGGCGGGCAGGCCGGCGAGGCGTTTTTCGTCTTCGATGAAGAGCTCCCAGGCGTTGGTGGAATCGAGGACGTTCTCTGAATACTTCTGCGTCTTTTCCGCAAGGTCAGCGTTGAGTTTAGCCAGGCGAGCCTTCCCTTCTGCCGGCAGGTCGGCGCCGTTCTCTTCGAAATCGGCGATCGTCTCCTCGAGGAAGCGGCGGCGGACGCCCGTGAGCGCATTGGCGTCGGCGGTCGCTGCGTAGGCCTTGAAGACCGCCCAGAGCTCCGGATCGAGCGTCAGCGAGGTGAAGAACGCCGTGACCTCGGGCATCATCGCGTTGTAGGCCTTGCGGAGCTCGGGGGAGTTGAGGACCGAGTCCAGGTGTGAGACCAGGCCCCAGGCACGGGAGAGGTCCTTGGTCGTGGCTTCGAAGGCCAGGAGCACCTTGGCGTAGGTCAGGTCGGCACCCTTCGTGTGCTTGAACGCGTCGACGTTAGCGCGGGCGCGGCGCAGGGCCTCGCGGATATCCGGCTCGACATTTTCGGGCTTCAGGCTGCTCCAGTCGAAAAGGAACTCGTCGGCGAGGAAGGGGTACACGCCTCCAGCCTGCGGGAACAGGGCCAGATTTCAAGGCAACCCTACGGACGAAAGCAGCGAGGGCTTGCGGGGAAGCCGCGGCGGGCACACTTTGCGGCATGAGCAAGTTGGAGGCAGTGCCCGTCACCGGCATCGAGGTCATCCCCGTCAAGGGAGGCAGCGCCGTGTTCCTCGTGACCGCCCTCAAGACCATGTTCATCCAGGTCGACCCTGCCGTCGGCGAAGCCCTGCAGGGCGCCTTGGACGGACGGATCCCGGACCGCCCGCAGTCCCACGACCTCATGCTCCACCTCCTGCTCGGCCTCGACGCCGCGGTGGTCCATGTCGCGATCGTGGACGTCAAGGACGGCGTCTTCTTCGCCCGCATCCTGCTCGGCCAGGACGGTCCCGTCGCCCGCAAGGTCGCCGAAGTCGACGCCCGCCCCAGCGACGCCCTCGTGCTCGCCGTGAAGGCCAAGCGCCCGGTCTTCGTGGCCAAGGCGGTCCTGGACGCCTGCGATGACATGGCGGAGACGCTCGCGCGCCTACGCAAGCAGGCGTGAGCGGAGCCCTGCCAATCCCCGTCGTCGCCGGCACACGCCCCTCGGTGCTCGCGCCGATGCAGGACGTCACCACCACCGGCTTCATGCGCGTCATCGGCCGACGCGGTGCGCCGGACTGGTTCGTGACCGAGTATTTCCGCGTCCACGAGAGCTCCACGCCCGAGAAGCATATCGTCGACTCCGTCGTGAACCACGGCACCGGCCGGCCGGTCTTCGCGCAGCTCATCGGCGAAGACACCCCGCACATGCTCCGGACCATCCGTGAGCTGGGCAGACTGCCTGTCGCCGGCATCGACCTCAACATGGGCTGCCCCGCGCCCAAGGTCTACCGCAAGAACGTCGGCGGCGGCCTCCTGCGCGACCCGGCCAAGATCGACGAACTCATCGGCGCCATGCGGCAGGAGATCCCCGGTCTCTTCACCATCAAGATGCGCATCGGCTTCGACGGCCAGGAGCGGTTCGACGAAATCCTCGCGATCGTCGCCAAGCATCAGGTCGACCTCCTCACCGTGCACGGCCGTACCGTCAAAGGCCTCTACTGGTCGGAAGTGGATTACGTCGCCATCGCCAAGGCCGTGGCGTCGGTCCCCTGCCCCGTCATCGCCAACGGTGACGTCACCTCGGCGGCCAAGGCCCAGCGCCTGCTGGCCGAGACCAAGGCCTACGGCATGATGATGGGCCGGCACGCCATCCGGAACCCGTGGATCTTCCGTCAATGGCGCGA
>JBKCKE010000011.1:0-12928 GCA_046301395.1 Verrucomicrobiota bacterium | reverse complement strand
AGACTTTAATGCTGATATCCGGTGACGAATCGGCGTCTCTTTTGTCTTCCTTGCGATGCGTCCCGAACTCCTCAAACCCGCCCTGCTCACCGTCGGCCTGCTCAGCGTCTCGAATGTCTTCATGACCTTCGCCTGGTATGGCCACCTCCGCACGATGCAACAGAGCCCCTGGTGGGCAGCGGCCTTGGTCAGTTGGTCCATCGCCCTCGGCGAATACCTGATCATGGTCCCGGCCAACCGCCTAGGGTACGCCGGGGGGCTTTCCGGAGCCCAATTGAAGATCATGCAGGAGTGCGTGACGCTCGCGGTCTTCGTGCCTTTCCTGCTCTTCTTCTTAGGTGAAAAGTGGAAATGGGACTATTTATGGGCGTTTTGCTGCCTCCTGGGGGCGGTTTTCTTCATCTTCCGGCCGGACCGTGGTTGAAACTCTGGCCGCCCAGCGGTGTAATATCCACAAGATGAAGACATCCCTGCTCGCCCTGCTCGCCGCCGCGTCCGTCGCGTTCGCCGCTTCCACCGGCACCAACAACAAGAAACCGAGCGGCCCGACCCCGCCCGGCGGCAACAAGACGGCCACCGCGGAGAAGGCTGAGAAGGAGAAGAAGCCGAAGAAGGAGGCCAAAGCCGAAGCGGTCGCCGCGGAAGCCCCGGCCGATCCCGTCTCGCTCGTCTTACAGACGGTCGACGCCACGACGCAGATGGCCCTGGACGCCGCCAAGGCCGCGCAGGCCGAAGCCGACAAGCTCGCCGCCATCGGCACGGGCAAGGTCGTCGGTTCCGCCTCCAACGCCAAGCTGGCCGAAGCCGCGGTCGTCACCGGCGCCGCCGTCGCCAAGGAACTCTCCAAGCCGAAGAAAGAAACCGAAGGCGAAGCCCAGCCGGAGGCCAAGAAGGCCGAGCCTAAGGCCGAGAAGAAGCCGGCGGCCGAGAAGAAGCCGGCGGCCGAGAATCCCAAGCCGGCGGACGGCGTCTGAACGACCCCGCATCATCCTGAAAAAGCCCCGGTCCACGGGGCTTTTTCATGCCCGACGCAGGAGGCTTGCAACTTACCTTCGCACGCGATGTTTAATCCGTAACCCCATGCGCCCGCTCGCCCTGCTCTGCTTCGCCGCCCTGGCCGTCGCCGCCGAACCTGCCAAGGAAGCCGCCCCGGCCACTTCGGCTCCGGTCACGCCTGCGCCCAAGCCTTTCTTCGATCCCAACGCGCCCGCGCCCACCGTCGATCCGACCCTGCCCACGCCGGAACCGTCGATCCCCGAGCCGGAGAAAAAGAAGAAGCCCGTCGTCCCCGAGCGGAAGAAGAAGGAAAAGAAGAAATAGGCGGACGCGAGGGCTGGAGGGAACGAGGAAAGCCATCTGCCTTGTGTAGGGATGCGATGACATCGCATCCGTCGGGGTTGAGGGCGGACGCGATAGTGATCACGTCCCTACCTCGATGCGGAGGAAGAGCCAAAGTGAGGGGCATCTTCAGGTCCCTGGTAAGGGTTATCAGGTACAGGTGCGGGTGCGGGACAAAATGCAGATCCTGAACCTGTACCCGAACCAGAACACCTGAACCTGGGACCCGGCTGCCGAGACCCGTGACCTGAAAATGGCCGCAGCCAATCATCCGGTCCCTGGTTTCCCTTTGAGCGCTGCCTCTCCGCCTTGGGTAGAGATGCGATGACAACGCATCCGTTCGCCGAGTGACGGATATAGGCAAGGTTGAGCGAGCCGCTCAACCCTACCCAAGGCAAACACTCCCCCGATACTCCATACTCGATACTCCATACTCCCTTCAGGTCCGGCCCTCCGGCCCTCGTGTCCTCGAGCCCTCGAGCCCTCGACTCTAGTCGACGAGGATCTCGCGGGGGCTCGAACCGTTCTCGGGACCGACGTAACCCTTCTCTTCCAGGATATCCATGATGCGGGCCGCCTTGTTGTAGCCGATGCTGAGCTTGCGCTGCAGCATCGAGACCGAGGCGCGGCGCGTCTGCTTGATGATGGCCCAGCTCTGGGCCACCAGCGGGTCTTCGCCCGCCTCGCCGTCTTCGGCGTCCTCGCCGCCTTCGGCGCCGTCCTTGATGGCCTTGATGACATCCTGGGCGAACTCGGGCTTGCCGTTCTTCTCGGCGAGGAACTCGACGATGGCGGCGACTTCCTGCTCGCCGACGAACGCGCCCTGCACGCGGTTGAGCGTGGCGCTGCCCGGCGGCACGAAGAGCATGTCACCGTTGCCGATGAGGGTCTCGGCGCCGCCGCGGTCCAGGATGGTGCGCGAGTCGATCTGCGAGGTGACCTTGAAGCCGATGCGCGTGGGCAGGTTGGCCTTGATGAGGCCGGTGATGACGTCCGTCGACGGACGCTGCGTGGCGAGCACGAGGTGGATGCCGGCGGCGCGGGCGAGCTGGGCGATACGCGCGACGGAGGTCTCGATGTCCTGCGCGGCGACCATCATGAGGTCGGCCATCTCGTCGATGATGCAGACGATGTAAGGCAGCTTCTCGGTCTGGACGCGGACGCCGTCATCGATGACTTCCTCGGCCGCGGCCGCGGCGGCGGCCTGCTCTTCGGGGCTGAGCGGGAGCTCTTCCTGCTTCGGCGCGCCGGCTTCCTTGGCGATCTTGGCGTTGAAGCCGGTGATGTTCTTCACGCCGCACTTGGCGAAGATCTTATAGCGCTGCGACATCTCCGCGATGAGCCACTTGAGGGCGGCGGGCACGCGCTTGGGGTCGGTCTCGACCGGGATGAGGAGGTGCGGCAGGTTGTTGTAGATCTGCAGCTCGACCACCTTCGGGTCGACCATGATGAAGCGCAGGTCCTGCGGCGTGCAGCGGTAGAGGAGCGAGACGATGACCGAGTTGATGCAGACCGACTTGCCCTGGCCGGTGGCGCCGGCGATGAGCGCGTGTGGCATCTTGGCGAGGTCCTGGATGACGGGCTTGTTCGTGACGCTGTCGACGCCCAGCACGACGGGGAGCTCCATCTGGGCCTCGGCCCAGGCCTTGGATTCGATGATCTCGCGCAGGAGGACGGACTTGCGGTTCTTGTTCGGGATCTCGATGCCGACGGTGCCCTTGCCCGGCACGGGCGCCAGGATGCGCACGGCGACGGCCTCGAGGTTCATCGCGATGTTGTTCGAGAGGTTGGAGATCTTCTCCACGCGCACGCCCGGGGCGGGCTTGATCTCGTAACGGGTGATGGACGGGCCCTGCTGGATGCCGACGTCGACGCCGTTGGCCGGATCGACCGGCACGCAGTCGACCTTGAACTGCTTGAGGGTCTCGATGAGGTCGGCGGCGCGCTTGCGGAAATCTTCAGGCTCGAGCTTCGAGTTCGCGGACGGCTCGTTGAGCATCCGGATCTCGGGGAAGACGTAGTCGCCGCGCTTCTTGACGACCTGGCTCGCGCGGGCCTTCTCGATCTTGTCGGGCTGGACGACGAGCACCTTGCCGGCGTTGGGGCCGAGCGGCTCGGGGGCCTTGCGCGGCGGCTTGGCTTCGGGGACTTCTTCTTCGTCCTCATCTTCTTCCTCTTCCGTCTCATCCTTCTTCGCCTTGGCCTTCTCGGGCTGGGGCGTCTCGGCGGGCGAGATGCTCACGTTGTCCGGCTGGACGAGGTCGGGGCCGACGTCTTCGTCCTCGGCGGGTCCTTCGTGCGGCGTATCGGCTTCGACGAGGACGGACTTCGAGACCGGCTTGGCGGTCTCCTTCGGCTGCGGGACGGACATCACGGCGCCGACGACTTCCTGCTGCTTACGGCGGAGCTCGGCGGCGGCTTGGTCGCGACGGCGCTGTTCTTCGGCGGCCTTGAGGGCGGCGGCCTTGCGTTCGGCGTTCCACGCGCCGAAGGCGTCGCGCATCTCGGCGATCCAGGAGGACAGCGTGGCCTTGGGGTCGTCGGCGAGCGCGCCGAGGAGGCAGAAGCCGTAAGGGAAGACGAGGATCCAGGTGCCGTAGTCGCCGAGGATCGGACGGAAGACCGCGCCGTCGAGCGTCTCGCCGAGCACGCCTCCGGGTCCGCGCGGATCGAAGGCGATGGCGATGTCGCGCGCGGTGCCGAGCCAGAGCGTGAGGATGGGCGCGAAGAGGATGACGCAGAGCGCCATCAGCGTGACCTTGACCGGCCAGAGGGTGTGGGCGCGCTGGTTGAGCGCGAACCACGCCGCGGCGAAGAGGAAGACCGGCATGAGGACGGCGGCGTAGCCGAACAGGGCGAAGACGACCACCGCGAGCGTGGCGCCGAAGGCGCCGCACGGGTTGTCGGTCAGGGTCACGTCGGAGGCGGCCGGCAGGCCGAAGGTCTGCTCGAGCCACTGCGGAAGGAGGTTCTGGTCGGCGGCGCCCTTGAAGAGCATCGCCACGAGCAGGTAGGCGGCGCCGAGCGCGAGCACGGCGGCGAGGATCGGTCGGCTCTCGCTGGCCGGGCGGGCGAGCGTGGCGGAACGTTTGCGGGCGGGAGCAGGCATGATTATTCGCCGAAAAGGGTGCCCTGCGAAGCGGCGTCCGCGGCGCCGGGCGGCAACGGATCGGCGTGTATGTGGCGGGGCGGACGGGTGACGCGCGCGGCGAGGGCGCGGGCGCGTTCCTGGGCGAGGCGCTCGACCATGCCGGCGAGGGCGTGGCGGATCCACTTCGGGGTGAAGGAGGCGGCGGAATAGTCGCACGGGCCGTAGCCATGCACGCGGCCGGCCTGCAGGAGGGCGTCGTTCTGCGCGAACTCGGCTTCGCTCTCGGGCACGTAGACGGCGAAGGCCTTGCCGCCGTTCTTGCGCAGGAGCGAGAAGACGGGGACGTCGCTGGGGCCGTCGGCGACGTAGATCATGTTCTCGAAGGGCACGCGGCGGTCTTCGGGACGGACGACGGCGTTGACGTCGATCTCGGCGTTCTTGTTCGAGCCCTTGTTGATCTCGAAGAGGAAGCGGGTCTTGATGGTGTTATCGACCATCGCGGCGACCTGGGTGATCTCGGTCGGCAGGTCCAGCGAGAGCTCGTCCTGCTTGGTGAAGTGCGGGGGCAGCGGGTGCTCGAGGAACTCGCAGCCGTAGATGCCGTCGCAATGCTCGGCGAGCGAGGTGCCGCGGATCATCTCGGCGAGACCGGTGCTGATGACGTAATGCTCGAGGATGACCTCGACGTTGTGCTTCCGGCCGAGCTCACGGACGTGCTCCTTGAGGGCGGGGAAGAACTGCGGCAGACCCGGGCAGAGTTCGATCTCGGCGCCGAGCTCGCGGAGGCGGCGGTTGGTCAGGCCCTTCATGAGGCCGGACTTCACGTAACTGAGCAGGTGGTTGAGGTAGACGGAATCCTTGGGCGTGCGGATGCCCTTGCGCGCGTAAAGGGCTGGCAGCTGGTTGGTCTCCTTCCAGAACTGCTCCTCATCGACGCCGAAGGCCTTGAAAAGCGGGGTCTGCATGTACCCGGGGCAGAGGGTCTTGTCGAAGTCCCACACGCAGGTGACGACGTGGGTGCCGCGGAGCGCGGGTTCCTTGGGCTGCATATCGGTCGGAAAAGGGATGAAGGTCGGGCTTGCGGAGGGGAGCCTGCCGCACTCCATTGAATAACGAACGGACGACTTCTGTCCAAGCCCGATTAACCCTCTTCTCCGATGTCCGCCGACCCCCTCCGCCCCGACCTGACCGGCTTTCGCCGCCGCCTGGCCGAGCTCGAGGGGCTGCTCGCCGACCCGGCGACGTTCGCCGACAACCGCCGGGCGGCCGCCCTCGGCGCCGAACTCCGCTTCACGTCCAAGGCGGTCAAGGCCGACGACGTGCTGGCGGGCCTGGAAAAGGAGCTCGCGGACGCCCGGACGATGGGCGCCGAGTCCGATCCGGAGCTCCGCGCGATGGCGGCCGAGGAGGTCGCCCGCCTCGCCCCGGCCGTCGAAACGGCCCGTGAACAGCTGATCCGGTCCATCATCCCGCCCGATCCGGACGATTCTCGTAATGCTCTTGTAGAAATCCGGGCCGGCACGGGGGGCGAGGAGGCCTCCCTCTTCGCCGCCGAGCTCCTCCGGGCCTACACCCGTTTCGCCGAGAAGCGCGGCTGGAAGCACGAACTGATGTCCCTCTCGCCGTCCGACCTGGGCGGGGTCCGCGACGCAGTCCTGCTCGTCGAAGGCGAAGGCGCGATGGCCCACCTGCGCCACGAGGCCGGCGTGCACCGCGTCCAGCGCGTGCCCGCCACCGAAGCCTCGGGCCGCGTGCACACGTCGGCCGCCACGGTCGCGGTCCTCCCCGAAGCCGAAGAGGCCGAGGTGGTGCTGAAGCCGGAAGACCTCGACATGTCCGTGGCCCGCGCGAGCGGCGCCGGCGGCCAGCACGTCAATAAGACGGAGTCCGCGGTGCAGATCATCCACAAGCCGACGGGGCTGATGGTCTACTGCGCCGACGAACGCTCGCAGTTGCGCAACCGCCAGAAGGCCCTGCGCGTCCTCCGCTCCCGCCTCCTCGACCTGACCCGCGCCAAGGAACGCGAGGCGCGCGCCCAGGACCGCAAGACGCAGGTAGGCTCCGGCGACCGCTCGGAACGCATCCGCACGTATAACTTCCCGCAGAACCGCATCACGGACCATCGCATCGATCTCACGATCCATGGCATCGAGCAGGCGCTCGAGGGGGACCTCGACGCGCTGATCGACGCCCTGTTCGACGCCGACCTGCGCCAGCGGGCCGAAGCGATCACTCAGCGCTGAGGCGGAGCCGCGCGTAATCCGGTCCGACGACGAAGTCGCCGTCCGCCGGATCACCGTCGTCGATCCACGTGTCCACCAGCCGCAGGCAGCGTTCGTAAGCCTGTCCCGGCTCAGCGGGCGTGAAGATGATCGCGGGCGAGCCTGCGGCCTTGGCGCCGGCGAAACGCCAGGTCCCCGCGACAGGGCATTCGGTGATGATCACGCGGAGGCGCCGCGCCCGCTCGGGCCCGAGGACGACCGTGAGCTCGGCGTCCGCCGGCCAGGCCTCCCGTTCGAAGCGCTCCGTCAACAGACCGATCCGGGCTTCGGCGAAGACCTTGAGCACGGCATTGGCCGACATCTGCTGCGGGATGATGAAGAGAGAGGTGCCGAGGAGGCCAAGGCCTAGGCCGATCACGCCGATCTTGAGGCCGGCCCGCAGACGAGACTCCACGGGCGGATAGACGGGCTTGACGGCGGGGCTCGCGGACATCGACGACGACGATGCCCGGCCGCCGCTTCCCAGCAAGCCCGGACCCGGCGACGCTTCCGCCTTGGAGTGCGGCCGCTTCCTCGCTTGATTGGGCGCATGGACGCGGACCACCTCCAACGCTTCGCCGGCATCGGCCGCCTCTACGGGCGCGCCGGCATGGAGCGTCTGGCCCGCTCCTCCTTCCTCGTCGTCGGCCTCGGCGGTGTGGGCTCCTGGACCGTCGAAGCCCTCGCGCGCTCCGGCGTGGGCCACCTCTCCCTCGTCGACGGCGACGCGGTCTGCGTCTCGAACACGAACCGCCAGCTGCATGCGGTCGCCGGCAACGAAGGCCGCCCGAAGACGGAGGCGGTCGCCGAGCGCGCGCGGGCGATCCATCCCGCGCTCCGCACGACTCTCCACCAACGCTTCCTCTCGCGCTTCAACCCGCACGAGGTGCTCGCGGATTTCGACGGCGTGGTCGTCGACGCGATGGACGCGCTCTCGCCGAAGTGCGGCCTGATCGCCGAAGCGGTGAACCGCAGGCTGCCCGTGGTCACGGTCGGCGGCTGCGCGGGGCGCCTCGACGGCACGCGGCTCAAGATCACCGACCTGCGCGACTCGCGCGACGACCCGCTGATGATGCTCGTGCGCAAGCGCCTGCGCCAGAACTTCGATTTCCCGCGCGGCAAGACGCCCTTCGGCGTCTCCTGCGTTTGGTCCGACGAACCGTTCACTCAGCCGACGGACTGCGAAGGCCTGCCGGGCGGCGAGATCCCCGAAGGCGAAGACCTGCGGCCGAACTGCGAATGGGGCTACGGCACCGCCGCCCACGTGGCCGGCGCGTTCGGCCTGGCGGCCGCGGGCGAGGCGCTGCGGCTTTCGCTCTTACGCCCCGAATCGGCGCGCGAAGTTCGCGGAGGTGAGCGCAGCGGATTCCTCCGGCGTCACGCCCATGGTCCGCGCGAGCTCGGCGTTGTTACGCACGAGGTTCGACGGATGGTTCTGCTCCGCACCGGCCGCGTCCGGCGCGAGTTCGCGGAGGCGGAATTCCGGCGCGGGGCAGAGCGCGGGCGCGTCCGTCTCGACAAGGATACGTTCGCGCGGGATGGCCGCGGCGAACTGGATGCGCAGGTCCGCCTTGCGCGGGATGAGGTGGTGCGCGCTGAAAGAATAATACGCGCCGAGTTTCGCGAGCTCCGGCACGAGCTCGACCGGCCCGTTCCAGCTGTGCAGCAGGAAGCCGCGTCGCGGCAGTTCGGCGGAACGCAGGATGTCCATGAGCGGGCCGATCGCCTTGACGGCGTGGATGGTGAGCGCTCGCTCGAGTTCGACGGCCAGCGCGAGCTGCGTAAGGAAGGCCGCCTCCTGGGCGACGGGATCGAAGTCCTTCACCCAACGGTCGAGGCCCATCTCGCCGACGCCGGCGGTCGGGTGCGCGAGCAGGATGGCGCGCAGTTCCGCCTCCCAGCCCGGCGGCGCCGTGGGGACGTCCCACGGATGCAGGCCGAACGAGACGCGGTTGCGCGGATCGCGGCGCGCGAGGGCGGCCACGTCGGCCCAGTCGGCGGGCGCGCTGCCGTTGATCATCGCCTGACCGACGCCGTCCGCCCGGGCCTGCTCGACCGCCGCATACGGCACTTCGGCGAACTGGTAGTGGCAATGGGCGTCGCGGAGTTCCATCGGTCCGTCCGAGACTGACCGCGGACGCCGCCGCCTCAACGACGAACCACCTTGCCCTGCCGCCCCGCCCTGCCCTATCTCCGTGGCAGGATGAAGACGCCTCCCCTGCCCGCCGAAGCGCTGATGACCGTCACCGGCCTGCCCTACCCGCTCAAGGCGAAGGGCAAGGTCCGCGAAGTCTTCGACCTCGGCACGCATTACCTGATCGTCGCGACGGACCGTCTCTCGGCGTTCGATGTGGTCATGCCCAACGGCGTGCCGGGCAAAGGCATCCTGCTCACCCAGATCAGCCTCTGGTGGTTCGACCAGGCCCGCCTCGTCTTCCCGACGCACGTCGTGCCCGACCACGCCAACGCGTTGGCCAAGGCCCTGCACGGACACGAGCACCTGATCCCGCGCTCGATGCTCGTGCGCAAGCTCAAGCCCCTGCCCGTCGAAGCGGTCGTCCGCGGCTACCTGGCCGGCTCGGGCTTCAAGGAATACCAGAAGACCGGCGGCATCCTCGATCACCCGCTCCCGGTCGGCCTGCTCGACGGCTCCAAGCTCCCCCAACCGATCTTCACCCCTTCGACCAAGGCCGCCGAAGGCCATGACGAGGCCATCACCCGCGCCCGCTGTGGCGAGATCCTCGGCGAGAAGGTCTTCCGCACGATCCAAGAGACGTCCCTCGCGCTCTACCGCATGGGCGCCGAACGCGCGGCCAAGGCCGGCGTGATCCTCGCCGACACGAAGTTCGAATTCGGCAGCGCCCCGGATGGCTCGCTCGTCCTCATCGACGAAGTCCTGACGCCTGACTCTTCCCGTTACTGGCCCGCCGCCACCTGGCAGCCTGGCCGCGCCCAGCCTTCTTACGATAAGCAGTTCGTCCGCGACTGGCTCGAGACCCAGCCGTGGGACAAGACCGCACCGGGCCCGACCCTGCCGGCCGACGTCGTGCAGAAGACGCAGGCGCTCTACGCGGAGTGCCTCGAGCGGCTGACGGCGTAAGATTGTCACGAGGGCCGGAGGACCTGAGGGCTGGAGGGCCCGAGAGAGGGACTGTTTCCCTTGGAATCTTCCTCTGTATCGAGGTAGGGACGTGATCACTATCGCGTCCGCCCTTAACCCCGACGGATGCGATGTCATCGCATCCCTACCTTCGCCGGCCGAGGACAGCACGTGGTGCTGTCCCTGCCTGTGATGTCGCGGAACCGCGGTCGACAGGCAGGGTCGGTTACCTTACACCTACGCCATGAAGCCGACCCCGCTCCTCGCCCTCCTGCTTGCCGCCGTCGCGTCCGCCGCGCCGGAAGCCAAATTCCGTCCGCAGGAGATCGGCCAGATCGAGATCGGCTACGGACTTGCGATCGCCGACGTCGATGGCGACGGCCAGAAGGACATCGTCATGGCCGACAAGACCACGATCCAGTGGTATCAGAATCCCACCTGGAAGAAGCACGTCATCGCCGAGAACCTGACGAAGGAAGACAACGTCTGCGTCGCGGCCCATGATCTCGACGGCGACGGCAAGGCCGAGATCGCCGTGGGCGCAGGTTGGAATCCCGGCGATACGGTGAAGAGCGGCGCGGTCTTCTACCTGATCCCGCCCGCCGACCGCACCCAGAAGTGGGAAGCGGTGAAGCTACACCACGAGCCGACCGTGCATCGCATGGCCTGGGTCGAAGTCTCTACCGGCCGCTGGGACCTCGTCGTCCAGCCCCTCCACGGCGTCGGCAACAAGGCCGGTGTCGGCGCGGGCGCCAAGCTGCTCGCCTACCGCAAGCCCGCCAACCCGAAGGACGAGTGGACGACCGAAGTCGTCAACGACGTCGGCCACATCACGCACAACCTCGAGCCCGTCCGCTGGCAGCGTCACCTCGCCCAGCAGATCCTGACGGGCTCCAAGGAAGGCATCTGGTTCAACACTTATGCCGACGGCAAGTGGAGCCACACGCAGCTGACCACCGAGCCCGTCGGCGAACTCCGCGCCGGCAAGCTGCCCTCCGGGGCCATGATCGCGACCGTCGAACCCTTCCACGGCACGAAGTCCGCAGTCTACACCCGCGACGCCGCCGGCGTCTGGCAGCGCCAGCAGATCCTCGACGGCTACAAGGACGGCCATGCCGTCGCCTGCGCCGACTTCCTCGGCACCGGCAGCGACCAGGTCATGATCGGCTGGCGCGGCGCCAAGCCGACCGAACGCGGCATCCGCCTGCTCACCCCGCTCGACGAGGCCGGCAAGACCTGGCGCACGGACGTCATCTCGACCGAGGCGATCGCCGTCGAAGACTTCAAGGCCGCCGACCTCGATGGCGACGGCAAGACCGCCCTCATCGTCGCCGGCCGCCACACCAAGAACCTCATGATCTTCTGGAACGCCCGCTGAGGCGTCCCAGATAGGCATGAAAAAGCCCTCGTGAGAGGGCTTTTTGCTTTCAGGAAATAGTCCGACTAGGATTTGAACCTAGACAAGGAGAATCAGAATCTCCTGTGCTACCATTACACCATCGGACTGTCCTGAGTCGTCTGACGATGGGACTCTGGGTCGGTTCGTCAAAAAGAAAGGAGAGGCCCTTCGGCGCCGAAATTGCCATAAATTAGAGGCCCAGAGGCCCGGAGGCTCAGTTGACCAGAGAGAGTTGCCCGCTTTCAGGTGGCAGGTGGCAGCCTCAGGTGGCGGGTGGCGGGAGTGGATCGGGTAATGGGTAGGGATGCGATGACATCGCATCCGTCAGGGTCAAGGGTGGACGCGATAGTGATCACGTCCCTACCTACGTAAGGTATTAGCGGTTGGCGGTTAGCGGTTGGGAACACAGCAAGTCAACTAGGGCAGCACGCAGTGCTGCCCCTACCTCGAAGGCATCACTCCCCCGATACTCGATACTCCATACTCGATACTCTCTGTCTCCCCCTCCGGCCCTCGTGTCCTCAGGCCCTCGTGTCCTCGCTTACTTCGTCTTTCCCGGCGCCCTCGCCACGACGGCCTTCATCCGGCGCAAAATCTCACGCAGGCGTTCGCGCGGGCAGCCGAAATTGAGGCGGACATGACCAGGGCCGCCGAAGTCGGCGCCATTGCTCAGGCCGACGCCACCCTTCTCGAATTCAGCGTGCGCGTCGTCGAAGCCAAGGGCGGTGATGTCGAACCAGACGAGGAAGCTGGCCTGCGGACGCTGACGTAGCACGACGCCGGGCATGGACTTGATCTCCTGTTCGATGAGGTCGAGGTTGCCGCGTAGATAGTCCACGCACTCGAGGCGCCACGGCTCACCGTGGTCAAACGCGGCCTGGGTGGCGGCGAGCCCGAACATGTTCTGGTCGAGCGACAGGCCCTGAAGGACGCGACGGAAGCGCGTGCGCAGGCCGACGTCGGGGATGATCGCGAAACCGCAGGTGAGGCCGGCGATATTGAAGGTCTTGCTCGCGGCCATCAGCGTGACCGTGCGGGCGGCGAGGTCTTCGCCGAGCGAGGCGAAGACGATGTGCTTCGCGACCGGATCCAGCACGAGGTCGCAGTGGATCTCGTCGGAGCAGACGGTGAGCTCATGCTTGCGCACGAGCGCGGCGAGGCGGTCGAGCTCCCCGCGGTCGAAGACGCGTGCGAGCGGATTATACGGATTGCAGAGCAGGAGGACCTTGGCGTGCGGCTGCGCGCAGGCGGCCTCGAGCTTGGCCCAGTCGAACGTCCAGCGGCCGTCGGTGAAGACCATCTCCAGCTTGAGCGGGTTGCGCTCGGACAGGACCGGCGCGGTCATGAACGGCGGGTAGACCGGCGCGGTCGTGACGACGGACTCACCCGGCTTGCTGGCGCAGCGGATGGCGGCGTGGATACCCGGCACGAGCGAGCACATGAACGTGATCCACTCGGGCTTGATCTCCCAGCCGTGGCGGCGACGCACGTGGTTGACGATGGCGGCGAAGACGGAGTCGCGTTGCGCGGGGTAACCGAAGACGCCGTGGGCGGCGCGCTCGCGGATGACTTCGATCACCGCGGGCGGCGCCTTGAAGTCCATGTCCGCGATCCAGCAAGGAATGATGTCCTTGTCGGCGTACTTGTGCCACTTGGTGCTGTCGGTCCCGGCGCGTTCCGGACAGCTGTCGAAATCGAAAGCCATAGTCTGAGGTGAACCTTGGATTGAAGCCGAGGAC
>JBKCKE010000010.1:0-2620 GCA_046301395.1 Verrucomicrobiota bacterium | reverse complement strand
AGACCAAGCGCTCGCGGAAGCCGGCTCCACATACCGAGGCGGATCCGGATCACGCTTCGTGCTATAACTGTCGGCGTCCCGATAAAAAGTCCCAGCCTGGACGCCCGACCACGAAACGCCGACGCCGAGCAGGGCCCGGAGCAGCGAACTGGTGGAGGGAAGGGACATGGCTAATTAAGATGATAAGTTTAGTAATGATAAAATGTATCAGGTCGAGCCAGTTCTCTTCAGAGCATGTCATAACCCAAATAACTTACAAACAGTTACTTGTGACGATATATCGTATTTCAGAAGACGCCCGCGACGAACCACAGGCTGGCGCTCACCACCATGGCGGTGGCGATCCAGCCGAGGACGAGGATCCAGCGTGGCGCGACGAACGCACCCATGAGTTTGGCGTCGCCCGTCATCCTCACCAGCGGCCAGCAGGCGAAACCGAGCTGCAGGCTGAGGATGACATGAGTCCAGAGCAGCAGCGACTCCACCCTACCCTCCCCGGCCAGGCCGATGACCAGCAAGGCGGGAGCGAGCGCGGCGAGGCGCGTGGCCACGCGGATGATCCAGCCGGCCGTCTTGATCTTCAAGAAGCCTTCCAGGACGATCTGCCCGGCCATGGTGCCGGTGATGGTCGCAGTCTGACCCGAAGCGAGCAGCGCGACTGCGAAGAGCGTGCCGGCGAAAGTCGCCCCGAGCACGCCATCCAAGAGGCGATGGGCCTCGCGGATATCGGTCACGGCTTCCGGACGGCCGTGGAAGGCGGCGGCGCTGAGCACGAGCAGGCCGGCGTTGACGAAGAAAGCCAGGCTCAGAGCGAGCGTGGAATCCCAGGTGGCGAAACGCATGGCCTCGCGGCGCTCTTCCTCGGTCCGGCCGAAATCGCGGGAACCCACGATCGACGAGTGGAGGTAAAGGTTATGCGGCATGACCGTCGCGCCGATGATGCCGAGCGCCACGAAAAGCATGCCGGGGCGGGTCAGCACGTCGGTCGTGGGGATGAAGCCCTTCACGAGTTCGGCGACGACGGGCTTGGCCAGCAGCAGCTCCACGCCGATGCAGGCGGCGATGGTCAGGACGAGCACGGCGACGAGCGATTCGAGCCAGCGGTAGCCGAGGCGCGTGAGCGCAAGCAGGACGAGCACGTCCAATGCGGTGATGATGGCGCCGAAGAAGAGCGGGATGCCGAAGAGGATCTGCAGCGCGATGGCGGAGCCAAGCAGTTCGGCGAGGTCCATCGCGATGATGCCGAGCTGGGCGGCGACCCAGAGGAACTTACCGACGAGCGACGAATAGCGCTCCCGACAGGCCTGCGCGAGGTCGAGGCCGGTCGCGACGTTGAGGCGCACGCACAGGTGCTGGAACAGGATCGCCATCAGGTTCGACAGCAGGATCACCCACAGGAGCGCATAACCATACTGCGAACCACCGGCGAGGTCGGTGGCCCAGTTACCCGGATCCATGTAACCGACGGAGACGAGGAAACCCGGACCGACGAAACCGAGGAAACGACGGAAGGCGCTGAAGCGGGAGGCGTTACGGTCGGGATGCGGTTCGCCTGTTCTCATCAGCGTCGAGCATCACCGCCGCACGAACGCTGTCAATCCGCCGCCCGTCTGATGGCATCCATCGCCACCAACGTCCACAGGGCCGTCCGCCAGGCGTGGGAGCGGATGAGGCTGGCGAGCGCCGGCGAGCCAGGCCCTTCGAACTGCAGGCGCCGGTGACACGGCACGGACCAGAGACCCGTCAGGGCCCAGCAGGCGAGGACCAGCCCCAGGGCCGGCCACCCTTCCCCAGCGCTGAAGACCTGCCAGGCATGCCCGCCGAGCTGCAGCAGGAGCAAAGGACCGACGACCCGGCCGACTTTCCGCGTATAGTCCTCGTGGTGACGGGCGAATTCCGCGGCCTCCCAGCGGGCGAAATCCGGATACGTGCAAAGCAGGATCAGCCAGGACACCGCGGCCATGGCGACATCCACGCAGGCCAGCCCGAGGGCGAGTAAACGAGGGTCCATGACGGCACCGAAGTCGGTTTTACCCTTTGCACAAATCTTCCGGATGCTAAAACCGAGTCATGCCCCGCCCCTTCCTCGGTCTGCTCCTCGCCGCGCTTTCCTGCCTCCTGCCGCTCAGCGCCCAGGAGACCCCGCCTAACGTCGTGATCCTCTTCGCCGACGACCTCGGCATCAACGACCTCGGCTGCTTCGGTCGCAAGGATCAGCGCACGCCCAACCTCGACAAGCTCGCCGCCGACGGCGCCCGCTTCACGCAGGCTTACGCCGCGGCATCGGTGTGCTCGCCTTCACGTGCCGCCCTGATGACGGGCCAGAGCCCGGCCCGCCTGAAGATCACGACCTTCCTCACCGGACGCACCGACCGCTCCTCGCATCGCCTGCTCAGCGCGCCGATCAACCTGCACCTGCCGGCCGGCGTCCCGACGATCGCCGAACTGCTCAAGCCCAAGGGCTACGTGTCCGCCGCCGTCGGCAAGTGGCACCTCGGCGGCAAGGGCCATCAGCCGACCGACCACGGCTTCGACGAATACTTCCCGGGCCGCGCGAACCCCGGCGCGGAATCGCCGCAAGGCGGCAAAGGCGAACTCGGTCAGGCGGACTTCGCCGCGA
>JBKCKE010000009.1:0-2549 GCA_046301395.1 Verrucomicrobiota bacterium | reverse complement strand
AAGCGGGAAGGCCGGCTTCAGGTGCAGGATGTGGACGACCGGGCCTTTGACTTCGAATACCGCATACCAGGCGCCGCAGCCGATATCGAAAAGGTCGCCATGGCGGCTGCGGATCCGACGGGTGCGGTGGGGGCTCGGGTCGCGGCTGAGGATCTCGAGCAGGCGGGCCTCGAAATCGACCGACCATTCTTGCTTGAGCCACGCCATGTGTTCGGTGGCCTGCGGGGAGAAGGATACCGTGAAGGCCGGCGGACCTTCGAGCGCGGCGTCGATTTCGTCGATCCAGCCGGCCTTGGCGTCGGGGAACGAATCGTAGGAAGGGATGTAGGGCTTGATGTCGAAGACCGGCGTGCCGTCGATCAGGTCGCACGGGCCGAGGATGAGCTGGCCCTTGCGGATCTCGAGCAGCTGGACGGGCGTGATGCCGAGCGGGTTGGGGCGGTGCGGGGAGCGGGTGGCGAAGACGCCTCGCCTCTTCGAAGGGCCGCGCGGAGGGAGAACTTCCGGACGCCAGTCGGTATTACGGTGGAACCACCACAGCAGCCAGATGCGGTCGAAGCCCTCGAGGTCCTTGAGAGCCTTCTGATATTTGTCGCCCGGAAGCATCTCGAGGATGTTCGTCTCCGCCTGGCTCTCGTCGGGCTGATGCCGGGCGTCGAACTTCAACGGCTTGCCGGAGCGGATGAAGCCGATGGGCGTGATGGTGAGGCCGGATTCCAAGATAGGTCAGGCGTAGGCTTCGCGCGGTGAAAAGGCAAAGATTCATTGTCTCGGCGGAGGTCAGGCCTTAGCCCTGCGTTCGTCCATGTCCGCCGAGGTCATCAATCTCTCCTGCTATAAGTTCGCCTCTTTGGAAGGGTTGGACGAGCTGCGGACGCGGCTGCAGGAGGCGACCAAGGCGAACGGACTCAAAGGGACTATCCTGCTGGCGCCCGAGGGCATCAATTTCTTCCTAGCCGGCACCCGGCCGCAGTTAGCGGCGGTAATGGAAGTCATCCGCGGTGTGCCTGGTCTGGCGGACGTCGCTCCCAAGGAGAGCTCCAGTTCCGATCAGCCGTTCAAGCGCATGCTCGTGAAGATCAAGAAGGAGATCATCGCCTTCGGCGTCGAAGGCGTCGACCCGGCCCGGCGTCCGGCGACGAAGATCTCAGCGCGCCAGCTCAAGCAGTGGCTGGACGAAGGTCGCCCCGTGACGTTGCTCGATACCCGCAACGATTACGAGGTGCGGATGGGGACGTTCAAAGGAGCGGTCGTCCCGCAGATCTGGAACTTCCGCGATTTCCCGGCGGCGGTGGAGAAACTTCCGGCCGAGCTCAAGACTCAGCCCGTGGTGATGTTCTGTACCGGCGGCATCCGTTGCGAGAAGGCGGGACCGTTCATGGCCATGCAGGGCTACACCGACGTCCTCCAGCTCGACGGTGGCATCCTCAAGTATTTCGAAGAAGTCGGCGGGGCGCATTACGAAGGAGAGTGTTTCGTCTTCGACGAACGTGTCGGTGTCGGGCCCGATCTCCGCGAGACCGGTTCCGTGATTTGCTTCAATTGTCAGATGCCGCTCACCGTGGAGGACCAGCAGCGTCCGGACTACGTCTACGAAAAGACCTGCCGTCATTGCGTGGACGGCAAGCCCAAGGGGCGAGGCAACACCGCCCAGCGCGGCGCCTGAGACTTACCAGCGCAGTTCGGCCAGGCTGAAGACGCGTCGCGTGCCAGCCGGCAGGCGCGAGGCGAGGCTGCCTTCGTCTGCTCCGCTGAGGACGCCTGTCCGCAGCAGCACGCTGTCGAGCCCGGCGCCAGCGGCACCGGCGATGTCGTGTTCCGGGCTGTCGCCGATGGCGAGGACCGTCAGCGGCGGCGGGTTGCCGAGCGCGGCGAGGGCCGTGCGGTAGATGTCGCCTTGCGGCTTGCCGAAATAGCGGAGCGCCGCGCCCTTGCGGGCGAGTTCGAGGGCGATGGCGCCGGCAGAGGGACGCACGCCCTTGGGCGTGAGCATCTCCAGGTCCGGATTGCAGACGGCGACGGTGACGCCGCGGTTCGCGGCTTTAGTGAGGTCGCGGATCTGTTCGCGCCAGTTGCGGTCGGGTTCCTGACAGGCGGCGAGGATGATTCCTTCCGCTTCATCGGGCCAGGTGAGCGTGAAACCGAGGTCGCCGAAGCCGTAGTCGTCCCCGGGCTTGCCGGAGATGTGCACCTTGGCGCCCGGACGGAAGCCATCGCCGAGCGCGCCGGAACGGATGGCGGCCTGAGCGGCGTCACCGGACGTCACCACGGCGTCGTATTGATCCGGGCCGAAACCGAACTTCGCGAGGCGCACGATATTATCGGCGCCGGTCTTGGCCGAATTGGAAAGCACGGCCACCTTGCCGCCGCTCTCGCGGAAGCGACGCAGGGCTTCGGCGGCGTGCGGATAGGCGACGGTGCCGTCGTGCAGCGTACCGAACTGGTCTACCAGCAGGGCGCCGTATTGGCCGGCGACTTCGGACAAGCCGGCGATGGGTGTGAGGCTGCTCATGCGAAGGTGATCTCGTGGCCCAGGGAACGCCAAGCCA
>JBKCKE010000008.1:0-43952 GCA_046301395.1 Verrucomicrobiota bacterium | reverse complement strand
ACCTTGGGCGGCGGGTTGAAGGACTGGGCGGGCACCGGATGGACCTTGATCTTGTCGAAGGCGAGATGGACCTGGGCGGTGACGGCGGACCAATGTCCGGTCCCGACTTCGGCGGTGAGTCGTTCGGCGGCTTCGCGCTGCAGCATGAGCACCATCATCGACGGATGGGGGCCGGCGCAGATGGCGTCCATCCAAGGGGTCGAGATCGCGTAGGGCAGATTGGCGATGACCTTGAACGAGCCGTCGGTCGCGTCAGTCAGGCCCGCCCGCGGGAAATCCACGGCATCGCCTTCCTTGAGATGGAAGGTCTTGGGGAAGCGCGGCAGCAACGATTCCGTCAGGTGGAAGTGCATCGTGCGATCGGCCTCGACCGCGTAGAGGTCTGCGCCGGCGCAGAGCAGGGTGCGGGTCAGCGTGCCCAATCCGGGGCCGACTTCGACGACCGTGTCGCCGGACTTCACTTCGCCGAGTTCGAGCGACTTGCGGACGATGTTGCCGTCGATCAGGAAGTTCTGGCCGAGCCACTTCTTGGGCATGTGCGAGAGGCGGGCCAGCAGGTCCCGGGTCTCGTTCGCCGAAAGGGGGCCTTCGTTCATGCGGATTGCAACGCCTTCATCAGCGCGGCCGGATCGGCGGCGCGCATCAGGGATTCGCCGACCAGCAGGGCGTCGGCGCCGGCGGCCCGCATGCGGGCGGCGTCTTCGGCGGTCTTGATGCCGCTCTCGGCGACCTTCAGGACGGACTTGGGCATGTGCGGGATGACCCGCTCCGCGAAGGAGAGGTCGATCTGGAAGGTGGACAGGTTGCGGTTGTTCACGCCGACCATGTCGGGGTCATGGCGCAGGGCGCGTTCGAGTTCGGCTTCATCGTGCACTTCGAAGAGCGTGTCGAGCCCGGCGAGCTTGGCGGACCGGTGGATCGGACGGATCTCATCGTCGGTCAGACCGCGGACGATGATCAGGATGCAACGCGCCCCGGCTTGGGCGGCTTCGAGCACCTGGTAGGGGTGCACCATGAAATCCTTGCGGATGCAGGGCAGGGGGCGTGGCCAGCTGGCCTGGTCGCGGACCACGTCGATCAGGTCCTTGAGCTCACCTTTGAAGTACTTGGTCTCGGTGAGGACGGAGAGGCAGTCCGCGCCGGCGGCGAAATACGCGCGAGCTTGGGCGACGGCGTCGACGCCTTCGCGGATCTGGCCGACGCTGGGCGAGGCGCGCTTGACTTCGGCGATGACGGTCAGACGTCCGGGGACCGCCAGGGACTGACGGAAGCCGGGCGACGAAGGGCGGCCGGCGAAGGCCGCCAGTTCGGCGTCGGTGACGGGACGGGCGAACGGGGCGATTTCCCGACGCTTGGCGTCCATGATTTCGGTCAGCTTGTCCACTGGCCTTAAGCAAGCGCTCCCCGGGCTTCTGGCAATCGTTTTGACTCCCTTCCTTCCAGCCTTCTGCATCGGCCTATGCCCGGCATCGACCTCCTGCTTGCGACCACCGCCCGACTCCGTGCTCCGGATGGCTGCCCTTGGGACCGCGAACAGACGCACCGCACCCTCTGCGATTGTCTGGTCGAAGAGGTCGCCGAACTCGTGCAGGCCATCGACCGCGATGATGTCGAGAACCTCCGCGAGGAACTGGGTGACCTGCTCTTTCATGTCGCCATGCACGCCCAGATGGCGAGCGAGGCCGGTCAGTTCACTTTCGACGACGTGGCCCGGGAAGTGAACGAGAAGATGGTGCGTCGTCATCCCCACGTCTTCGGCGACGGTGCCAAGCTTGGTTCGTCCGACGCGGTCGTCACGCAATGGGAGCAGATCAAACTGAAGGAGAAGGGCGCCCAGAAGCCGACCGTCTTCAAGGATCTGCCGCCGTCCCTGAACGCGCTGCTCGCCGCCCGCGAGGTCTGGAAGCAGGTGCGCAAGAAGCAGCTCGCCGTCGGCGATACGGTCGACGTATCCGCCGTGGACGCTCAGTCTCAAGGTCTTACCGAAGTGTCGGCTGGCCGGCAGCTCTTCGCCCTCGTCGCGGCCTGCCGCGATGCTGGCATCGATCCGGACTCCGCCCTGCGTCGTCATACCGCCGGGGTCGTCGCCGAGGCCGAGCGACAGGCGCCGCAAAGCTGAGCATGGAACAGGACGACCAGCCGATCACCGTGCACGTCGCGGGCAAGTCCGTGCAGGTCTGGCCGAAGGTCTCCGTCCGGACCACGCGTGTCCGTCTGTCGGTAAAGCCCGGCCCGAAGGTCGTCCTTTCCTATCCGCCTCACGCTTCGCATGCTTCGGCGCTGGCCTTCCTGCGTGACAACCTGCCTTGGCTCGAGCGGGTGCTCGCCAAGGCCCGCACGGTGCAACCGTCCCTGACTTCGCATCTGCGCAAGTTCCCTTGGGTCACCTTGGACGACCGTCTGCTGGCCATCGAGATGGAGGAGGGGACGCGTGGCGCCATCCGCATCTCCAAGACCGAGGACAAGGTCAACCTGGTCATGCCTTCGGCCGATCCCGAGCCGGGTGCCGTCCGGGTCGTCCGACGGCTCGCCGAGACAGGACTCTCCCTCGCCGTCGATCGTCTCAGTCGCAAGGTCGGGGTCACCGTCGAGCAGGTGAGCGTGCGCGACCAGACCACCCGCTGGGGCTCGTGCTCCGCCACGGGGACGCTTTCGCTCAACTGGCGTCTGATCCTGCTGCCGCCGATGCTCCACGACCACGTGATCCTGCATGAGCTCTCGCATCGCCGTCACATGGACCACTCGGACCGTTTCTGGAATCAGCTCGCCGCCTGGGATCCCGATTGGAAGAAGCACGACCGCGAGCTGACCAAACGGTGGAACATCATCATGGATCTCGGACGATGACGCACCGCGAAGTCGGCCAGTCACCGGACGAGGTCTTCGATGTCGTCGACGAGCATGACCGCGTCATCGGCCGGGAGTTCCGGCGGGAGATCCATCGTCGCTCGCTCCGCCATCGCGCCATCCATATCTTCTGGCTACGTTCGGACGGCCAGCTCTGCCTCCAGCGGCGTTCCTATGCCAAGGACAACTGTCCCGGGCTGCTCAGCACCTCCTGCGCGGGGCACGTCGACTCGGGTGAAGATTACCTGACCGCCGCCGTCCGCGAACTCCGCGAGGAGCTGGGGGTTTCCGTGGCGCCGGCAGCCCTGCAGGAGATCGATTACGCCCCCTGCCATCCGGATCTCGGCCATGAGTTCGTCCGCAGCTATCTCCTGCGAGGCGATCACGCCGTCACGGTCGCCGCGTTCGAGGTGGATTCGGTGCTCTGGCGGACTCCCGCCGAGACGGCGGCCTGGTCCGCGGCCGAGCCGGAGATGTTCTCGACGCCGCTCTGTCATCTCTTGGGCCGGGCGGCGGTGCGTCAGGCTCTCGGCCTGCCGGCGTAATGGGTTGAAATATCGGCCGGGGGGTGAGAGAGAAGGGCGTGCCTGCGAACCGCCCAGAGACCCCCGATACGCCTTTCGTGGTGCCTTGGCATCATTGGCTCTGGGTGGCCCCGTTGGCGTTGATCCTTCGCCTCTGGCTGTCGACCCTGCGCTTCCGGAGCGACCTGGACCGCTACGACGACGCCGACGGACCTTCGGTGCTGCTCCTCTGGCACGACAAGCTCTTCATCGCCCCTCTGATCGGCCAACGGCTTTTCGGCCGTCCGATCTCGGCGCTCATCAGTACGAGCAAGGATGGAGCCTGGCTGGTCGCTTTCTTCAGGCTGATGGGCATCACCGCCGTGCGCGGGTCGTCCAATCGTCGCGGCGCCGCCGCCTTGATCGCGTTGACGCGCGCCATGCGGGCGGGACACCACGCCGGCATCACCCCCGACGGACCGAAAGGCCCGGCGCTCGTCTTCAAGCCCGGGGCCATCGCCCTTTCCCGCCTGACCGGACGTCCGTTCCTGCTGCTCGGGATCCGCTACGCCTCCTGCTTCCGTTTCGGAAGCTGGGATCGTTTCGCGATGCCGCTGCCTTTCTCCCGCGTCGATATTACCGTCGGCCGCGAAGCGGTGCCCGCCGAGGGCGAGGGCGACGCAGCCGTGGCGGCTCGTTTGCAGGAAAGGCTCCGAGCGATTTCGGCCGACCCGGCCTGAGGCTCAGGCCTTGCCGAGGAGTTTCTCCGCGTACTTCGCGAGGAGATCCGACTCGAGGTTCACCCGGTCACCGGTCTTCCGGCGGGACAGGTTGGTGACTTCAAGGGTGTGGGGGATGAGCCAGATGCGGAAGCCGCCCGGGATCAGGTCGGCCACCGTCAGGGACATTCCGTCCACGGCGACGCATCCCTTGCGGACCACGTGACGGAGCAAGGCTTCAGGCGCGGCGATATCGAGTTTCCAGTCGGCGCCTTCGCGTCCGAGGAAGGCGATCGTGCCTACGCAGTCGATATGGCCGGTGACGAAGTGGCCGCCCATGCGGTCGGTCGGCAGGAGGCTGGGCTCGATGTTCACGATGCCGCCGGCGGTCAGCTCACCCAGGTTGGTGAGCCGCAGGGTCTCGGCCAGGAGGTCGAAGCTCGCGGTGTCGCCTCGGGGATCGACGACCGTCAGGCAGCAGCCGTTCGTGGCGATGCTGTCGCCGGTTCGGGCGGAGGCCAGGATGGGGTGGGAAAGGGTGAGGCGGGCGCCGTCGGCTTCCCGGGGGGAAAGTGAGACGACTTTAGCGGCGCCTTGGACGAGCCCGGTGAACATCTGGCAATAAAAAAGGGGCCTTGGCAGGCCCCTCAGGTCTTAGTTCTGTTTGCCGTCTTGCGCCCGCTTGGCGCGTTCTTCGGCTTCGATCTTGGCGCGGATCGCGGCACGTTCCTCTTCTTCGACCTGCTTCTGGCGGAACTTCTTGCGCTCGTCCTCTTCGACGGCGTTGCGGACTTCGTCTTCGACCTCGTCGGAAGCCTTCTTGAACTCGCGCTTGGCCTTGCCGAGTCCGCGGGCTAGTTCAGGCAGCTTGGAGCCTCCGAACAGGAGGAGGACGACGAAAAGAACGACCCAGATGACAGGTCCGTCGAATACGGCGAGAGGGAGATTCATGTTCAGATTGCGGTTGCTGTGATTAAGGGAGGGTCAAATATTTCCTGAAGTTAAGGCTATGTCAACCCATGTCTCCCATCGTGATGTCTGGTATGTCGGACACGTCCAAGGGGTCGGTTTTAGGGCCCAAGTCCTTGGTCTGGCCCGTGGATATGACGTGACCGGGTATGTCCAGAACCTCGCTGACGGCCGGGTCTACCTGCACGCCGAAGGCGCTCAAGCGGAGGTCGAGGCCTTCACCGACCAGATCGCCAAGTCCCTCGACGGACACATCCGTAGGGAGGAGATCAAGACCTTCGCCGGCCTGCGCACCTGCGCCGACTTTTCCATCCGCCGATGAGCTCAGCCATTTCGGTCCGCCATCTGACGAAAGATTTCCGCGTAGGTCTCCGCGGCTTGAAGCTACGTGCCGTCGACGATGTCTCCTTGGAGATTCCGCGCGGCCAGGTCTACGGACTGCTCGGCCCGAACGGTTGCGGGAAGAGCACCACCTTGAAGATCGTGCTGGGGCTGGTCTCCGCGACCGCCGGTGAAGTCAGCATCCTCGGTTGTCCCTCGGCCACGCCCGAAGCCCGACGTCGCACCGGCTTCCTGCCTGAGGCGCCTTACTTCCATAAGTTCCTGACCGGCCGGGAACTCGTCCGTTACTGCGCCCAGCTCAGCGGCGTGCCTTCCGCCGACGTCGCGGCGGCCGTCGAAGACGCGCTCGGCCTGGCGGCGATGACCGACGCCGCCGACCGCCCGATCGGCACCTATTCCAAAGGGATGCTGCAGCGCATCGGTTTCGCGCAGGCCGTAGTCCACGATCCCGAACTCGTCATCCTCGACGAGCCCACCGCCGGCGTCGACCCCGTCGGTTCCGCCGCGATCGGCCGCATGATCCATGCCATGCGTGGCAAGGGTAAGACCATCGTCCTTTGCTCCCACTTGCTCGGCCAGGTCGAACAAGTCTGTGACCGCGTCGCCATCATGGACCGCGGCAAGCTCGTCCTCGAAGGTCGCGTGGATGATGTCTTGTCGCGCCGGGACCGGCATGTGCTCACCGTCGAAGCGATGTCGCCGGCCGCGCGGGAAGCCGCCGAAGCGGCCTTGGCCGCCCATGGCGCCGTCGTGACCTCGGTCACGCACCCACGACGTTCCCTCGAGGATCTCTTCCGCGAACTCGTCACCGGCAGCCGCGACGCCTGAACCCCATGCAAGCCTCCTTCCAACGCGTCTCCTGGATCGCCCGGGTCACTTTCCTCGAGGCGGTCCGCCAGCGCTTCTTCGCCTTCCTGCTCATCCTGGGGGCGGCGATGGCGCTTTCCTCGGTCTCCTTCCGGGTCCTTGATTTCGGTCACGGCGAACTCAAGTTCATCGCCGACTTCGGTTTCGGGGGGATGTTCCTCTTCGGCTCCGTCCTCGCGGTCGTGATGACCGCCCAGTTGTTCTTCAGCGAGATGGATAACAAGACGGCGCTGACCCTGCTCGCCAAGCCCTTGGGTCGTGGCGAATTCCTCCTCGGCAAGTTCGCCGGTGCTTGGGCCGTGCTCGGCGTCTTCGTGGCCGTGCTTTCGGGCCTCCTCGGCATCGTCCTCTGGGCTCGTGAGCAGGAACTCCTGCTGCTCGCCGAGCAGGCGGGCAAAATGCCGCCGACTTTCAGCGCCTCTGGTCTCGCGCAGTTCGCCCTCCTGCAGTGGCTGCGTCTCGGCGTGGTCGCGTCGATCGTCCTCGCGATCTCGGCCGTGGCCCGGACTTTCCTCTACGCCGTCGTCGTCGGCGCCTTGGCCGTCGTCGCCGGCCAGTTGCAGTGGATCGCTCAGGATGCGATCCTGAAGCCTAGCGAGTCGCCTGCTTACGAGGCCGTGCTCTGGCTGACGAGCCGGCTCCTGCCGAACCTCCAGCAATTCAACATCGGCGACGCCTTGGTCCTGGGCGCCACGGGCGTGCCGGCCGATGCCGTCGGCGCCGTGGCCCTGGCGGGTGCGGCCTACATGGCGGGTTACGTCTTCCTCGGGGCGCTCCTGTTCAAGCGGAGGGAGATCTGATGCGACGCCTCGCGCCCTGGTTGTGCGCGGGCCTCGCGCTGTTCGCCGCCGGCACCATGGCGGAGTATGCCTGGCGGGGCGTCCGCCCGCAGATCCCCGAGATCGGCCGCAAGGAACTGGAGCCGACCCTTGGTCAGGGCGTGCTGCTGGGCATCCTCGGCGGCTTGCGTACCGTCGTCGCCGACCTGACCTGGATCCGCAGCTACGTGCTCTGGGAGCGTCGTGACCGGGCCGGTTGCGAAGCGCTCATGCGGGCCGCCTGCGCCTTGGATCCGCACTCGCGCTATTTCTGGGAGAACACCGGTTACGCGGTCGGATTCGACCTCGCCCACTGGGAGATCCGCAAGCGGGGCGGCTACGCCAAGGTGCCGGCGGAGACCCAGGAGAGGCTCTTCAAGGCCTATGCCCGTCGCGGCATCGAGATCCTGGAAGAGGGCCGCGGGCACGCCAAGCTCACGACGCCTCTGGTGTTATGCGCCGCCCAGCTCGCCGAGATCAAACTGAAGGATCACCGGCTCGCCGCTTCTTACTATCAGACCGCGGCCGAGGCCCCCGACGCCCCTTGGTACGCCGCCCGCATCTGCGCGCAGACGCTCTGGGAGGATGGCCGCCGCGAAGAGGCCTACCGCTGGCTCCGGCAGTATTGGACGACGCGCATGCTCCCGAAGGAAGACGGCTTCCCCGATGACCTCCAGCGCCTGCGCATGATGGAGGAAGTGCTCGGCGTCAGGGCCGACCTCCGGATCCCGCGACAGGCCTGGGAGCGCTGATCAGAAGGGCTCGTCCGACTTCTTCTCGGCGGGCGCGCCTTTCGCCGCCCGCGGCTTGCGGGGCGGGAACTCGAACCACCAACCCTTGGCCTTGTCGGCCACGAGGAAGGCTTCGAACGTCCGCTTGGTACGATTAGAGACGAACTTCTTGAGCCCCGTCTTCCCTTCGTTGAGCAGGCGCCGGACGTCGTCCGCCGAGAGCGGGCACTTGAGCATCTCGGCGTTCAGGCTGAAAGTCTTCTTGGCGCCGGCTTCTTGCGCCTTGTGCGGGCAGACGCGGTAACCGGCGGTCGGCGTGTGCTGGACGGGCAGCCCGCTGACGGGGCAGGGGCCAAGGACGGGCCAGTCGGCGTCGAAAGCGTCGGGATTGCCGTCGGCGCCTTCGCGCGGCGGGAAATACAGCACGGCCTTCAGTTTGCCGCTGGGAGCCTTCGGCTTGGTCTTGCGCGCAGGTTTGGCCGGCGCGGCCTCTTCGCCTTCGGCCGCCGGGGCCGCCTCGGGCTTCTCTTCGGCGCCGCGCGGCTTGATGGTATCGGGGTCGACGAGGTCGATGTAGCCCGTGAAGTTCTTGCCCGACTTCATCGAGCGGAAGTCGGAGAACGGACCGATGCGACGCTTCTCGACGAGTTCGGCGACTTCGGCGGGCGTGATCCGGTGGCCGTTCATCTCGGCGTAGATGGTCATCTTCGGCCGGTCCGTGGTGCCGACCTTGTCCTGAGAGAAATACTTCTCGCCGTCGGTGAGGAGCGCCTGGCCGTCCGTCGGCGAAAGGACCTTCGGGCTCAGCTCCGAGGACGGAGCCGGATCGGTCGCGCCGGCGAGCATCTCGCGGACTTGCGCCTTGATCTCATGGATGAACGCTTCGGCCGTGAGGTGCCCGTGTTCGATCTGCTTGAGCTTGTATTCCCACTCGCCGGTCAGCTGGGGCTCGACGAGGAAGGACATGCCCTTGCTCTTCTGGGTGAGGAACTGGTGGAGCTGGAAGGCCTTGGCCATCGGCACGAGCTCCTTACCCTGGCGTTCGATGTAGGTCTTCGCCAGCAGTTCTTCGATGGTGGCGGCGCGGGTGGCGGGGGTGCCGAGGCCGCGTTCCTTCATCGCTTCGGCGAGCGCTTCGTCGTCGACGAGCTTGCCGGCGTTTTCCATCGCACCGAGGAGCGAGGCTTCGTTGTAGCGGGCCGGCGGCTTGGTGGCGTCTTCCTTGACGTCGACGCCGCGAACCTTGGCCTTTGCGGGTGAACCGTCGGCGGCGACGAGGGCGGGGAGGCTGGCGGCGCCTTCCTTATCCTTGTCTTCTTCGGCTTCGGCTTCCTGGCCCCAGACTGCGCGCCAACCGGCGACGACCAGCACTTTGCCGGTGGTGCGGAAGTGATGGGGGCCGACGGTCGTGGTGCGGACGGTCTCTTCGAACTCGGCCATCGGGAAGAAGACGCCGACGAAACGACGGACGACGAGGTCGTAGATCTTCTGTTCGACGTCGGTGAGGCCGTGCGGGATCGTGCCGGTGGGCACGATGGCGAAGTGGTCGCTGACCTTCTTGTTGTCGAAGACGCGGCGCCCGGCGGAGTCCACCCAGCCGGCGCGGAGCGCTTCCTTGGCGAAGACGCCGGCAGGATGCGCGCCTTCGAGGGACTGCAGGGCGGCCTTGGCGTTCGCGACGTAGTCCTCGGGGAGGTACTGGGAGTCGGTACGCGGATAAGTGAGCGCCTTGTGCTTCTCGTAAAGGGCCTGGGCGACGCCGAGGGTCGTCTTGGCCGAGAAGCCGAAGCGGCGGTTGCCTTCGCGTTGGAGGGTCGTGAGGTCGAAGAGGCGCGGGGCGCTTTCTTTCTTGGGCTTTCGCTCGTCGGAGACGACGCCGACGCCGAGCTTGAGCGATTCTTCGGCGACCTGGCGGGCCTGGGCTTCGTCGTAGAAACGTTCGGCTTCCTTGCGGTCGGTCACGCCGGGGACCTGGGCGGCGCCGCGGTAACCGCCTTGGGTGACGCCGAAATCGCCTTCGATCTTCCAGAAGGTCTTCGGGACGAAATTACGGATCTCGAACTCGCGCTTCACCAGGAGCATGAGCGTCGGGGTCTGGACGCGGCCGACGGAGAAGACGTCGCGCTTGGCGCCACCGATGCGGATGGTGCCGTAGCGGCTGCCGTTCATGCCGACCAGCCAGTCGGCCTGCGAGCGGCAGATGGCGGAACCGAGGAGGCCGGCCTTCGTCGATTCCGGGAGCAGGTGGGCGAAGGCTTCGGCGATGGCGGCGTTCGTCATGCTCGCGAGCCACAGGCGGCGGACCGGCAGGCGGCATTTCGCCAGCTGGTAGATATAGTGGAAGATGAGCTCGCCTTCGCGGCCGGCGTCGCAGGCGTTCACGACTTCGCCGACGTCGGGTCGGGCGAGGAGCTTCTTCAGCAGCTTGAAGCGGTCGCCGTTGTTGCGCTCGCTGATGACGACCTTCAGGATGCTGGAGCGGGCGGAGCCGTCGAAGTCATCCGGGAGGATCGGGAGGTCCTTGAGGGTCCAGCGCTTGAACTTCTCGTCCAGGTCCTGCGGGTCGTTGAGGCGGACGACGTGACCGATGGAAGAACTGATCACCCACTGCTCGTTCTCGAAGTAGTCACTGGTGGCCTTGGGGACCTTGAGCACCTTCGCCAGGTCGGCCGCGACGGAAGGCTTCTCGGCGATGACGAGGGTCTTCGAGCCGGCGGGGGCGGAGGCTTCGGAGGAGGACTTGGGTGACTTCTTGCGCATGCGTAGGATGATAACCGATGGTCAAACCGGTTACATTCCTTGCTCGGCGAAGGAGTCGTCCAGGGCGGCGATCAAGGTGGCGATCGTGGCGTCGGTCTCGTCGCCCATGTTCGAGATGCGGAAGGTCTTGCCCTTGAGCTTGCCGTAGCCGCCGTCGATCACGAGCTTGTGGCGCGACTTGAGGGTCTTGTTGAGGCGCTCGAGGTCGGCGTTGCGGTCGTTCTTGAAGCAGTTGAGGCCGCGGGTGCCGAAGCGGACTTCCGGCAGGAGCGAGAAGCCCTTGGCGAGGCCCCAGGCGCGCATGCGTTCGTTGAGGCGGAGGTGGCGGGCGTAGCGGTTGTCGAGGCCTTCGGCTTCGACTTCGAGGAGGCGCTGCTGGAGACCGTAGAAGAGGGAGATGCAAGGCGTCGAGGGGGTCATGCCCTTGACGTGGTTGTCATGGAACTCGATCAGGTCGAAGTAGTAGCCGCGGTCCGGGGACTGCTTGGCGCGTTCGCGGGCGCGTTCGCTGACGGCGAAGATCGCGAGGCCGGGGGGCAGGGCGAGGGCCTTCTGGGAGCCGGTCAGGAAGATGTCGATGCCGAGCTCGTCCTTCTTGATCGGGATGGTCGAGAACGAGCTGACCGTGTCGGCGATGGAGATGACGTCCGGGAACTCGCGGACCACGGCCATGATGTCGGCGATGGGCGAGAGGGTGCCGGTCGAGGTCTCGGAATGGATGAAGGTGATGCAGTCGAACTTGCCGGTGGCGAGGGCGGCGCGGACCTGCTCGGGGTCGACGGGCTGGCCCCATTCGAACTTCAGGGCCTCGGCGTACTTGCCGCAGCGCTTGGCGACGTCGTTCCACTTGTCGGAGAACGCGCCGTTCATGCAGTTGAGCACGCCCTTGCGGCAGACGTTGCGGAGGGCGCCTTCCATCACGCCCCAGGCGGAGCTGGTGGCGAGGTAGACCGGGTCCTGGGTGAAGAACATCGACTGCAGCCGGGGCTGCATGTCGTTGTAGAGCTTGACGAAGTCGCCGGAACGATGGCCGATCATGGGCTTACCCATGGCCTGGACGATCGAATCGGAGACGGTGAGGGGACCGGGGATATAGAGGCGATAGCTCATCGTTGGAAAGTGGTGAGGAGTTCGACGGGGACTTCGGGGTTCTCGAGGCGGACGATCCGGCGGTTGCGTTCCGCCAGGGTGGCGGTGCGCGGCTTCCAGGTCGCCGCGACGGATTCGTCGGCGCTGGTGAAGCTCATGATCACGAGAAGGTGGCCCGGCTCGCCGAGGTGGGCGGTGGCGCCGTTCAGGCAGACTTCGCGGGTCCCGGCCGGGGCGGGGATGGCGTAGGTCTCGAAGCGCTCGCCGTTGGCCAGGTTGCCGACCAGGATCTTCTCGTAGGGGAGCATCCCGACGAGGGCCATGAGCTCGCGGTCGATGGCCAAGGAGCCTTCGTAATCGAGCCGGGCCGCGGTGACCTCGGCTCGGAGAAGTTTGGTGCGCAACAGGTGTACGAGCATGGCGCTGGGTCGTCCTTCTCAATCGGGATGGTTGCCTTCGTCAAACAACTTTGCATCAATTCGTCCATGGCCGCGAAGCATAGAGGGTATTTTTCCTCCCTGGGAGAGGCGATCGCGAGCTATGCCGTAGACGTAGTCTACGGACGTCGGCGCGGGGTCGGGGCGGCCTTGCTCGGGGCTTTCCTGACGGTTCTGTCCTGGGTCTTCGAAGTCCTGGTCAGGCTGCGACTGTGGCTTTATCGTAACCGGGTGTTCCGCGACACGCCGTTGGGCTGCAAGGTGGTCGTCGTGGGTAATCTGACCGTCGGCGGCACAGGCAAGACCCCCATCGTGCTCAAGATGGCGAAGGTCCTGGCATCCCGAGGTCGTCGTGTCGCCATCCTCTCGCGCGGTTACAAAGGGGCCTCGGATTCGATGATGAAGCGCTTCTGGCGCTGGCTGACGCAGGCGAGCCGGCCCGATCCGCTGGTCGTTTCGGACGGTCGCTCGGTGCTCGTCGGGCCCGATGAAGCCGGCGACGAGCCTTTCATGCTCGCGCAGAACCTCTGCGGCGACGGCGTCGTGGTCATCGTCGACCGCGATCGCGTCGAGGGCGGCCGTTTCGCGCTCCGCCGCTTCGGCGTGGACACCATCCTGCTCGACGACGGCCTGCAGTACCTGCCGTTGCGCGGACAGATCAATCTCCTGCTCGTGGACAGCCGCGATCCCTTCGGCAACGGTTCCCTGCTGCCGCGTGGCGTGCTCCGCGAGCCGGTCGCCAACCTGAGCCGCGCCTCCTATGTCTTCCTGACGAAGTCGGTCGGCGCTCCCGATCCGGACCTGGTCGCGCTCATCCGCCGGCATAACCCCAAGGCCGAGATCATCGCCTGTGCGCATGGCGCCAAGGAACTCGTCGAAGTCGACGGCCCGCTCCGGTTGCCGATGTCCGCTCTTGCCGGCAAGCGCATCGCGGCTTTCTCCGGCATCGCGACCCCCGAACGTTTCGAAGAACTGCTCACGGGGCAGGGCGCGGTGCTCGCCTCGAACCGGCGCTTCCTCGACCACCATTCCTTCAATGACGAGGACCTCGACGAGGTGCTCGACCAGGCCATGCAGGCCAAGGCGGAGATGATCGTGACGACCGAGAAGGATGCGGTGCGCCTGCAGTCGCGTTTCCGTCCGCCGATTCCGCTGATGTATGTCCGCCTCGAAGTCGAGATCCTCGGCGCCGAAGACGGCTTCAACGCGGCCGTCGAGCGGATCTGCCTGGGGCCTTCTTCTTCGGTTCGCTGACGTCTTCCGGCACGAGCCGGCGGGCGAGACCGAGGAACGCGTCCTGAGCGCAGGGCGCCAGTCGGCCGTTAGGGGCGCAAGCCACGGTGCCTCCGTCCGCTCGGAGTTCCTTGGCGTCGCCTAGTCGCTCCATGTAGGTGGCGATGACTTCGGCTTCGACGCGGCGACGGAGGGCTTTGTTCCGCAGCGGGAAGACGCACTCGACGCGGCGCAGGAAGTTGCGTGGCATCCAGTCGGCGCTGCCCATCAGGATGACCGGGTCGCCTCCGTGGTTTTCGAAGCGGAAAAGACGGCTGTGTTCGAGGAAGCGGCCGAGGAAGGTGCGCACGCGGATGTTCTCGCTGCGGCCGGCGACCCCGGGCTGCAGGCAGCAGACGCCGCGCACGACGAGCTCGACCTTCACGCCGGCGGCGGAGGCGCGATAGAGCGCGGCGATGACGTCGGGGTCGACCATGCTGTTGACCTTGGCGAAGATCGTCGCCTTGCGTCCGGCCTTCGCGGCCGAGGCTTCGGCGTCGATGAGCTCGACGATGCGTCGGGCGAGATCGAAGGGCGCCACGAGCAGGTGCTTGAACTTGGGCCGGCTGAGGTTGCCGGTCAGGACGTTGAAGAGCAGGCCGACATCGGCCGTCACCTCGGCGTCCGCGGTGAAGAGCGAGAAGTCCGTGTAGACGCGAGCGGTCCGGGGGTTGTAGTTACCGGTACCCAGGTGGGCGTAACGGCGCAGTCCGCCCTTTTCCTGGCGGATGACGAGGCAGGCTTTGCAGTGCGTCTTCAGTCCCGCGAGGCCGTAGACGACGTGCGCACCGGCTTCCTCGAGCTGGCGGGCCCATTCGATGTTATTGAGTTCGTCGAAGCGGGCGCGGAGTTCGACCAAGGCCGTGACCTGCTTGCCGTTGCGGGCAGCCTCCTTGAGGGCTTCGACGACGGGGGAGTCGCCGCTGGTCCGGTAGAGCGTGAGCTTGATGGCGACGACGCTTTCGTCTTTGGCGGCCTGGCGGATGAAGTCGACGACGGGCGTGAAGGATTCGTAAGGGTGGTGCAGGAGCAGGTCCTGCTGGGCGATGCGCGCGTAGAGCTTCGCCGGATCGACGCACTCGGGCGGCAATGCGGGCACGAACGTCGGATAGAGCAGGTCAGGACGCGGGATCAGGTCGATGAGGCTGCCGAGTCGGAGCAGGTTCACCGGGCCGGCGACCCGGAAGGCGTTGTCCGCCGAGAGTCCGATCGACTGCAGAAGCCAGCGCATCTCGCCCTCGGGGACGTCGGCTTCGATCTCGAGCCGCACCGGCGCGCCTTTGCGCAGGTTGCGGATCTCTTCTTCGATGGCTTCGAGGAGGTTGCCCGCTTCTTCTTCGTCGACGTAAAGGTCGCTGTTACGCGTGATGCGGAAAGCCCACGAGCCTTGGAGCTCGAGCCCCGGGAAGAGGCGATGGATGAACAGCTGGATGACGTGGCTGAGCAGCGTGTAGGCCTGGGCGGAGCCTTGACCGACGGTCAGCACGCGGGGAAGGACGCGCGGCACCGGCACGACCGCGCGGCGGATCTCGCCGTCCGCCTGATCTCGCAGCAGCACCAGCAGGTAGAGCCCTTTGTTCGTGAGGACGGGGAACGGGTGGGAAGGGTCGATCGCCAGCGGCGTGAGCGCGGAGAAGATGTCGCTGTCGAACCGGGGGGAGAGTTCGGCCCGGTCGGCCTCGTTGAGTTGTTCGCGCGATTTGAAGACGATGCCTTGGGCGGCGAGCGCCGGCAGGAGCTGGTTCTTCCAGCAAGCCTGTTCGGCGTCCACGAGCGAGCGGGCCTTGGCGAGGACTTCGGTCAGGAACTCACGGGTGGCGGGGTGGCTCGCGGACTCCTCCTGCTGCATGATGCCGGCCACGCGGATCTCGAAGAACTCGTCCAGGTTGGAGCTGGCGATCGAGAGGAAGCGGACGCGTTCGAGCAGCGGGATGCTTTCGTCTTCGGCGAGTTCGAGGACCCTTCGGTCAAAACTGAGCCAGCTAAGTTCGCGGTTGAACATGGAGAGTGTGATGGGCCTGCGACGTAAGCCGACGCAGATGACTCCATTAGGTTCCGCGGATTCAGGGCAGGCAAACAAATGCCCTGCCGAGAATGTTACAATATGGTGCTCAGGGGCCGGTCGGCGTCCAAAAGACCTCTAATTCCTCATGATTCGCCAAGCGGAGCTTGGGTGCCGCCGGATGAGGGTGGCGGACGATGTCGCCTCGCCCGAACCGGGCGGCAAGTTTCTTGACCTCATGTTTCGACAGCCCACGGGTCGGGACTTCGACGGATTCGATGCGGCCTTCCCGGATGGTGATGAAGCGGAGCAGACCTTTGATGATCTGGACGTCGGAGATGAGTCGGGCCAGGCCGGGCGGCAGCGGGGTCAAAGACGCCGCGGAAAAAGCCGCGAAGGAAAACCGGACTTCCCGCAGGTCACGATGAAGGTGACGGTTGACGAACTCGGTCGACGCAGGGGCTTCCCAGGCGCGGGTCTCGTGGCTCCAGTGTTCGCCGGCGCCGAGCTGCGGATCCGGCAGCGCGTCGAGCTCCGGCGCGATGCGGGTCATCTCGCCGCCCGCGATCTCATCGCTCAGACGCTGCAGGCGTTCGGACGTGATGCGTAAGGCGGGCTCGAGGATCAGGATCAGGCCGCCCGGAGCCAGCCGGGCCTTGAGTTCCCCGAACCAGCGGAGCAGGGCGGGGGCATCCAGCTGCGGCATCTCGTTCAACACGAAGCCCGCGACGATCAGGTCGAAGCGTCCTTCCGGCCAGGTGTCCGGTCGGGCCGCGTCGCCGATGCGTGTGCGGACGGCGGCGTCCGCTCCGAGGACATCTCGGCCGAAGGATTCCATCGCCGCCAGCGCGCTCGGCGATTTGTCGACGCCGGTCAGCTGGATGCCGCCGATGCCTAGCTGACGCAGGCGATGCGCCACGGCGACGCCGCAGGAGCCTGGTCCGCAACCGAGGTCGAGGATCGCTGGGGCGGCCGTCGAGGGTCGCCAGCCGCGGAGACCGCAGATCTGGGCCAGCGCGAAGGAGGTGCGGGTAAAACTTTGGGGGAGGAAGAAGATCCCGTAAGCCGCGAGCAGACGCGGATCGGCGAAGTAGTCCGGGAACTTACGGTCGGGCCTCTCGGTCGTGAAAAGGTCGGAAAGATGCGCCACCGCCGGCGTCATGCGTTCGAGGGCTTCGTCACCGACGCGTTCCGCGGCCAGCTCAGCCTGACCGATCCAGAAGGCTTCGGCGGACTCCGGGTAGGCCAGCAGATCAGTTGGCGACATCGCGACGACCCTCCAAGGCGCTCCGGAGCGTGGCGGGGTCGGCGAAAGTCAGGCCGCTGCCGCTCGGTAGGCCGAAACCGATTCGCGAGACCTTGATGCTCGGACGGATCGCTTGGATCGCTTCGGTGATGTAGTGGCAGGTGGCTTCGCCTTCGATGTCATTACCCAGCGCGAGGACGACCTCGGTGATGGGTTCGTCCTTCAGGCGTTGCTCGAACGTCGCGAGGTTGAGCTGATCCGGACCGACGCCGTTGATCGGCGACAGGCGGCCGTGCAGGACGTGGTAGGTGCCACGATAAGCCGAGGAGCGCTCGATGGCCATCAGGTCAGGGACTTGTTCGACCACGCAGACGGCGGCGGGGTCGCGCTTGACGTCCTGACAGACCGGGCAGAGTTCCGTTTCGGCGAGGCTGCCGCAACGACCACAACGCCGGACGGCCGCAGCCGCGGACTGCAACGATTCGAGCAGGGGCGCAAGTTTGCCAGGGCGCTCGACCAGCAAGTGCAGGGCGAGGCGTTCGGCGGAGCGATGCCCCATGCCGGGGAGCATCTTGAGGAGCTGGCGGACCTTGTCGAAGGAAGGGGTCACGGGCGATCACATCCCCGGGAGGGAGAATCCGGCCGTGGCCTTCGACATCGTGGCCTCGTGCAGGGCGCGGGCCTTGGCCGAGGCTTCCTGGAGGGCGAGCACGAGGGCTTGTTCGACCACGGTCTTCTCTTCCTTGAGGAACTCGGGGTCGATCGCCAGACCGTGGACGAGTCCATGGCCGTCGACCGTCACACGGATCGCGCCGCCGCCGTGGGAGACTTCCAGCCTTTCGGCCGAAAGCTGCTGCTGAGCCTCGGCGATGCCACGCTGCATCTTCTGGGCTTGTTTGAGGAGTTTGCCTACGCCTGCCATAATAGAGGGCAGGGTCGTCAGCGGCGGCACGGAGTCAAGGTCGTCCGACACGTACCCGCTTGCGCTCGCCCTCGACCCGTCCACTTTCGTCCCATGCGGCCGCCACGCGACCTACAGATCATCGGGGACTTCGTCGCCCTCACCTGGGAGGACGGACATGAGCAGTGCCTGCGGGCGGAGCTCCTGCGGGAACTTTCCCCGAGTGCGGAGAACATGGGGGAGGTGGACATCCTCGGCCAGCGCTGGGGCGGCGACGGACCCCGTCGGTTCCCCGGCGTGACGGTGACAGGAATGAGTCGCGTGGGTAATTATGCGGTGAGTTTCGAGTTCAGCGACGGACACCGCACCGGCATCTATAGCTGGGATTACCTCCGCGCTATCGAGCCGCCGAAATAAGTTTTTACGGATTGCCCGCCCTCGGCGACGGGACACTATCAAGGACGTGAAAAAGACTTACGTCCTGGACACCAACGTACTGATTCACGATCCCGAGTCCCTGTTCAAGTTCGATGAGCACATCGTCGCCGTGCCTGTCGAGGTCTTGTCCGAGCTCGATCGTCTGAAGACCCAGCAAGGTCAGCTCGGCGCCAGCGCGCGCCGCGTGAACCGGGCTATCCGGGCGCTCTTCGAGAATCGCTCCCTGAAGGACATCGTCGATGGCGACCCCTCCAAGCCGGGCACGCTCCACGCGGATCTCCGCGACGGCGGCGAACTGCGCATCGTGATCAATGAGGCGCTGATCCGCGACCACTTCAGCGGCCCGAAGTCCGAACGCCTCCGCGCGGTCTTCATGCAGGTCGACGCGCCGGATCACCGCATCATCGCGTCCGCGATCTATCTCCGCGACACTTCCAAGGGTCAGGTCATCCTCGTCACCAAGGACGCCTGCATGGCGCTCAAGGCGCAGGCCCTCGGCTTGGAGGTCCAAGATTACCGCAACGACCGCGTCGAGACCAGCGACGTCGGCGACTACCGCACGATCAAGGTCACCGCGGCCGCGATGCGCGATTTCCGGGAGCTCGGCCAGGTGCAGGTGAAGGTGAAGGAAGAGCCGCCGCTGCTCATCAACGAATACGTGATGTTCACTTCGGACTCCTGGAGCGAACCCGCCCGCCACCTCGGCGAAGGCGCCTTCGTCCCGCTGGGTCTCTACCGCGAGTTCATGTCGTCGGACAGCGGCGCCCGCAAGGGCCTGCAGATGCCTCGTGGCATGCGCGTCATCCCGAAGAACTTCGAGCAATGGATCTTCCTGGACGCCTTGCTGAACCCGGAGATCCGCCTGGTCACCTGCTTCGGTCGCGCCGGCACCGGTAAGACCTTCCTCTCCATCGCCGCCGCGCTGTCCCAGGTGCTCAGCGACTTCTCTCCTTATAAGAAACTCTACGTCTCGCGTCCGGTCGTGCAGATCGGCAAAGATATCGGCGCTTTGCCTGGCTCCAAGGAAGAGAAACTCTCGCCTTACATCCAGCCGTACTTCGACAACCTTGAGGTGCTCTTCTCGAAGAACGGCAACGCCGCCGCGACCCCGACGGCGAAGGAAGCCGTCGCCACCGATACGCAGCGCCGCCAGAAGAAGGCTCAGGCGATGAAGACGCCCCAGCCGATCTTCGGCTCCCAGTTCCAAGCGATTAACCAGCCGCGCAAGCCTTACCAGTGGCTCATCGACTCCGGCCTCATCGAGATCGAGGCGATGACCTTCATCCGTGGTCGTTCGATCGGCCACGCCTTCATGATCGTGGACGAAGCCCAGAACATGACCCCGCACGAGGCGAAGACGGTCATCACCCGCATCGGGGAAGGCTCCAAGGTCGTCCTCATCGGTGACCTCGACCAGGTCGACACGCCTTATCTCGACGGCAAGTCCAACGGACTCATCCATACCCACGAGCGCATGAAGGGCCACGCCATCACGGCGAACGTCCGCCTGCTCAGCGGGGTCCGCAGCGCCTTGTCCGAACTCGCCGCCCAGCTGATGTGAGCAACTTCCCGGTCCGTCCGGGCCGGGGCCGGTAGTCCGCACTTGCGGAGACCCTCCCGGGGCTTTCGCTTCTTTGCGTGGAGAAGGAAACCCCGATGCAGCGGCAGTACCGTGAGTTCCGTGAGAAACTCGCTGAAGGCACGATCCTGCTTTTCCGCCTCGGCGATTTCTACGAGGTCTTCGGCCACGACGCCGAGGTCGCCGCCAAGGTGCTCGGTCTGACGCTCACGAAGCGCCATGAGACGCCGATGGCCGGACTCCCGCACCACGCCGCCCCGGCTTACGTGAATCGGCTCCTGGCCGCTGGCTGGAAGGTCGCGATCTGCGACCAGCTCGAAGCCCCCGTCGCCGGTAAGCTGGTGCGACGCGGCCTCACCCGCATCCTGACTCCCGGGACGGCGCTGGAGGATTCTCAGCTCGATTCACGTCGCGGTAACTACCTGGCCGCCCTCTGCTGGGACAAGCAAGGCTGGCATGCCGCTTGGCTTGACGTCTCGACGGCCGATTTCCGGCTGGCTTCCGATAGCAGCCCTTCGCGGCTGCTTCCGTTGCTTCATTCGGTCTCGCCCCGTGAAATCATCCTGCCCGAAGGCCTCGAGCCGTCCGCGGCCGATCGCGAAGCCCTGGAAGTCTTCCTGCAGGGCAGGGCGATCTCCCGCCTGCCGGGCTGGAACTTCGACGGTGCTGCCGGCGCCCGCCTCGTCGCGCAGACGCTCTCCGTCCACGGACTGGCCGGCTTCGGTCTGACCGACGAACATCCCGCTCTCGGCGCCGCTGGCGCGGTGCTGGGCTACGTCACCGACTCGCTGTGCGATCGTCCGAAGAACCTGTTCCGCCTGATCGAGACCAAGCTCGGCGACTCGGTCCTCCTGGACGCCGCCTCATCGCGCAACCTGGAGCTGTTCGCGGCTTCGGGTGGCGCCCGCGAAGGTTCGTTGCTCGAGACGATCGACCGGACGGAAACTCCCGCGGGGGCGCGTCTCTTGGCCTTGTGGCTCGCCGAACCGTCCACTGACCTAGGGCTCATCAGCCGTCGTCAGTCCGCCGTCGGTGAATTCGTCCGGCATCCCGGAGCGGCTTCACGCGTCGCCGAAGCTTTGCGCGGTGTCCGCGACCTCGCCCGCATCCTCGCCCGTCTGCAGAATCGTCTGCGTAACCCCCGCGAGCTCGGCGGCATCCGCGATACGTTGCGTTCGCTGCCTCCTTTGCGCGAAGAGCTGCAGGCCTTACCCGGAGGTACGCTCGCCGCGTTGGCCGTGCGTATCGAAACCGAGCCGGCCCTGTTGGCTCGTCTGGAAACTGCGCTCGGCGACGAACTCCCGGTCGACCTGACCGAAGGGGGAGCCTTGCGCGCCGGCTTCGACGCGGAACTCGACCGCCTTCGCTCGCTCGCTTCGGACAGCAAGGGCTGGATCGCCGATTTCGAGCGCAACGAGCAGAATCGCACCGGCATCAAGTCCCTTAAGGTCCGTTACAACGGCGCCTTCGGTTACGCCATCGAGATCACCAAGGCCAACTTGGCCTCCGTCCCGGCGGACTATATCCGCAAGCAGACCATGGTGAACGCCGAGCGCTTCACCACCGAGGAGCTCCGCGCCAAGGAACGCGAGGTCCTCCGCGCCGACGAGCAAGCGCTCGCCCGGGAGACCGAACTTTTCCAAGCCTTGCTGGCGGAGGTCGTCGCCCGCACCGAAGCATTGCTCGCCACGGCCCTTGTCGTCGCCGAAGTCGATGTCCTGCGCGGTTGGGCCGATCTGGCCCGCGAAGCCAACTGGTGTCAGCCGGTCGTCGATGATTCCGACGTCCTCGAAGTAGAGCAGGGGCGTCATCCCGTCGTCGAACGCATGCTGCAGGCTCGTCCCGGGGCCGGGTCTTTCGTGCCGAACGACACCCGTCTCGCCGGTTCCGGCGAGCAGATCGCGTTGCTGACCGGTCCAAACATGGCGGGTAAGTCGACGTATATCCGGCAGGTGGCGCTCATCGCATTGCTGGCGCATCTCGGTTGCTGGGTCCCGGCCACCAAGGCCCGCATCGGTCTCGTCGACCGTATCTTCTGTCGCGTCGGCGCGTCCGATGAGCTTTCGCGCGGCAACTCGACGTTCATGGTCGAGATGAACGAGACCGCCAACATCCTCAACAATGCGACCGCCCGTTCGCTCGTCGTCCTCGATGAGATCGGACGTGGCACGAGCACTTACGACGGCATCAGCATCGCCTGGGCCGTCGCCGAACATCTCCACGGGGAAGGTTCCGCCGGTCCTCGCACGCTCTTCGCCACCCATTATCACGAACTCACCAAGCTGGCCGCGGACCGCCCGCGGCTGCGCAACTGGTCCGTCGCGGTCAAGGAGTGGCAGGATGAGATCGTCTTCGTCCGTCGGGTCGTGCCTGGGGCGGCGGACCGTTCCTACGGTATCCAGGTCGCCCGCCTCGCCGGCATGCCTCCGGCCGTCGTCCAGCGTGCCCGCGAGATCCTCGGTGGCCTGGAGGCGGGGTCTGGCTTGCCCGCCAAGGCCTCGTCAGCCTCGGCGCAGGTCCAGGGCTCGGTTACGCCCAAGAAGGCTCCTCCGGCTAAGCCGACGGGCAAGGAAGCGGGTCCGGAATTAGACCTGTTCGCTTAGATCCGCTGGTTCCACTCCTTCGAGGCGAACTTGGCCCAAGTGCCCTCGTGGTCGAACTGGTCGTAAGTCGGTTCCGCGACGTCGACCGGCGCGCTCTGGAGGATGCGACCTAGCTGCGTGACGAAATCCTTTTCGAAGCGGAGCCAGTCGCAACCCGTCAGGAACGGCTTCCACACATAGCCTTCGATGAGCAAGCCGTGCCGGTTACGCTTCTGCGCGGCGCCCGCGACCTTGCGGCCATCGTCGGATCTGACGAGGTCGTTGGGTTCGGCGCGCTGCGCACAGGCGTCAGGTGCTTGGAACTCGCGCTGGCCTTCCGGAACGGGGGAAAGTTTCACCGGCTGGCCTTGGGCGAGCAAGGCGGCAAGAAGCGCTTCGTGGACCGCGGCGTAAGTCGCCATCGCGTCGGCTTTGAAAAGCGGATGAGCGGGCGGGATGACCAGCGCGAAGGTCCAATCGTCGAGGTGCGAGACGAGGCCGCCGCCGGTGCAGCGTCGGACCAGTGGAAAGTTCGCCGGGACCAGGGCGCGGTATTTGGCCCATGCCTGAGAAACGCCGAAGGTATAGCTGGGTTCCGACCAGGCGAAGGCACGGAAGCGGACGCGGTCAGGCGCAGGGTAGTGCTCAAGGAGCATCTGGTCGGCCGCCATGTTCACGACGGCGTCGGCGGCTTGGCGGGGCAGGACATCCATCCTTAGAAGTCTATGCCCTTTTCGAGACGACGCACGACCTTTCGGCCAGTGACCTGTTCGTACCAGTTTTCGCTTCCCCGAGGCACGCGCAGTTGCGCCAATTGGTCTTCAAAGGACTGGGCCTGGGTGCGTAGCTTGCCGGCGAGGGGGTGCAACCTGAGGCTGAGGTCGCGCGGACGGGCGGCGGCGGCCGGGACTTCCGCCCGGGTGATCGGGCGCACCAGGCTGTCGGCATCCAAACCGAAGTGACGGGCGATGCGGACGCCGATCTCATGACGACTCATGGCTTCGGTGCCCGCCCAATGGTAAAGGCCCGATAGGTTATTCCGTTCGCAGAGTTCGATCGTCACGTCCGCGAGATTCGAGACTTCGACCGGCTGGCGGATCTCATCGGTGAAAAGGGAAGTGGGGCGGCCTTCTTTCCAGGAGACGAAGAGCCGTTCATGCAGACCGCGGTCACCGCTGACGGAGTTGCCGATGATCGGTGAGGTGCGCAGGACGGCGGCGTGCTCGCGGCCGAAGCGCAGCACTTCGACTTCGGCGGCCGCTTTGGTCTCGCCGTAAAGATTGAGCGGCTTGGGGTGGTCGGTATGCTGATAGGAGCCGGCGACTCCGTCGAAGACGGTGTCGGTGGAAAGGTGGACGAGCTTCGCGCCCAGGTGGAAACAGAGTTGCGCGAGCTTCTTCGGGACTTCGGCATTGAGTAACTGGGCTCGGGCGGGATCGGCCTGGCAGGCTTCGATCGTCGGAAAGGCGGCGCAATGCACGACGGCGTGCGGGAACTCTTCGAGCACGAGGGCTTCAAGGGCCGCTTCGGAGCACAGATCGAAGGCCCGGGCCTGCGCCACGCCGGGCACCACGGGGGCGCGGGAGCCGCCCAACGCCAGCACCTCGTGGCCGCGACGCAGGGCGGCGAGGCAGACTTCGCGGCCGAGGAATCCCGAGGCACCGGTGACGATGATCTTCATGCGCGTTCGTCTACCTGCCGTCCCCCTCGCTGGCAAGCGGGGAGGCGTCATGCGGACGCTTGCCTTGAGGGGATTCTCCCTCATGAGTGTCCTACGCATGGCCACCTACGCCGACCTCGCCAATCGCCCTGTGCTGACCCAGCCCGTCTACGAGGCTGGCCGGCCCATCGAAGTCGTCGCCCGTGAGTTCGGCCTCGACCCTTCCGCGGTCATCAAGCTCGCTTCCAACGAGAACCCTCTGGGCCCGTCGCCCTTGGGTCTGGCCGCCGCCCACAAGGCTCTCGATAACTGTCACCTCTACCCGGACGGCGGCTGCACTTTCCTGCGGGAGAAACTCGCGAAGAAGTGGGCGCTCGAGCCCGGCAACTTCGTCATCGGCAACGGTTCCAACGAGGTGATGATCCTGCTCGCCCAGGCTTTCCTCCGCCCCGGCGACGAGGTCGTCTTCGGCTCCCAGGCGTTCATCGTCTACAAGCTCGCCACGATGCTCTTCGGCGCCACTCCGGTGGAAGTGCCGATGCCCGGTTATCGTCATGACCTGAAGGCCATGCGCGCCGCGGTCACGCCCAAGACCCGCATCGTCTTCCTGGCCAGTCCCAACAATCCGACCGGCGGCACGGACGATCCGGCGGACATCCTGGCTTTCGCCGCCTCGCTGCCTGAAGACGTCATCTTCTGCCTCGACGAAGCCTACACGGAATACCTCGAGGCTTCGGCCGATCTGCGACCGCTGATGAAGTCCGGCCGCAAAGTCGTCCTGTCCCGCACTTTCTCCAAAGCCTACGGTCTCGCCGGCCTGCGCGTCGGTTACCTGCTGGGTTCGACCGAAGTCTGCGGACTGCTCAACCGCGTCCGCCAGCCCTTCAACGTCAACCTGCCGGCCTTGGCCGCCGCCGAGGCCGCCCTCGACGACGATGCTTTCGTGCGCCGTACCCGCGAGGTCAACGCCGCCGGCATCGCCCAGCTCTCGGCCGGCCTCAAGCAGCTCGGCTTCGCTTTCATCGACGGCAAGGCCAACTTCCTGGCGGCGCAGATTCCTAAGGCCGAAGAGGCCTTCACGACCTTGCAGAAGGCAGGCGTCATCGTCCGTCCGCTCCGCGGTTACGGCATGACGGGCTGGCTCCGCCTCACCGTCGGCACCGAAGCCCAGAACGCCCGCCTGCTCGCCGAACTCGCCAAGCTCTGACCATGGATTTCGACGAAGCTGTCCGCCTCATCCGTCTGAAGGATCCCCGTTATCAGCCGCAGGCCTACGACGTCGTGCGTCTCGGCCTCGACCACGCCCAGAAAATCGTCCACGGCGAACCCAAGAAGGGGAAGAGCATCGTGAACCGGCATGTCTCCGGCCCGCAGCTGCTCGAAGGTTTCCGTCAGCACGTGCTCGAGACCTACGGCCCGATGTCCTATCCCTTGCTCCACAACTGGGGCCTGCGTAAGTCCGTCGACGTCGGCAACGTGGTCTTCAACATCATCGAGACCGGTCTGTTCGGCCGCTCCGAGGAAGATAACCTCGAAGACTTCAAGGACGTCTACGACTTCAAGGACGTCTTCCAGCGCCCGTACGAGCCGAAGTCGAACTGATCAGGCGTTGACGAAGCTGATCGCGCGGACGTCCTGGCAGCCGCGCAGGAGCCTGATCTTCGCCAGCATGGCGCGCTCGTGGAAGCGGATCTCGGACTTGATGACGGAATTCTCGCACTGCACGACGAGTTTGCCGCCCTCGAGCACGCGGAGCGGGGCCGACCGTTTCGCCAGCTTCAGCGGCAGGAGCTCCAGCCAGTGCGCGACGATCGCCGTCTCGGGGACGGGCTTGTCCAGGCGTAGCTTCTTGAAGGCATCCTGCACCGCATCATCGATGGTCTTGAGCGGGCGGTCGCTGGAACGTCCGCGGTCTTCCGGCAGGCCGCGCAGGTTGGCGAGCAGGTTCTGGACGGTCCGCGAGAACTTGCCTTTGAGTTTTCCTTCGGTGAGCAGGGCGCGCACGGCGTAGGGAGCCTCGGAGATGCGTTCGTTGCGCAGGCAACGCTCCGGAGCATGCGCTCCGCCCACCACCACGCCGGTCGCACCGGCATCGCGGGCGCCTTCGCCGTCCTCGGTCGGGCTGTCGCCGAAATGTACCAGGCCGGAGACCGCGCCGCCCAAGGCGCGCGCCGCCTGTCCGAACGCCCGGGCATCGGGCTTCGCGTAGCCGGTCTCCTCCGAAAGGAAGACGCCGTCGAGATGCTTCATGAGCCCGTGTCCTTCGAGGACCTTACGCATACGTGCGTCCGCGTTCGAAAGCACGCCGACGCGGACGCCCAGGAAGCGAATCGCCGAGATTGCCTGAAGCGTTCCTGTCGCGAGCCGCCAGGCTTCGGGTTTCGCGAACGCTTCCCAGCAGGACTGGAAGACCAACTCGGTCTTCGACGAGGGGAGCGCGGGCCCGAAGCAGCGTTGGACGACTTCCCGCCAGAAGACCTCCGGCTTGGCGTTCTTCGGACCGCCTTTGAAAGCCAGCGGGAAGGCCGCATCCAGGACGGCGGCTTCGATTTCGACGCCATGGACTTTGGCGCACGCGGCGTACACCGCGCCCACCGACGGGTGCGGGAAGAGCAGGGTGCCTGCGAGGTCGAACGTGACGGCTTGGACTCGGGCCATGGAGGGAGAGGTGACCCCCGCGAGGCGCAAAGGTCAACCCGTCCCATCATGTCCCTGCTGGACGTGGGGCGAGAACGGGTAATAAACAAGTTATGCACCGCACGGGACCCTACTGGCACTGCCTATTGCTGGCCTTGACGCTGCTTTGGGCAGGATGTGTCCCCATGTCGGAGCAGGGCGTGGCGCCCACTGAGGTCCGGAGCATCTATGTCCGCGAGGCCACCGGAGCGACCAGCGACGAGCTACGCCGATGCGGAGAGGTCGCCCATGACGCCGCCGTGCGTCGGCTGGAGGCCATGGGGTATCGCGCCGCCCCCGAAGAGGCGGAGGCGGATGCCACCCTCGAGGGGCGTTGGGAGATCGCGGCGGACGGACTCGCGTCACCACGTCAGGTCGTCGGCCTTAGCTTGGTGCTCCGGGCGCGTGCCGGCGGAGTGCTCTTCTCGACCCAAGTAGTCCCGGGCACGCCGGTCAATTTCATGAGCCAGGATCGCGTCCGTGAGGACGTCGGTTCAAAGCTGACCGCACTGGGTCGCCCGCCTTACGGCCGTTGAGACGTTTCAGGCCTGGCGGCCAGGCGAGCCTTGATGTCGTCGACAAGCCTCTGCGTCTCCGGCATCGCCACGCCGGCGGCAAGCCCACGTCGTAACGGTTCGCCCCAGATGCCTTCGACTTCGACGTCCCGGCCTTCGACGAAATCGATGAGGCTTGAAGGACGATAAGGACCCATGCCGACGGTGACGACGAACTGACGCTTGATATGGGTGTCCTCGAAACCATGTCCGCGGGCGGCGGCCGCTGCTTGGACTTCTTTCATCAGGCGATAGGCCCGGTCGTTGAGCGATGGGTCGGCGAGGATGAGGTCCGTCGTGATGCTGCCTCCGGCGATGGCGAGTCCGTTGAAGGGGATGTTCCAGCAGAGTTTCTTCCACAGCACCGCTTCCAGGGAGGCCTCGGCCTGACAGTCGACCCCGGCAGCGGCGAAGACCGCGACGCAGCGTTCGACGGCGGGATTGATCGGGCCGACCGCCGCCGCCATGCGCACATAACCGGCGAGCGTGGTGTCGATGACGGTCGGAGCCAGCCGGTTGATGCAGACGAAGCAGAGCCCGGCCACGATCCGTTCGGCAGGTAGGAGTCGCGCGAGCGCTTCGACGTTACCCATCCCGTTCTGGAGGGTTACGACGAGGGTGGCCGGACCGAGCAAAGGTCCGAGCAATCCGGGCAGGGCTGCGTTGGAGGTGGACTTTAGCGTCACCACGACGAGGTCGCACGGCCCGATCGAGTCGGCTTCAGGCGTAGCCGAGGCGACGCGGACGACGCGTTGCGTGCCTTTGTTTCGGAGCTTCAGGCCGTCACGGTTGATCGCCTCATGGTCACTGCGGGCGAGGCAATGGACCTCATGGCCCGCTTCGGCCAGCAGGCCGGCATACCAACCCCCGAGGGCACCGGTTCCGACAATGGCGATCTTCATGCGCGGCTGAGCGGGCGACGGACGGAAGTGTGCCGGGCTTCGGCCAGCTTCGCCGGATAATCGAGGGTGAAGTGCAGGCCGCGGCTTTCCCGGCGCTGCAGCGCGCAGTCGATGATGAGTTCCGCGACTTGGATCAGATTGCGCAGTTCCAGGAGGCGAGGTTCGACGCGGAAATTCCAGTAGTACTCGCGGACTTCGTCGGACAAGGTGCCGATGCGGGTGCGGGCTCGCTGCAGTCGCTTCGTCGAACGGACGATGCCGACATAATCCCACATCGTACGGCGGAGCTCGTCCCAGTTGTGGGTGAGCACGACGCGTTCGTCGGGGTCGCCGGCCGGGCCGTCGATCCAGGCAGGCAAGGCGGCGGCGGGCGGCGTCGACCGAAGGATCTCTTCGTGGGCCGCGGCGGCGCCGTCATGGGCCAGGACGACCGCTTCGAGCAGCGAGTTGGAGGCCAGGCGATTGGCCCCGTGCAGGCCGGTACAGGCGACTTCGCCGACGGCGAAGAGACCCGCCAAGGTGGTCTGACCCTTCAGGTCGGTGGCGACGCCGCCGCAGAGGTAATGGGCGGCGGGCACGACGGGCACGGGCTCGGTCGCGAGGTCGAAACCCGCCTTGCGGCAGGTCTCGTAGATGTGCGGGAAACGTTCGGGCAGGTGTCCCTTGGCGACTTGCGTGGCGTCCAGCAGGACGTGAGGTGCGCCATCCTTCTTCATCACGGAATCGATCGCGCGGGCGACGATGTCACGCGGGGCGAGGTCGCCGAGCGGGTGGAAGTCCTTCATGAACGCCCGCAAGGAAAGGTCGCGCAGGATCGCGCCTTCGCCGCGCACGGCTTCGGAGATCAAGGCGCGGCCGCCGTCCGGGGCCTTCAGGGCCGTCGGATGGAATTGCACCATCTCCATGTCACGGACTTCCGCACCCGCGCGATAGGCCATCGCGATGCCGTCGCCCGTGGCGATGTCAGGATTAGTGGTGAACTGGTAGACCTGGCCGGTGCCGCCGGTCGCCAGCACCACGGTAGCAGCGGAGAGGGTCTCGACGCGCCCGCCCTTCGTGTTGAGTACGTGCAGGCCGAGCACGCGGTCTTCGTTGGCTCCGACCGGGCAGAGGCCCAGCTTGGCGCGCGTGATCAGGTCGATCGCGAGATGGTGCTCCAGCATCTTCACCTTAGGTGATCGAGCGATGGCCCTAAGGAGCGCCGATTCGATGGCGCGGCCGGTCATGTCGCGCGCATGGAGGATGCGTCGCTTCGAGTGGCCGCCTTCGCGACCGAGGTCAGGCCGTCCGTCGGCGCCGTTCTCGAACTGCACGCCCCAGGCGATGAGTTCGGCGACCCGGGCCGGGCCGGCTTCGATGATGTGGCGGACCGCCGCGAGATCGCAGAGTCCGTCGCCGGCGGTCAGCGTGTCCTGCACGTGGCTGGCGAAGTCGTCCGTCTGATCGGTCACACAAGCGATGCCGCCTTGGGCCCAGTTCGTATTCGACTCGGAGCTGGTCTTCTTCGTCACGATGGCGACGGCATGTCCGCGCTCGGCCAGGTTAAGGGCGAAACTCAGCCCCCCGATGCCGCTGCCGACGATGATTGCCTCGAAATGAGTCGCCATTGAGGGTTTAACCTAGGCTTAGGGTGGGGGTGAACAAGCGGATTTGACTGTCTTCAGGGGAGTCCGTAGCCCTGTTTTCGTGGAATTATTCGTCATATTGGCCTGCTGGGTGACCATCGGCGTTTTCGAGCTCTCGGAAATGGCGCTGGTGTCGTCCAACCGTCGTCGCCTGACCCGTCTGGCCGAAGATGGCAGCAAGGGCGCCAAGGCGGCCCTGGAGCTGCTCGCGAACCCTTCCAAGTTCCTCTCGACCGTCCAGGTCGGTCTGACCTTCGGCAGCATCATCGCCGCTACCTTCGGCGGGGCGCCTATCGCGGCCGCCTTGGAGCCTCATCTTCAGGCCAGTTCGTTCACCTGGCTGCACGATAACGCCGCCAACCTTTCCCGGATGGGTGTCTCCTTCGTGATCGGATCCCTCACGATCATCTGCGCTGAAATCGTTCCTAAGCGTCTGGGTCTCTCGGATCCCGAGGGGTTGGCGGTCCTGCTGTCCCGCCCGATGATGCTGGTGTCCCTGCTGGCTTCTCCGCTGGTGAGCACGCTCGGCTTTTTCGCCGACATCATCCTGCGTCTCTTCGGTCGGAAACGCACGCCCGAGGACACGATGTCCGAAGACGAGCTGCGCATGATGGTCGACCAGGGCATGGCCTCCGGCGTCCTGCATGCCGCTGAGCATCGCATGGTGCACGGCGCGTTGTCGCTGGACCTTGTCACTGCGGAACGTCTGATGACGCCGAGCAACCGGGTCGTCTGGCTCAACCTAGACGATACCGACGAGGTTAACTGGCGTAAGGTCGTCGCCTCGGGCCACACTTGGTTCCCGGTCTTCCGTGGCTCGCCGGACCGTCCGCTCGGCGTGGTCTCCGTGAAGCGCCTCTGGGCGAACCTTTCCTTGGCCGGCAGCGCCTCCATCAAGGACCTGCTGACCGAACCGCCGACCGTGCCGCCGCAGTGCACCGGCACCCAGTTGCTCGAGAAGTTCCGCAAGGACAAGATCCACATCGCCCTCGTGACCGACGAATTCGGACGGGTCCGGGGCGTCGTCTCGCTGAATGACGTCCTCGAATCCGTCGTCGGCGAACTCCCGAACGAAGGCTCGCCCGTCGCCCAGCCGAAGCCGATCCGTCGGCGCGAAGACGGCAGTTGGATCGTCGATGCCATCGTGACCCTCGATGATTTCCGCGAGGCTACGGGCATCGTCGGCCGTTTCCCGGGCGAAGGTACCGGACGCTTCACCGCCATCTCCGGCTTCATCATGCGCACCCTCGGTCGCATCCCGAACGAGGGCGACCGGGTCGAGGCCTTGGGCCATATCTTCGAGGTCGTCGACATGGACGGCCATCGCCTGGACAAGATCCTGGTGATGCCGAAGGCGGTCCCGCCGACCAGCGCTTAAAGACGGACGGGCAGGCCGGCGGCACGCAAGTGCTCCTTGGCCTGACGGACGGTGTAGGTGCCGAAATGGAAGATGCTCGCGGCGAGCACCGCGCTGGCGCCGCCTTGCTTCAGGACATCGGCCATATGGTCGAGGTTGCCCGCGCCGCCCGAGGCGATGACGGGGACTTCCACGGCCGAGGAGACGGCGTGGTTCAGGGGGATGTCGTAACCGGCGGCCGTGCCGTCGCGATCCATGCTGGTGAGCAGGATCTCACCGGCGCCAAGGGAGTGGGCCTGCTTGGCCCATGCGATGGCGTCGAGGCCGGTCGGGTTGCGGCCACCATGCGTGAATACTTCCCACTTACCCGGACCGACGTTCTTCGCGTCGATCGCGACCACGATACATTGGCTGCCGAACTTGCGGGCGGCTTCCTTGACCAAGGCGGGATCCTTGATGGCCGAAGTGTTGAGGGAGACCTTGTCCGCGCCGGCGTTGAGCATCGTGCGGATGTCTTCGACGGAGCGGAGGCCACCGCCGACGGTGAGTGGCATGAAGACCTGGTCGGCCGTCCGTTCGACGACGTCGACCATCGTGCGGCGTTCGTCGCTCGAAGCGGTGATGTCGAGGAAGACGAGCTCGTCAGCGCCTTGCTTCTCGTAGGCCGCGGCGACTGCGACGGGATCGCCGGCGTCCCGCAGCTCCTCGAACTTCACGCCCTTGACCACGCGGCCGCCGTGGACGTCGAGACAGGGGATGATGCGGACGGAGAGCATGGCAGAAGCAGAGGGGTAGGGCGAAGCCGACCGGAGGTTAAGCCTAAACTACTCGAGCACGACCGTCACCGGACCATCGTTGACGAGTTCGACGCGCATATCGGCGCCGAAGACACCCGTCGGGACGGGACGCCCGAGGTGCGACGAAAGCTCGGCGACGAACAGGTCGAACAGCGGCCGGGCGACTTCCGGCCGGGCCGCTCCATTGAAGGAGGGTCGGTTGCCTTTGGAGAAGTCCGCCAAGAGCGTGAACTGGCTGACCGCGAGGGCCTCGCCGCCGGCGTCGCGGAGATTGACGCCCATCTTGCCTTGGCTGTCAGGCATCAGACGGGCCTTCGCGACGTCCGTCGCGAGGCGCCGGACGGTCGACTCGTCGTCGCCTGCGGCGAGGCCGACGAGCAGGAGATAGCCGCCGCCGATCGAGCCGCTGGTCACTCCTTCGACGCTCACGGAAGCACTCAGGACACGTTGCAAGACGACCCTCATCCTCAGATCAGCGCTTCGAGGATCGTGCGCAGCTTCATTTCGGTCTCGGTGGCTTCCGCCCCCGGATCCGAGCCTGCGACGATGCCGGCACCGGCGAAGGCGCGGGCCGAGGAACCTTTCAGGCGTGCGCAGCGTAGGGCGACGAAGAGTTTGCCGGACTGTCCGTCCGAGCGGACCCAGCCGACGGCTCCGGTGTAGAGGCCACGCTGATGGGGTTCGAAGCCCGGGATGAAGGGAAGCGCGAGGGCGCGCGGCTTGCCGCCGACCGCCGGCGTCGGATGGAGTTCGCCGGCGACTTCAAGGAACCGGCGGTCGGCCGGCATGGTGCCTTCGATGGGCGTGCGGAGGTGCATCACGTTGCCAAGGCGGAGAAGTTCGGCGTTGCGCGAGGTCGCTGCGAGGACGCCGACCATGCGCAGACGGCGTAGGATCGAAGCCGTCACCGCCGTATGTTCGCGACGATCCTTATCGCTCGTCAGCAAGGCTTCGGCGAGCGACGCGTCTTCGGACGCGGATTCGCCGCGTCGGGTCGTGCCGGCCACCGATTCAGAACGGACCGCGCCGTCGAAGAGGGAGAGCAACGTCTCCGGCGTCGAACCGACCAGGCAGCCTTCGTCTTCGTCGACGAGGAAAGTGTGACACTGCGGATTGCCCCGACGGAGGCGGTGCAGGGTCGCGTAAGCGCTGAAGGGCTCGCTACGGCGCCAGTCGAAGGCCCGCGAGAGGACGATCTTCTCGAACGAACCTTCTTTGATGAGTTCGGTGGCCCGGAGTACCGCCGAAGGGAACCAGGCGCCGCCGACTTCCGACAGGACCGTCGGAACAGGCGCACGCGGTGATGGCGGGGTGGAGCGGTAGCTGAAGCGTCGGAAGCCGTCGGCACGCACGGCGAGGCGGGCGGCGCAGCCGGGGCCGGCGGGTTCGACGAGGGTGACCGTGCTCACGCCTTCTTCACTGACGACTTGCCAACCTGGCAGGAACATTCGGGCTTCGGCGCCTTCATTTTCGGTGCCTGGGTAGAAAGGGAAAGTTGCGATGATGCGAGGGCGGTGACCGACGCACGTGAGTTCGGCATCGAGTGCCCTCAGCCAACCATCGGCTTCCGCAAAGCGTTTCTCTCCCCGGCCACGCCATTGCCGCACCGGGGCGCCGGCGGCATGGGAACGTCGACGCGACGGGTTCTCGAAGTAGCCGCGCGGAGCCGGCTCATCGAGCGTCTCCAGTACCGCCAGCGGATCGAGTTCCGGGACTGCGAATTCATATGACACGAAACCATGGTCACCAGCCCGAGCCTCGGCCTTGGCCAGGAGGTCGGCCTCATCGAGGATTTTGACGGGTTCCATGTCCGGAAGGTTAGGCTATCCTCAGCCGTTGTCCAATCAGGCGGGCGGAGTTTCCTTCAGAGCCTCGATCGGCGGGAAAAGGATGCACTTTTCAGCTACTTTCGAGCCCGTACAGACCGACGACCAGGTGAGCTGGCCATCGAAAGTCGTGGCCACCGGCCGGCCGATGTTCGTCAGGAGTTTGTCGCAGGTGGCCGGCATCACCGGAGTGAGCAAGGTGCCGACGAGGCGCAGGCCTTCGGCCACGTGCGCGAGGCAGGAGTCGAGGCGGGCGCGATCGGCGGCGTCGGCGGACTTCGCGAGCTTCCACGGAGCACGGGCTTCGATGTAGGCGTTCATCGCGCTGATGAAGACCCAGAGGGCTTCGAGGGCGTGGCTGACCTGGTAGTCGGCGAAGGCCTCCGCGTATTTCTTCGCGCTGTCGTCCCAGAGGCGACGGAGGTTCTGTTCGAGTTCTTCGTCGGCCGCCGCGGCCGGGATCGCGCCGGCGTAATTGCGGCCCACCATGTTGAGCAGTCGGTTGACGAGGTTGCCGAGGTTGTTGCCGAGGTCGGCTTTGTAGCGGTTCTCGAACGTCAGCGTTGAGAAGTCCGCGTCCTGACCGACGACCATCTCACGGCAGAGGTAGAAGCGGAAGGCGTCGGCCCCGTGTGAAGCGACGAAACCGAGGGTGTCGGCGGCGTTGCCGGCGGATTTCGAAGCCTTCTGATTATTGACCGTCCACCAACCGTGGACGAGCAGCTGGCGCGGGGGCTCGATGCCAAGGGCTTTGAGCATGCAGGGCCAGTAGACCGCGTGGGGCGGCGAGAGGATGTCTTTGCCGATGACGTGGACGTCCGCGGGCCAGAGTCCCTTGTCGGCCACGGCCGAGTAGTAGTTGGTCAGGGCGTCGAACCAGACGTAGGTGACGAACGCCGTGTCGAAGGGTAGTTCGATGCCCCAGGTCAGGCGGGTCTTCGGACGCGAGATGCACAGGTCGTTCATCGGTTCCTTCAGGAACTCGAGGACCTGGTTCTGACGGAAGCGCGGCGTGATGAAGTCCGGGCGAGCGCGGAGGTGCTCGACCAGCCAGGGCTGGAACTGCGTCAGCTTGAAGTAATAGTTCTCTTCGGTCGTCTGGGTGACTTCGCCGTAGATCTCCGGCCAGGAGCCGTCCGGCGCCCGGTCCTTGTCCGTGAGGAACTGCTCCTGGCGGGTCGAATACCAGTCGGTCTTCTGGCCTTTGTAGATGAGGCCCTGGTCGAAGAGCTTCTGCAGGAACTGTTGGACGACCTTCTTGTGCCGCGGTTCAGTCGTGCGGATGTAGTCGTCGTTCGAGATGTTGAGGTCGCCCAGCATGCCCTTGAAGACCGCGGCGATCTCATCGACGAGGACCTGCGGTTCGACGCCGCGCTTCATTGCTGTCTGTTGGACCTTCTGGCCATGCTCGTCGAGTCCGGTGAGGAAGTGGACCGAGCGCCCGCTCATGCGCATGTGCCGGGAGATCACGTCGGAGAGGACTTTCTCGTAGGCATGGCCGAGGTGCGGCGAGCCGTTGGCGTAGTCGATGGCCGTGGTGATGTAGAACGGACTGGGCATGAAGAGTTACCCTAGGGACATAGGGCAGGGTCAGGGGGCAGGACAACCCCGAAGGCTTGAGCGGCCGGGAAACCCCCTCAGACCGCGTCACCGGCGCGGACGATATGGGGCTGGAAGGCGATCTCGAAGGCGTAGCTCATACCGGCGCGCAGGGGCATCGGCTTGTCGCGTTGCAACGTCTGGTAGAAGTGGACCTTGCCCCAGCAGGTGCGGTGCTTGGCGTTGTCGCTCACGACCTTGGTCTCGGCCCAGGCGGCGTGGAAATCGTCCTTCAGGACCTCGCAGCGATGTGACTCCGCGCCCAGGACCAGGGCGTTGCCGGGGGTCATGCGGGAGTGGGTCGCGGCGATCGGGAGGACCAGGCGGAACTCTTCGAGCATGACGGCCGACTTGGCGGTCAGGGCGAAGCGCCCGACGATACGGCCGCCGTTGAATTCCCAGTCGACCTTGAGGGAGGCGATATTGGCGGAGAGCTTCTCGTCGCGGTCGATGAGGTCAGGCTGCTCGTAGCGGAAATGATAGGTGCCGGCCTTGGTGCCCATGGCCACCTGGGCGTTCTTGCCGTAGAACGACGGCGTGTAGACTTTGCCGCCGATGGTGAACTCAGGGATGAACGGAGTCGTGGATTGGTTGGAGGGCCAATCGAAGACGCCCGGCATGTGCGGGAAGGCGAGCGAGTCGGAGAAGCGATGCGAACCGGAGGAGACCAACGGCAGGATGACATGCAGGCCCGAGGCAGGGTCCTGATACGAGAGCAGGCCCTGCTCCTTGCGCGGAGACTTGTCGAAGGAGAAGAAGCGGCAGACCGGCAGGCGGCTGGCCGGCTTGACCACGTCCATCGCGCCGCCGATGGTCTTGGCGAGGCGCGACCACTGCGAAAGGTAACGGGCGGCGTCGAAGTTGGCCATGCGGGTGGTGTGGCCCGGGATGGTGTCACGCTCGCCGTCGCGGATGACGATGACGCCGTGTTCGGCATCGAAGAAGGTCGTGAAGAAGTGGGCGTACAGGCGGCGGACGAGGTCGCGGGCCAGCGGTTCCTTGTCGACCGGCACCCAGCGGTCGCGCAGGGCCTGAAGGAGCAGGGTGATGCAGTGCATCTGGCCGTAGGCGCCGATGCCACGGCCGTAGCTCCAGCCGAGCCCGTCTTCGCGCACGGTGTCCATGATCACGCGGAGGTATTTCTCGGCGAGGCCGCGGAGCTTGGGTAGCTTGGCGTCACGGACCTGGATGTTCGCGTGGAGCTGGAGGGACTGGCGGATGAAGATCAGCGAGACGACGCCGTAGAGGTCGAAGGCGCCACCGAAGTTGTCGGCGTTCGCGGCCTTGGAGGCTTCGTCATGGAAACCGCCGGTGGAGGCCGCGGTGATGCGGTCCATGAAACGGTCGACGAGCGCGCCGGTCTCGTCCTTCTTGGTCAGGCCGAAGGAAAAGCGACAGACCGCCTTGGCGATGTCGAACGCTTGGACGTGGTCGTGGTGGTCATGCTCCACGGCCAGACGTTCATCGATGAGGGCACGGGTCGGCTCGTCGAGCAACTCCCAGACGGGGTTGCGTTCGCGGGTCGGGCCGAAGGCGAGCAGGCCCAGGCAGGCGAAGGCCATGCCGTTGTCGGAGCCCTGGCTGATACGGACCTGTGCCGTGATCGTCTTGGCGACGATTTCGGCGATGTTCTGGCGGTCCATCGTGAGCTCGCCGGTGGCGCGGAAGTATTCCCCGAAGGCCAGGGCGGCGTGGCCGGGCTCATCGGCGCGGGAGACCTCGCCTTCGACGGGCACGACAGTGCCGTCAGGAGCAAGGGAGTTGAAGTTGAGTTTGAGGAGGGCCTTGGTCTGGTCCAGGCACTGGCTCGCGAAATTCTGCATGCGAAAGGTTGGGATTGGGGCAGGGCACCCCCCCAGTCAATGCCACATCGTAAAAAATTCGTTATTTCGGGCATTCTTACCCTCCCCATAAGGCCGGCGATGGCCTGCCTTTAGGGCTCGAAAACGACTTCGACCTGACACCGGCCGATGCGGGCCAGGAGGTCACCATGGGCCTTCAGCGGCCACCAGCGGTACAAATGGATGTCGATGGGCTTCCAGAGGCCGACCCAGCCGCAGATGGTCAGCCCTTCGCGGACAAATTCCGTCCAGCCGCTCGCCGGGATCAGGCCGCGGAGGACCAAGGTCGCGGCCAGGAACAGCACGCCGATGGCCAAGGCGGTCCGGCCCTCGCGGAAGAGGTCGCGCAATTCCCTCCGGGCCATGCGCGCGCGGTATTCGAAGTAATGCCGGATGGATTCCCGGACCTGTCCGGCCGCCTCTTCATCCGCCGGCTGCTTCAGGACGACGCGGAGCCGGAGATCGGAGTCTCGTTCATGTTCGCGGGCCCAGCTGAGGATGAATTCTTCGGCGTCATGGTCGAGGTCGCGTTCATGGAACGGCGACGGGTCCATGGTATTGAAGAGCTGACCGATATTGCTGAGGCGCAGTTCGATCAGGCCGGAGGCGGCGGGGTTTTCGGTCATAAGGGGAGGGCGCCGCCCAAGGCGTCGCGGAAGAAGCGGGCCCGCTTCTCGCGCATCTCGTTCGATTCGCCGGCGCCATGGTCGGCGCCCGGGACGACATGGAACTCGATCTGGTCTTTCTTGCCGGCGGCGAGCAAGGCGTCGCGGAAGTCGTAGCTGCACTTCACGTCGACATTGGTGTCAGACTCGCCGACGGAGAGGAAGAGTCGGCCGCGCAGGTTGGCGGCGTAGCGGGCGCAGGAGTTCTCGTCGTACCAAGGACCGAGGGGGTAGCCGAGCCACTGTTCGTTCCACCAGAGCTTGTCGACCCGGTTGTCGTAGCATCCGCAGTCCGCCGCGCCGGCCTTGTAGAAACCGCCGTGCAGGAGCAGGGCGTGCGCGGTGTTCTGCCCGCCGGCGGAGCCACCGAAGATGCCCACGCGGGACAGGTCCATGTTCGGCTCCTGCTTGGCCAAAGCCTGCATCCAGGCGATGCGGTCGGGGAAGCCGCCGTCCTTGAGATTGCGCCAGCTCTGCTGATGGAACTCCTTGCCGCGATGGTTCGTCCCGCGTCCGTCCATCTGCAGGACGTAGAAACCCATCGTCGAAAGCTCGCGATGGTTACGATGCCACCAATTGAAGTTGCGGGGCGCGAAGGAGCCGTGCGGGCCGGCGTAGATATGTTCGATGACGGGGTACTTCTTCCGGGGGTCGAACGGGTGCGGGCGCGTGACGACGCCCCAGATGTCGAACTTGCCTTCGCGGTCCTTGGCGACGAAAGGGCGGGCGGGTTGCCAGCCTGCCTTCACGAGTTCCGTGGTGTCCGTCGCGCCCAGTAAGGCGAGCTGACGACCGTCGGCCGCGCTTCGGAGCGTGAAGAGAGGCGAGCGATCGACGCGGGAAGCAGTGTCGATCAAGGTACGCCGGTCGGGCGAGAACAGCACCTCATGGTGCGCGTCGCCCGGGGTGAGGTCGACGAAGCCATCCCCGTTCACGCCTACCTTGCACACGTGATGGTGGTAAGGATTCTCGCCCGGGTTGCGGCCGACGGCGGTGAAGAGGATCTGGCCTTTGGCCCGGTCAAGGTGCAGGACCTGCTTCATGACCCATTCTCCTGACGTGATGGAGCGGAGCGTCCGACCGGTGCGAAGGTCGACCGCATAAAGGTGATTCCAGCCGGTACGCTCCGAGGCCCATACGGTCAGATCGTCGGAGAGGTCATGACGATAACGGGCGTTGAAGGTATAGACGAACTTGGGGTCTTCTTCCGCGAACAGCTTACGCCACACGCCGGTCGACACGTCGTAAGCGACGACGCCATGTCCCGTGAAGCCGCGGCGGATGTACTCGCTCCGCAGGAGCCTGCTGTCGGTGGACCAGTCCAAGCGGTCGGTGGCGTAGGTCTTGCCGGTCAGGTCGGAAGGGCAGGCCGCCGCTCCCTTGCCATCGGCGCGGAATACCCAGGCCACTCGCTCGGTCCGCGGATCCCCCGGCTTATCATAGTTGATTTCGCGGGTCTCGCCTTTGAGGGAGTCGACGACCTTATATTTCCGCACAGGCTGCTTCCGCTCGCACCACAGGGCGAAATGCGTGCCGTCCGGAGACCAAGAGACCGGGCCGACGAAGACGTCGTTGGACCCTGCCGGACGTTGCTGGAGTTTCCGGGCCGGCTGGCCATCACCAGATGCGAGATAGACGTCGCCGTCACGGAGTTCGACGGTCGCGCCGCCGACGGGGGAACGCAGCCCTTCTTTCGCTGAATTCTGCATCCGGCTGTTGCCGTCTAATCTGGGCTCTGCCTTGGTCGGTGAGACGCCGGCTGCCAGCACGAGCTTGCCGTCCCTGCCGAGCCACCATGACCCCTTGTCGCTTTCGAGCCTCAGGCGTCCGTCTTCGGTCGGCACGATTTGCTTGAAGGGCCAATTGCGCGGGTCGGCCTTACGTCCGTCGAGATCCCTGAAGGCCTTGACCAAGGCCACCTTGTCGAACGCAGGCCGGCTCTGGCCGGATTCGCAGTCGACCAGCCGCCACTCGAGTCCGTCCTTGCCCAGCCAGCCATAGGCGAGCGTACGTCCGTTCTCGCTCCAGCGTGGGGCTTCTACCTTGGCCCGTGGCGCTTTCCAGTACCAGGTGTCGTACTGTTTCTGCCAATCGGCGACCAGCGAGCCTTGAGCGAAGGCGGCCAGCGGCGCGAGCAGCAGGAGACGGAGCAGCATGCGCATAGCATGTCCGACCGTCGGCCGGTTACTCAACCCCGCATTGGCTATTTCTTGGCCTTGGCTTTGGTAGCCTTCGGCTTGAGTCCGCTGAGATAAGCGACGACGTCGCGGATCTCAGCCGGCGTCAGGATGCCCAGCATGGGCGGCATGACGGAAACGGGCGGGGTGCGGGAGGCGATGGCGGCTACGGCGACCTTCTGCGTCTTTCCGTCCGCGAGTTTGAAATCGAGGCTCTTGGCGGTCTCCTTGAGCACGCTGCCGGCGAGAATCGTGCCATCCTTGAGGACGATGCTTTCGATGCCGAAACCGGGGACGATCTTCGCCGATGGCGCGACCAAGGATTCGGCGAGTTCGGCCTTGGTGCGTTGCGCGCCGATATCGCGCAGCATCGGGCCGACTTCGCTGCCTTCGTCGCTGTCGATGCGATGGCAGGCGGTGCAGTTAGCGGCCAGATGGCCGTTGACCAAGGCTTTGCCGCGGGCGGCATCACCGCCTTCGGTGAGCAGTTCGTAAGGCAAGCCCGGCGCCGCGAGCTTCGGCGCACCCTTGCCGCCGGTCTTGAGATAGTTCTTCAAGGCTTCGCCGACGGCAGGGTCGGTGGATTCGCCGGCGACTTCGAAGACATCTAGTTTCAGGCCGGCGTCCAGCTGGCGGGAGGCCAGCCGCGTCACGAGATCCTTGAGCAAGGACTTGGCGGCGGGCTCGTCGCGACCACGCAGGGCGGCGACGACTGCTTGTTTCTCCGGCGTCTTGGCGACTTTAGAAGCAATGATGAGTCGAGCGACTTCCAGGGCCGCGACGTTGTCACGCTTGAACAACTGGTTCAGGGCTTCGATGCGGACTTCGGATGGGTTGCCTTCGCCGGCGGCGTTACGCAAGGTCCGCGTCACGGCCACGTTCTCTTCCTGGAGTCGTCCGAGCAGCCGGAGTGTCTGCAGGCGTACGCCTGGCGAGGCCTTGAGATCCTCGGCCAAGGCCTGCAAGACCGGGAACGGCAGGGCGGCTTCGTATTTGACGAGCAGGCTCAGCGCCGGCGCCCGCTCTTCGGGCCGTTGCAGCTTCAGGAGGTAGTCCTGCTTGGCTCGGATCAGTGCGGCGAGTCGGGCGACCTCGCGCGGCGGATACTTGCGGGCGGTACCGTCGACGAAGTCCAGTGCGGGCGGCAGATCGAACACCAAGAGGGTGTTGAGCGCTTCCAGTCTCAGCGGAGCTCCTTCAGGTTGAGAGATCGTCCAGTTCAGCACGCGCTGTAGGGCCGCCTCATCGCCTTGGCGGAGATTCGCATTCAGGGCCCGACGCGCGGCGTGGAAGGGGAGGTTGGGCTGCCCGAAGGCCGCGGCCAGGGCGGGCTGGGCGGCCGCGATGCCTTCATCGTCGTGGATGGCGCGGGCCGCTTCGGTAACGACCTCGGGGTTGGCGTGGGTAAGGAGTTTGGCCAGCAGGGGTGATTTGTGCCGGACGAGGGCCAGCGTCGAGAAGACGGCCTCGGCGCCGGTCTTAGTCTGGGCGAAGTGAAGCAGCTCCTCGGAGGATTGTGTCCCGGCGAGACCGCTGACGAGGCCATGGCGCAGCCAAGGCATACGCAGGTCGGCTTCGGCATCTCGCCACAAGGATGCCATCGGGACTTTACCTCCGAGGTTTGCCAGCGTGATGCCGGCTTGGGTGCGGACGCGGAAATCGTTTTGGCTAAGCTGCGAGGCTACCTTATCGGTGAGCAACTGTGACGTCTTGGCTTCGCTCAGGATCTTCATCGCCTGCACGCGGATCTCGCTGTCGGCGTCATCGAGCAAGGCCAATGACGCGGTCACGTCAGTGACCTTGCCGAGTCGGACGCCCATGCCGTAACCCCAGATCGCGTGGATGCGGGCGAAGCGCGGCGATTCCGCCTTCAGGGCGAGCGCCAGCATCTCCGACCAGGCACCAAGACGATGGAGGCGGATCGAGGCGTTGACGCGGACGCGCTGGTCGCGATGACCGAGCAGTCCGAGCAACTCATCCTTCGGGATCTCGGCGGAGAAAGGCTTCGAAAGGAAGGCCTCGGAGGTCTTATCGACGTTCGGGGCGACGTCCATGCGCCAGATGGCGCCCTTGCCGTCGAGCGGGTAGCCGCCGATCCAGTCGGCGAAGTAGGCGCGACCATCCGGAGCCCACGACATGCCGATGCCCATGAGTCCGTCGTTGATGACGCGGAGGTCTTCCTGACGGAAGCTGTCGCGGTCGGGGACGAGCGTGAAGGCGTCCATCTTCCCCTTCGGGAACTGATCGAGGATGAAATGTCCGCGCAGGTCGCCGTCGAGGGCGTGGCCTGGTTCGAAGAGGAAGCCGGCCGGGCCGTCGGAATAGTTGGCGATCGGCGGGGTGATCGAGAGGGGCTGGTCGGCCGCGCCTGCGGGCATCCACATGTTCTCCTTCATCCAGCGGCTGTCGGTGGCCTGGTATTGGTGCTGGTTACGCCAGCCGGAGTCCGACCCTTCGAGCAGGTAAATCAGGCGCTCACGCTCCTTCGGCTGGTCACCGTCATTATCGACGCCGATCACGTTACCGAAGGTGTCGAAGGCGATCTCCTGGGTGTTACGGATGCCGTGGGCGAAGACTTCGAAGCCGGTGCCGTCCGGTTCGCACCGCAGCACGCATCCTTCATGCGGATAGGCGAAGCGGCGGCCTTCCTTGCTGACGACGTTCGCGCCCTTGTCACCGACCGTCCAATAGATGCGACCATCCGGGCCGAGCCGCAGCCCGTGCATGTCGTGCCCGGCATAGGCGATGTGTCCGCCAAAGCCGGTCGCGATGACTTCCTTGACGTCCGCTACGCCGTCGCCGTCGGTGTCCTTGAGTCGCCAGACGTCGGGGATCGCGGTCACGTAGACCCAGCCGTCGAAGTAGAGCACGCCAGCGGCGATGCCGGAGACCGGCGAGTTGAAGCCTTCGGCGAAGATGGTGATCTTGTCGGCGACGCCGTCGCGATCAGTATCCGTGAGCTTGTAGATGCGTTCCTGGTGGAAGGTGAGATCCTTCCAGTCGACTGAGCCGTCCTTGTTATGGTCCTTCAGGCTGCCTCGGCCGGCCTTCATCTTTCCGGGCGCGAGTTCGCGCTGATAGAAAGCCAGCTTATCGGCGGGCGAGGTCAGGCCGACGTCGTCAGGAATCCAGAGCCGGTGTTCACGGATGTCGAGGTCACCCGCCTTGCGGCGGGTCGTCGAGGCCACGTAGGCATTCCCGGCTTCGTCGAACGTGACCGAAGTCGGATCGGGCACGTTGAGGTCGCCCGACCACTTGAACGGTATCACCTCAGCGCCGAAGCCGACGACGACAGAGGCGAGCAAGGCGAAGGCGGGCAGACGCATGGCCTCAACCGACCAGGACGAGATAGTGTTCTTTCGGACCGAGGCGCTTCAGCACCTTGGCCGTCGCCAAGCCGACCTGAGAGGTCAGCTGGTCGACGACGCAAGGAACGAAGAGGGAGACGCGCACAGGCTTAGCGGAGGAAGGCCTCGTGGAGGCCGCCGTCGACGGTGATGACCTGGCCGGTCGTCTTGCTGAGGCGATTGGTCACGAGAAGGAAGTAGGCTTCGGCTTGGTCGGCGGGGGTGATGGGGTTCTTGGTCAGGGTGCGATCGGCGTAGAAGCGGGAGAGCTTCGTCGTCAGCGAATCGGTCGCCTCATCATCGGTGTAGGGAATGTTATACTTCGCAAGCGACGCGATCACTCGGTCGCGGGGGAACATCGCCGAACCCTGCACGACGGTGGCCGGGGCCACGCCGTTGACGCGGATCAGGGGCGAAAGCTCCATGGCCATCTCGCGGACGAGGTGGTTGGCGGCGGCCTTCGAGGTGTCGTAGGCGACGGAACCCTTCTTGGCCACGGCGGCGTTGGCGCTGGTGGTCAGGACGAGGTTGCCGCGGAGACCCTGTTCCTTCCAGGTCTTGAAGGCTTCGTCGGCGACGAGGTAGCTGCCGGTGACGTTGAGGGCGAAGGTGAGCGCCCACTTGTCGTCCGGGATGTGGCCGGTGGTATCCGGGGACACGAAGATGCCCGCGGTGACGCAGATGGAGTCAAAGCCGCCGTAAGCGAGCGCGACCTGGTCGAGCATCTTACGGATCGAGGCGCGGTCCATGATGTCGCCGGCGAGGCCGATGGCCGGACCGCAGTTGGAGAGGCCGGTGCCGGCGACGCCGATGCCGGAGCCGAG
>JBKCKE010000007.1:0-4864 GCA_046301395.1 Verrucomicrobiota bacterium | reverse complement strand
GACTGGGCGGCGTCTTCGATCACGCGGAGGCGGTACTTCGTGGCGAAGGCCTGCAGGGCGTCGAGGTCGCCGGACTGGCCGAAGAGGTGCACCGGCATGATCGCGCGGGTGCGCGGACCGACCTTCCGGGCGGCGTCTTCGAGGTCGATGTTGAAGTGGTGCGGATTGACGTCGACCCAGACCGGCGTGGCGCCGAGGCGGGCGACGGAGCCGGCGGTCGCGAAGAAGGTGAACGACGGGATCAGGACCTCGTCGCCTTCGCCGATATCGAGCGCCATCAGCGCGAGCAGGAGCGCGTCGGTGCCGGAGGAGACCCCGAGGGCGTGCTTCACGCCGAGGAAGGCGGCGCAGTCCTTCTCGAAGGCCTCGAGCCGCGGGCCCATGATGAACATGTTCGAGCGAAGGACCTCGCGGAAGGCGTTCTCGAACTGCGCTTCGAGGGCACGGTTCTGCGGGCCGAGGTCAAGGAGCGGGACGTTCGTCATGGCGCAGGGGGGTTTTCCCACCGTCGGCCCGCACGGGCAACATCATTCAGTCCGACGACGGGAGCGCCAGACCAGCCAGGCGCCGAAGGCGGCGAGCGGGAGCGTCCAGAACTGACCGGCCGTGAGGCCGAGGACGAAGCCGTCATCGGGCGAGCGGAAGGCCTCGCAGACGATACGACCGACGGAATAGAGCAGCAGGAATTCGCCGGCGAGACGGCCGGGCGACAGGCGCAAGGGATAGCGACGGAGCACCCAGAGCAACGGCAGCAGACCTTCGGCGAATGCCTCGTAGAGCTGCGACGGGTGACGCGGCTCGGCGCCTTCGCGCGGGAAGATCACCGCCCAGGGGAGATAGGACGGATCACCGACGAGCTCGCCGTTGATGAAGTTGGCGAGACGGCCGAACAGGAGTCCCGCCGGAGCGAGGGCGCAGAGCAGGTCGCCGACGGCGAAGAAGTCGGCCTTGATCCGCCGAGCGAACCAGACGCCGGCGAGCAGGACGCCGAGGAAGCCGCCGTGGCTGGCCATGCCGCCTTCCCAGACGCGGAAGAGCATCAGCGGATCAGCCGCGAACTCGGCGCGCGCGTAAAGGAACACGTGACCAAATCGGCCACCAGCGATGACGCCGACCATAACGGCGGTGATGAGCGTCGATTCGTCGAGCGCCGAGCGTAGCGGCGTGAGGCCCGCGCGACGCCAGCGGCCGAGGAGCCAGGCGGCCACGAGGAAGCCAGCCGCGTAGGCCAGCCCATACCAATGCACGCCCCGCAGGCCCCAGCTCTCGGGGAAACGGAACGCGACCGGATCAAGGTCGTGCTTCCAGTAGGCGAGCAGGGCCACGATCATGCGCCGGGCTTGGGGGCGTCCGGACGACGGCCGACGCGGTGGCCACGCTGGCGCGCGAGCTCACGCATGTCGGGATGCGGGTCGTCCTTCTCGTAGATTTCGACGCCGAGCAGGGACTCGAAGACATCCTCGAGGGTGACGACGCCCGCGAAGGCGCCGAACTCATCGACCACCACGGCCAAGTGCTGGTGCGCGCGGACGAGGTCGTGAAGGGCGTCGGACAAGGTGGCGTTCTCCGGCACGACGTGCGCTTTGCCCATGAGCTCGCGCACACGGACGTCGCGGCGGCCTTCCCCGGCGGCCTTCAGCAGGTCACGGCGACGGACGACGCCGACGATACGATCCGGGTTCTGTTCCCAGACCGGCATGCGGCCGTGCGGGACGCTCGGGTGGAGGCGAAGGACGTCGGCCACCGTGAGGTCGGCCTCGATGGACGTGACGACGGAACGGGGCGTGAGCACGTGCGAGACCGGGATGTCGTCGAGGCGGACGGCGTTGGCGACGAGGTTGCTCTCGGCTTGGGTGATCTTGCCTTCCCGGGCGGCGGCCTGGGCGAGGCTGCCGATATCGGCATCGGCCCGGTCGACGCCGGGCTCCTCGGGCGGAGCCAGGGAGTCATGCAGTTTGCCGAGCATACGGAGCATCTTGGCGGCGCCGCGGACGAGCGGAAGGGACGAGGCGATGCGGGGGGCCAGCGCCACACGGAAGTGGATGCCGAGCTTACGCGGGAGCATCATGGTCAACCAGGCCATGAAGAAGGAGATCGCGATGACGACGAGCACCGTGACCAAGGCGAAGCTCCAGCTTTCACCCACGCGGGGCAGGAAGCGTACGCCGACGAGCACGCCGCCGAGCAAGGCGCTCATGCCGACGAACGCGGCCGAAAGGACCTCGAAGGCGGCGAGGGTGTTGCCCTGGTCCCCGCGGCAGCGTTCGAGCGCGACGGCGGCCGTGGCCTGACGACGGCGGAGATCCTCGAGTTCGGCGTGCGAGAGGGCCGAGACGACCCCCGCGACGAGGGAGATTCCCGCAGCGCTACCGTTGAGGAGCACGAAGACCAGCCAGAGATACCAGACGGATTCCATGTCCTGCTGGGATAGGCGAGAGGCGCCGACTTGGCGAGGGAGAATCCCGGCGTTGACCCTGCGGAAGCGAGGCGGATACTGCGCTTATGACCCCCCGCGAGCTCCGGATCATCTCCGCCCTGGCCGTCTTCCTCACCGCCGGACTTCCCGCGGCCGCCGGTGCGATCGCCTTCCGCGCGCAGCCGGTGCTCGTGGGCACCATCCTCGGTGAACCCGGCGCGCTGCCCGGCATCACCGGACTCTTCTTCAACCACTTCACCGGCGCGCTGCTCGGCCTGCTCGTCGTCGGCCTCGGCGTCACGCTCTACGCCGCGCGCGCCCACCTGCGCGAGACGGACGACGTCGTGCGCATGACCAAGCTCCTCGCCGCGACCTGCTTCGCGGCCCTCGTCAGCGTCGCTTTCCTGGCCCTCTTCGTGCTCGCCGCGGCCTTACCGGCTTACGCGAAGCTGATGCAGCGCTGAGCACGCCAGGCGGCCAGCGCGCCGAGCAACGGGCGCGCGACGGCGGGATCGCCTGACCAGAGCGGGCGGCCGTCGACATCGTCCCAATGCGAGACGGCCGACGCGCCGCCCGGAAGGGTCGAGCGTAGTACGAGGATCGCTTCGGCGCGGTCGGGGACCGTCGACGCGACCTCGCGCGTCGGCAGGCCGGCGCAACGGATCAGTTGGCCGAGCGCCGTGCCCGGCAGGCGAGCGGTGGTCTCGGCCGGGACATGGAGCACGCCGCCCTCGACCCAAGCCAAGCTCGAGCGGGAACCTTCGCTGACGAAGCCACGCGCATCGAACTGCACGCCTTCGACGCCGGCGCCGGCGCCGAGCGAACGCAGCTCGACGGAGGCGGCCATGGAGTTCGCCCACGGGGCGGATTTAGGGCGCGGGAGCCATTCCGCGGCGTCGCGCACCGTGCGAAGCGAGCGCAGACGGAAGACGTCCGGCGAAGGAAGCAGCGCGCGGAGACCGAGCTCCTCGAAGTCCGGACCGACGACGAGACGCAGCACGCCTACTTGTCCGCCCAGCAGACGGAGCGCCGCGCGCCACGCCGACATATCGCCGGCGGCGAGCGGGCCGGGCACGAAACCGGCGCGGGCCATGCCGGCACGCAGACGCGCCAGATGGTCGTCGAGACACTCCACCGTACCCGCGCGCAGGGCGATCGTTTCGAAGAATGCCGCGCCGACCGGGAAGCTCCCTGGCGTGGCATCGCCCTCGGCGAGGACGCCGTTACGACAGACGCGGCTCATGGAAGCGCCGCGCGGGCGGCGGCGAGAAGCGGAGCCTGGGCCTTACGCAGGCTCTCGGCGTATTCGCGGGCGGGCACCGAGTCGGCGACGACGCCCGCGCCCGCTTGGACGAAGGCGCGGCCCTCGGCGGACCAGAGCGAGCGGATGATGATGTTGAGGCAGAGTTCGCCGGAAGCGCCGATCCAACCCAGGGAGCCCGTGTAGTAGGCGCGGGCCACCGGTTCGAGTTCGGCGATGACCTGCATCGTACGCACCTTCGGCGCGCCCGTGACCGTGCCGCCCGGGAAGAGCGCGCGGACCACGTCGGCCGGGCCGGCGCCCGGCGCGAGATCGCCTTCGACCTGCGAGACGAGGTGCATCACGTGGGAGTAGCGTTCGACCGCCATGAACTCCGGGACGCGCACCGTGCCGGGACGGGAGACGCGACCGACGTCATTGCGCAGGAGATCGACGAGCATCAGGTGCTCCGCCTTCTCCTTCGTATCGCCCGAAAGTTCGCGGGCCCAGGCGAGGTCGGCGGCTTCGTCGGCGCCGCGCGGACGCGTGCCGGCGATCGGCCGCGAGGCGACGCGGCCGTCTGTGACCTCGACGAGGAGCTCGGGCGAACCGCAGGCGAGAGACACGCCCGGCAGGCGCACGAAGCCCATGTACGGCGAAGGATTGGCGGAGCGCAGCACCTCGTAGGCGCGGAGCGTGTCGACCGGCGGGACTTCGAGCCGCGTGGAGAGATTGACCTGATAAGTATCGCCCGCGGCGATATATTCCTGACAGCGCGCGACCGCCCGGACGAAGCCGGCTTCATCGAACGACGACGCGAGCGGGAGTGCCGGCGCACTGGCGGCCGGCAGCGCGGGCGCGGAGGCGGCGCAGGCGGCGGACCAACGCGCGGCGAGTTCGAGGTCGCGGGCGCGGGCCGCGCGGAGGGCCGAGTTCGGCGAGCCGACGGGACAGAGCACGACGACCGTGAGCTCCTGCTTCGTGGCGTCGAAGACGCAGGCCTCATGGGCTTCGAGGAAAGCGGCGAGCGGCACACGGACGTCGGCCAGGGCGGAACGCACCGGTTCGATCTGCGTCGCAAGTTCGTAGCCCAGCAGCGCGATCAGACCGCCTTGGAAAGCGGGCCAGCCGGCGAGACGCGGCGCGCGGACCTCGCGCGACCAACGGCGGAGGTAGGCCAGAGGCTTCTCCGTGGCTTCCTCGTGCGC
>JBKCKE010000006.1:0-8327 GCA_046301395.1 Verrucomicrobiota bacterium | reverse complement strand
GATCGCCGCCGACGACCGCGAAGTGGTCGACGCGCACGCCGGCGCCGAGGCGGGCGCGGGCTTTGACGATCGCGTGCGCCGCTAGGCGGCAGCCGGCCCCGAGCACCGCGCCGGCCTCGATGATCGCGAACGGACCGACCTCGACGTCGGGCGCGAGGCGGGCGGAAGGGTGGACCTGGGCGGAGGAATGGATCACTTCGGAGGGAGGGCGGAGCCGAACAGCTCAAGCTGGGCGGCCTTGACCATATCGTAGACGCGGAGCAGCCGGAGCAACTGCAAGGTATCGGATTTCGCGTAGCTCTGGTTCGATTCGACGGCTTGGACCAGGTTCTCCAAGATGGTCCGGAAGGTGAGCACATGGTCCACGCCGCTCTCCCGGAGCAGCGTGATGCTTTCGGAGCGCTGCGGCTCGGCGGCCGGGATACCCGGAAGCACGAGGACCTTGGCGAGGGGCTGGCCCTCGGTCGGCGTGAGGTCGGCGAAGGCTTCCTTGGCCGCTTCGACGGCCTCCTTGCGGACGAATTCCAGCAGGTCGCCTTTCTTGATCATCGTCGGCGTGATGGCCTTCGTCGTATGCCACGCTTTCACCGCCACGACGGCGGCGGACAGGCCGGGCAGATCGGAGCTGAAAAGCTGGAAGGGGGTCTCGCCGCCCCGGCGGGGCGACGGATTGATCACCAGGAGGTCGCCTTCTTCGTCGGCGCGCTTCCGGCGGGATTGGACGGCGTACTTGCGCGACTGACGCACGAAGAAACCGTTCATCTCGAAGTACTCGCGGACCAGACTGTCGTCGAAACCCGCCATTGGCCGCAAGGATGCGGTCGAACCGCCCGACTGGTCAACCCGCGATAAGGGTCAGAGGACGAAGTCGGCCGGCGCGATCGCCACCGTGAATTCGCCCTTCAGCGAGCCGCTCTTCAAAGCCGGCACCAGCTCGGCCAGGGGCGCGGTGCGGATGGTCTCGTGCAGCTTCGTGAGTTCACGGCCGACGCAGACGACCCGGGTGGGGCCGAGGATCTCGAGCATCTCGTCGAGGAAGTCGCCGATCCGATGGCAGGATTCGTGCAGCACGACGGTCTCGTCCGCGGGCTTCAGGCCTTCGAGGAAGCGACGCCGGGCGGCGGATTTCGGCGCCAGGAAGCCGACGAAGCGGAAGGCGTTGGTCGGCAGTCCCGACGCGGAGAGCAGGGCGACGATGGCGCAGGGGCCGGGCAGGGGCGTGACGATCAGTCCGCGGCGGCGGCATTCGCGGGTCACGCGGAAGCCGGGGTCGCTGATGCCGGGCGTACCGGCGTCGGTGATCAAAGCGATGCGGGCGCCGCCGGCCACCTTGTCGGCGATGAGCACGGCGGCGTCCTTTTCGTTGTGCTCGTGGTAGGCGAGCATCGGCTTGGAAATGTCGAGGTGACGGAGCAGTCCGCCGGTCACCCGCGTGTCTTCGCAGGCCACCAGGTCGCACTCAGCGATAGCCTCGCGGGCCCGGGCGGTGATATCGCCCAGGTTGCCCAGAGGGGTGGCCACGACCCAGAGCCGGCCGGCCGGTCGGCCGTCGGCGCCTGCGTCGCGGGCGGTCATCAGCGGCGGTAGCCGGAACCAGGCGTCGAGACGCCTGGGAGGCCGCCCTGCCAGCTGGCAGGCTGAGACTGAGGCAGCATGGAGTCAGCCGGCTTCTCGACGGTCTCGCATCCGACCAGGCCGGCGAGGCAGGCGAGGAGGGCGAGCGCGATCGTGAGGCGGGTGGACATCTTACTTGCTGGCGAGCTTGGTGGAAGGCGCCAGGGACACCGCCGCGGCCTTGGCGATGGCGCCGAGGTCGAGATCCTTGTCAGCCTGAAGCTGGCCGTAAGAGATGGCGCCCTTCACGGAGGAGATACGGACACGGCCGACTTTCTTGCCGTCGACCTTCACGTCGAAATCGGCCTTTTCCTTGATGCCGTTGGCTTCGCCAGCGGAGAAGGCGACGATGCCGGACTTGGCGTCGAGCGCCAGGACGGTGGTCGGCACGGCGTCGGTGGCGGCTTCGACGGTCACGGCGACGGCGGTCGGGGCTTCGCCTTCCTTGGCGGGCTCACCGAAGGGGTCGCGCTGGAAACCGCCCGGGGCGGTGTTGTCGGAGGCGCGGGCAGCCCAGGCATGCAGGGCGGTGTACTTGCCGCGCAGGGCGGCGGCGAGTTCTTCGGCCTTGGAGGCCTTGGCTTCGATTTCGGCGAGCTGTTCCTTGGTGAACATGCCGGCGGCCTTCTCGGTGGCGCGGACGAGGTCTTCCTTGACGGTGGTCAGTTCGGCGATGGCGCCGTCCTTCTTGCTGTTGGCGTCGGTCAGCTGGGCGGCGAGTTCGTCGCGCTTGCGGGTGAGCTCGGCACGCTCGCCTTCGAGGGTGGTGTTGGCAGCGGTGAGGCCTTCGATCTTGGTGTTCTTGTCGGCGACCGTGGCGTTCAGGTCCTTCTTGGCCAGGTTGGCTTCTTCGATTTCCTTCCGCTTCTTGTCGAGCAGGGCCTTGACGCCGGCGAGCGAGGCCATGCGGGCATCGTATTCCTTGCCGGCCTTGACTTCTTCGTCGGTCACGGCCCAGGCGGTTTGGGTCAGGGCGGCGTCCATCTTGCCTTTCAAGAGGAAGGCGAAGGCGACGGCGGCGAGGGCGGCGACGACGGTCAGGATGCGCAGGAAGGCGTTGAGCTTCGGTTTCATGGGGTAGGGGTAGGAAGGGGGTTAGGAATGGCGGAAGAGAGTGAGCCCGGGGTCAGGAGAATCCTTTCGAGTAATCGCCCCGGGGTTGGCGGAAACGTGCAGGAGGACTTTGAACACCAATTCCTGTCGCCCCTCAAGAGCAATTTCCTCGCAGACTTGCTGCGCGGATAACCATTTGCCCTTGGATCTGGCCAAGGCGGCCAGGGCGGCGGCGCGGATTTTAAGGGTCTCGGAGGCGGCCTTCTTGCCGGCTTCGACGCCCGGTTGGTGGTAGGCGTTGATACCAAGGAGGTTGGCGTAGAGACCGACGGCCCTTTCAAAGAGCGCGATCAGCATGCCGATGGCACGGGCGTCCACCTGCTGCAGGGTGATGGTGATGTTGGCACGTCCGCTGCCGGAAAGGGCTTCGCGGGTGCCCAGCAGGAAGGCCTGCAGGTAGTCGCCGGAGGTCACGCCCGGTTCGACTTCCGGCGAGACGCCTTCGCGGTCCTTGAGGACTTCGATGAAGACGGCGAAAAAGTTATTCACACCGTCGCGGAGCTGCTGCACATAGGCGTGCTGGTCGGTCGATCCTTTGTTGCCGTAGACGGTCAGGCCTTGGAAGACCTGGCGGCCTTGGAGGTCATGTTCCTTGCCCAGGGACTCCATGACGAGCTGTTGGAGGTAACGGGAGAAGAGCAGGAGGCGGTCCTTGTAGGGGAGCACGACCATGGCCTTGGAACCGCGGCCTTCGGTGAGGTGATGCCAGGCCAGCGCCATCGCCGCGGCCGGATTACGGGCGGCGTCGGGAACGCGCGTCAGGGCGTCCATCTCGCGGGCGCCGGCGAGCAGGCCGCGGATGTCCAGGCCCTGCAGGGCGGCCGGCAGGAGCCCGACCGGACCGATCTCGCTCGTGCGGCCGCCGACCCAATCCCACATGGGGAAACGGGCGAGCCACTTCTCGGTGACGGCGACTTGGTCGAGCTGGCTGCCTTCGCCGGTGACGGCGACGGCGTGGGCGGCGAAAGAGAGCCCGGCCTGCTTCCAGCGGAGCGCGGCTTCGAGCTGGCCGTTGCGGGGCTCGGGCGTGCTCCCGGATTTCGAGGTCACGATCGCGAGCGTGGTGCCGAGGCGTTCGCCGAGGGTGTCGAAGACGCGGTCGATGCCGTCCGGGTCTGTGTTGTCGATGAAGTGCACGCGGAGCTTGTCCGCTTTGCCGCCCAAGGCGTCGGCCACGAACTGCGGGCCGAGGGCCGAGCCGCCGATGCCGATGCAGAGGAGGTCGGTGAACTTGCCGGCGGAGCCTTTGACCTGGCCCGCGTGGACCTGCGCGGCGAAACCGGCGATGGCCTCGACGGCCGCCTTCACGTCCGCGGCGATCTTCGCGTCGGGCGCGAGTTCCGGCGTGCGCAGCCAGTAGTGGCCGACCATGCGTTTCTCGTCGGGGTTGGCGACGGCGCCCTTTTCCAGGGCGGCCATGTCGGCGAAGGCCCGGGCGATGGCCGGCGCCATCTTTTCGGCGAAGCCCGCCGGGGCGGGCGCGCGGCTGAAGTCGAGCGAGAGGCCGAGTTCAGGGAAGCTGAGGAGCTGCTGGCGGTAGAGGTCGAAGGAAGAGGCCACGATGACCCGATTCTCCCTCGCCTCGCGGGGCTTGCAACAAAAAGGGCGGTCCGCCGAGGCGTCCGCCCTTTCATTTCGACTCAGGCGGACCTCAGTCGCCGTCGGTGATGGCGCCTTCGGAGGCCGACTTCACCTGCTTGGCGTACTTGGCCAGGACGCCGCGCTTTTCCTTGCAGGGCGAGGGCTGCCAATCCTTGAGGCGGCGGGCGATCTCTTCGTCCGACAGGCCGAGGTTGAGCTCGTTCTTCACCGCGTCGATGTGGATGCGGTCGCCGTTCTTCACGATGGCGAGCGGGCCGCCGGAGGCGGCTTCCGGGGAGACGTGGCCGACGACGAAGCCGTGGCTGCCGCCGGAGAAGCGGCCGTCGGTGATCAGGGCCACCGTCTTGCCCATGCCCTTGCCCATGACGGCGCTGGTAGGTCCGAGCATCTCGCGCATGCCGGGGCCGCCCTTGGGGCCTTCGTTGCGGATGACGATCACGTGGCCGTCCTTCACTTCGCCGTCGAGGATGCCGCGGAGCGAGGCTTCTTCGGATTCGTAGACGATGGCGTGGCCCGTGAACGAGCTGCCTTCCTTGCCCGTGATCTTGGCGAGCGCGCCGTCCGGGGCGAGGTTGCCGCGGAGGACGCGGAGGTGGCTGTCGGCCTTGATGGGATTGCTCATCGGGCGCACCACGTCCTGGTCGGCGGAGTAGGGGCCGACGTTAGCGAGGTTCTCCGCGACGGTCTTGCCGGTGACGGTCATGCAGTCGCCGTGGAGCAGGCCGGCGTCGAGGAGCATCTTGAGCAGCGGCTGGAGGCCGCCGATGCGCACGAAGTGGGCCATGTTATATTTGCCGCTGGGCTTCAGGTCCGCCAGCACGGGGACCTTGCGGCCGATGCGCTCGAAGTCTTCCAGGGTGATCTTGATGCCCGCGGAATGGCCGATGGCGATGAGGTGCAGCACGGCGTTCGTCGAACCGCCGAGGGCGATGACCGTGACGATCGAGTTCTCGATCGACTTCTTGGTGATGATGTCCAGCGGACGGATGTTCTTCTTGAGCAGGTCGAGGACGGCCTTGCCGGCGCGTTCGCAGTCGACCAGCTTGTCCTTGGAGTTCGCGAGCTGCGCGGAGCTGTCCGGGAGGCTCAGGCCCATGGCTTCGATCGCCGAGGCCATGGTGTTGGCGGTGTACATGCCGCCGCACGAGCCTTCGCCCGGGATGGAGCATTTCTCGATCTCCTTCAGCTCGGCGTCGTCGATCTGCTTGGCGGCGTGCTGGCCGACGGCTTCGAAGACGGTGACGATGTCGGCGGCCTTGCCCTTGTGCAGGCCGGGGACGATGGTGCCGCCGTAGACGAACACGGAGGGGCGGTTCATGCGGGCCATCGCCATCACGCAACCGGGCATGTTCTTGTCGCAACCGCCGATGGTGACAAGGCCGTCGAAGCCTTCGGCGCCGGTCACGGCTTCGATGGAGTCCGCGATGATCTCACGCGAGACGAGCGAATAGCGCATGCCGGGGGTGCCCATCGAGATGCCGTCGGAGACGGTGATGGTACCGAAAATCACCGCTTTTCCGCCGGCCGCGTCGGCGCCCTTGGCGGCCTCGGTGGCCAGGCGGTCGATGTGCATGTTGCAAGGGGTGACCATGGACCAGGTCGAGGCGATGCCGACCACGGGCTTCTGGAAGTCGGCGTCATTGAAGCCCACCGCCCGGAGCATCGCTCGGCTGGGGGCGCGATCGGGGCCGTCGACGACGGCGGCGGAGTGTTGGCGGGCGTGCTCGGGTGTGCTCATGGGATGTGAAAAGTCTGCGGTTGTCAGGGGATGGTCGCCCCCTAGATAAGAGGGCAGGGAGCCGGACACTGAACCGCCCTGACGCTCCCTTACAATCCGATTTAAGACCCCCTTCGTCCCGTGGAATTCAATCTCAAGAAAATCATCAAGGCGCTCCTGTTCTCGACCTCCGAGTCGGTGTCCATCAAGGACATCCAGAAGGTCGTGCAGCGCTACCACGCCCAGGTCGCCGCCGAGAAGCAGCCCGACCTGCTGGAAGCCGCCGGTGAGCCCACCGTCCTGCCCGCCGGACCGCCCGTCCAGGAAGTCATCCAGGATATCATCGACCAGGTCCCGACTTTGCTGACGGCCACCCAGATTCGTGAAGCCGTCGACGCCCTCGAAGCCGAGATGCGCGAGGCCAACGACGCCTGCCGCATCCTGCAGGGGCCGGAGGGCTTCCGCCTCGTGATCTCCCCGGCCTACGCCGACTGGGTCCGCCTGCTCCGCGGCGAGCCCCGCCCGCAGCGTCTCAGCCCGGCTTCGCTTGAGACGCTTTCCATCGTCGCCTACCGCCAGCCGGTCACCCGCTCCGAGATGGAAGCCATCCGCGGCGTCTCCGTCGACAGCGCGCTCACGCGTCTGCTCGAACTCGAACTCGTCGCCGTCACGGGCCGCGCCGACCTCCCGGGTCGTCCGTTGCAGTACGGCACCACGGACAAGTTCCTGGATTTCACGGGCCTGCGTTCGCTCGGCGAACTGCCGGCTTCCGACGTGCTTTCTCCGGCGCAGATTTCGGAATGGATCACGCGCGCCACGACGCCGGTCGAAGTCGGCGACGCCGAAGTCGGCCTGCCGCTCGAAGACCAGTCCGCCGCCGCGGTCGCCACCGAGCCGCCGCCCGCACCCGAGACCCCCGGCGCATGAGCCTCGAAGACCATCGCCGCGAGGTCGACCGCATCGACCGTGAGATCCTTCGCCTGCTCGGCGAACGCCTGCAGGTGGCCCGCGCCATCGGCGAGGCTAAGCTGAAGTCCGGCGCGCCGGTCTACGCTCCGCAGCGCGAAGAGCAGCTGCTGCGCTCGATCACCGAGGCCGCTCCCGCCATCCCCGCTTCCGGCCTCCGCGCCGTCTACCGCGAGATCATCTCGCTCTCCATCGGCGCCCAGATGGCCAAGCCCGTCGCCTACCTCGGGCCGGAAGGCTCCTTCACCCAGCAGGCCCAGATTCGCGCCTTCGGCACCAGCGTGCCTTCGCTGCCGTTGCGCGCCATCGGCGACGTCTTCGCCGCCGTCGAATCCGGCGAGGCTTCCTACGGCGTCGTCCCGGTCGAGAACTCCACCGAGGGTGTCGTCAGCCATTCGCTCGACCTTCTCGCGGAGTCCGACCTGAAGGTCGTCGCCCAGGTCACGCTCTCGGTCGAGCAGTGCCTCGTCGGCCAGGGCCCCCTCGACCAGATCACCAAGGTGCTCTCCAAGGATATCGCCCTCGCGCAGTGCCGCGGCTGGCTCTCCCGTCATCTGCCCGCGGCCGCCCTCGTCGAGACCGACAGCACCGCGGCCGCCGTCGAACTCGTCGCACGCTCGCCGCAAGGCCAGGCCGCCGTCGCGTCCGCCACCGCCGCCGAATCGCGCGGCGTCCCCATCCTCGCCCGCGGCATCCAGGATCGCCGCGACAACGCCACGCGCTTCTTCGTCATCGCCAAGTCCGCCAATGCGGTCGGCGCTCCCGAAGAGGTCACGAGCGTCGTCCTCACCCTCAAGCATGAGCCCGGCGCGCTGCAGGGCGCGCTCGCGGCCTTCTCCGACCGCGGCATCAACCTGATCCGCATCGAATCGCGTCCGAGCCCTCGCCGCGCCTGGGAGTACCTGTTCTTCATCGACTTCCCGGGTCACTGGGAGACGCCGGCAGTCCAGGCGGCCATCGGCGAGCTGAAGCCTCGCTGCGAGGTCGTCAAATGGCTCGGTAGCTATCCCCAGACCGCCGGATGAGCCGCCGCGCGCTCGGCGGCTTGTTGCTGGCCGTGCTGGTCGCGGGAGTCCTGTGGTCTGGTTTCGCCTGGTGGCGCGCTTGGTCCGCGCCGCTCGTCACCGTCGTCTTCCGCCCGCCGTTCTCCGTCGAAGGCATTTCCACCGGCACGCCGGTGCGCGTCAAAGGCGTCACGGTCGGGCAGGTCGCCTCCATCGGCCTCGATGCCGACGCGGACGGGCGCCTGCGCCCGCTCGTCAACCTGAGCCTCGACCCGGCCGCGCTGGAAGATCGCGGTTTCGCCGACCGCCTC
>JBKCKE010000005.1:0-3334 GCA_046301395.1 Verrucomicrobiota bacterium | reverse complement strand
AGCCGCAACTGAACAGAGGACTGAGTGGATTAAACCCGCCACCTGCCACCTGGGGCCGCCACCCGCCACCCGAAATGATGCTTTCACTTTTGCACCTTTGCACAGGCCCGTAGGCCGATTTGCACTTTTGCACCGGCCGCTGCCCCCCGCGGCCTATGGCCTCCGTCAGAACCCCGCGGCCCGGCCCTCGCGGGAGCGCGGATCATGGGCGCCGACAAAAGGTCCGTCCTTCACCGGCTGGCCGACCGCCTGGGTCGAGCCGATGATGTCCACTTCCTTCAGGACATGCCCGCGGCGGCGCAGATCGTCCTTCAGGGCGGAGGGTATCGATTTCTCGACCCGCAGTTCATCCGGACTCCACTGCTGATGGAAACGGGGACGTGCCAACGCCTGGGCCGGCGTGTCGCCTTCGTCCAAGATATGCAGCAGCGCCAAGAGGGTCTGCGAAATGATCGTCGGTCCGCCGGCCGCCCCGATCGCGAGCACGGGGCGTTCACCTTCGAAGACCAGCGTGGGCGACATGCTGGAGAGCGGGCGCTTGCCGGGCGCCGGGAGATTCGCCTCCGCGCCGACCAAGCCGAACGCGTTCGGGGCCCCGGCCTCGGCGGCAAAATCGTCCATCTCGTTGTTCAGCACGACGCCCATGCCGGGGACGACGACCTTGGAGCCGTACGAGGTATTGATGGTCGACGTACAGGCGACCCAGTTGCCCGCGGCGTCCGCCGCCGAGAAATGCGTGGTGTGCTTCTCGAACACGTGCTCGTCCGCCCGGGGCGGCGTCCCGTGGTCCTTGACCGGCGTGACCTTGGCGACGTCGATCTTCACGGCGAGGCTCTGGCCGTAATCCTTGTCGGCCAGCCCGCGTGGCACCTTGGTGAAAGCGGGGTCGCCCAACCAGAACGCCCGGTCCGCGAAGGCGAGCTTCATGGCCTCGGCGACGACGTGCGGGGAATCCTCGGGCCGCACCGGCCCCTTGGCCTCGAGGATGTTCAGGATCTGCGCGACATGGACGCCTCCCGAACTGGGCGGCGGCATGCCGACGATCCGGCGGCCGTGATAAGTGGTCTCGAGCGGGGTGCGTCGCTTGAACGTATAAGCGGCGAAATCTGCCTCGGTGATCAGGCCGCCGTTCTCGCGCATCCACTTCGCCGTGGCCTGGGCGAATGGCCCGCGGTAGAACCAATCCGGTCCGCCGGCGCCAAGCGCCCGCAAGGTCTTCGCCAGCTCCGGCTGCTTATGAATCTCGCCTTCCTGGAGCGGCGTGCCGTCGGCGCGCAGGAAGATGGCCCGGGACGACGGGAACGCGGCGAGGTCCGCGGCGACCGCGGCGATCCGCGCGGCGTAAGCGCGCGGCACGGGGAAACCGGCTTCGGCGATCTGGGCGGCCATCTCGCAATGGACCTTCCACGGCAGCTTGCCGTAACGGGTCACGGCCTCATGGAAGACCGCGGCCTGGCCGGGTACCGCCACGGCGAGCGCGCCGGTCCGGCTGAGTTCCGGCACCGCCTTGCCCTGACGTAAGAACATATCCGCCGTCGCCGCGGCCGGCGCGGTCTCGCGTCCGTCCAGCGCGACGATCTCGCCGGACGGGAGGCGAAGCAGCAGGAAGCACCCGCCGCCGAGTCCGGAGTTATGGCTGTCGACCACGCCGAGCACGAGTCCAGTGACGACGGCTGCGTCGACCGCGTTACCGCCGCGACGCATGATCTCGACGCCGGCATCGCTCGCCAGATGGTGCACCGCGGCGACCATGCCGCGCCGCGGTTCTTCCGCCGCCCGACCGACGACGGCTAACAGCATGAACACGAGCAGGGGCAACCGCTTCATGCGTCCACCGTAACCGCGAGTTCGTCGTCCGCAACCCCTTGGTAGGGACGCGTCGGCGACGCGACATAGCGGCAACAGGTGTTTGCGGTTAGCGGTTGGCGGCTGGGAACATGCCGAGACCGGAGGCATGGAATTCACGCACCCCTGTCCGCTCCGCCACCCGCAGCGCTGCGCCGCTCTATACTCAATACTCCATACTCGATACTCTCAAACGACCCCTTGACCCCGTGCCCCGTGTCAACTTACCCCCCTCACGGCCCTTACCTGGCCTTCAACCACCCGAGGTCGAAGCGCGCCAGCCGGATCCCGGCTGAGCCTTCGTAGAGGCAGTAGATCTTTTCGCCGTGGGCCCCGAGGTCGGAATAAGCCGAGGGGCCGGCTTCGAGGGTCCGGCTCACCGGCCAGGTACGGCCGTCGTCGGTGCTCAGCATGACGGTGAGGTTCTCGCGCTTACCGCGGCCTCCGGGGATTTCCTGGCCGGCCTTGTCGACGGCGACGCGACGCGGGGCGGAAAAGAGCAACGCCGGCGAAGCTCCGGCCAGCGTGGTCAGGCTCGCCATGCAGACGGGTTCCCAGAGGTCGGCGTGGAAGGCGGGCTTGGTCCAGCCGGTCGCGCCATCCGCGGCATAGGCCACGAGCTTACGGTTGGGCTTGGCGACCGTACGCGAGACGAGCATGACACGTCCGTCCGAGAGTTCCGCGGCCACGGATTCGTTCGGGCCGCCGAGCTCAGGCTGATTGGGCATGGCCACCTCGCCCGCCTGCCACGTCCGGCCGCGGTCGTCGCTGACGATCGTGCCGGCGAACGAAGGGCCGTGATCACCGACCTTGCCATAGGCGAGCCACACGGGGACGACCATACGGCCGGACTTGAGCTGGATGCCGTGGCCAGGGCCGGTCGCGATGACTTTCCAATCCTGATATTTCCGGAAGGGTTCGAAGACCGCGGTGATTTCCGTCGGCGCCGACCACGTGAGGCCGTCGTCCGTCGAACGACACAGGAACGCGCGCACGTAGTTGACGCAATAGAGCAAGGTGATGATGCCGGTCTCGCGATCGGCGACCATGACCGGATTGTTGACGGTCTGCTCTTTCTCGCCGCCGATCTTCTTACGCGGGTTGCCTTCGAGGCGCGGGCCATGGGGCCCGAGCTGCGTCGGCGCCGACCACGTCGCGCCGCCGTCGACCGAGCGGCGCATCCGTACCTCGATCTCACCCCAGTCCGACTTCCCGTCGCGCCGGGCTTCGCAATAAGCGAGCAACGTTCCCTTCGGCGTGACCAGCAAGCCGGGGATGCGGTAGACCTTCACGCCATCCATCCCGAACGGGAAGACGTCGGACTGCTCGAGGGTCTGCGCCGCTAGCTGACCGGCCAGAAGCATGAGGACGAGGAGGAAGCATCGCTGCATGCGCCCACCATGCCTCGTCCCCGTCCCCTCCGCAACCCAGAGGTAGGGTCGGGACCGCGTCACGACCTAGTTGTCTTGAGGTAGGGACGCGTCGGCGA
>JBKCKE010000004.1:0-3130 GCA_046301395.1 Verrucomicrobiota bacterium | reverse complement strand
GCATCAAGCTGGTCACCTCCCCGATGGTCGGCACCTATTACGCCACCCCTTCCCCTGAGAACCCGCCCTTCGTCACCGTAGGCTCCCCGATCAAGGCCGACTCCGTCGTCTGCATCATCGAAGCCATGAAGGTGATGAACGAGATCCAGTCGGAAATCTCCGGTACGGTGGTCGAGTGCCTGGTCGCCAACGGCACCTCGGTCGAATTCGGCCAGCCGCTCTTCCGCGTGAAGGTCAGCTGAGCACCGACTTCCGAGCATGAACAAGATCCTCATCGCCAATCGCGGCGAAATCGCCCTTCGCGTCATCCGCGCGTGCCGGGAGCTGGGCATCAAGACCGTCGCGGTCTATTCCCAGGCCGACGAGCAGTCGCTGCACGTGCAGCTCGCCGACGAGGCCGTCTGCATCGGACCCGGCCCGAGCAAGGATTCCTACCTGCGCGAGGATCGCATCATCTCGGCCGCCGAGATCACCAACGTCGACGCCATCCACCCCGGCTACGGCTTCCTCTCCGAGCGCGCCGGCTTCGCCGAGAAGTGCGCCGCCGCCAACATCAAGTTCATCGGCCCGAGCCCTGACGTCATCCGCAAGATGGGCGACAAGGCCGTGGCCCGTCAGACGGCCGCCGCCGCCAAGGTGCCCTGCGTGCCCGGCACGGACGGCCCCGTCGACAACCAGCGCGAAGCCATCAAGGAAGCGCAGCGCATCGGTTTCCCCGTCATCGTCAAGGCCGTCGCCGGCGGCGGCGGCAAGGGCATGCGCATCGTCCACAACGCCGCGGCATTCCCCAAGGAATTCGAAAGCGCCCGCGCCGAAGCCGAGAAGGCCTTCGGCGACGGCCGCGTCTACATCGAGAAGTACATCGAGCAGCCGCGCCACATCGAGTTCCAGCTCCTGGGCGACGAACATGGCAAGGTGATCCACCTCGGCGAACGCGACTGCTCCGTGCAGCGCCGCCACCAGAAGCTGATCGAAGAATCCCCTTCCCCGTTCCTGACCCCGAAGCTCCGCGAGGAGATGGGCAAGGTCTCCGTCCGCCTCGCCGAGACCATCGGCTACCAGAACGCCGGCACGATCGAGTTCCTCGTCGATAAGCACGGCAAGTTCTACTTCATGGAGATGAACACGCGCATCCAGGTGGAGCACGGCGTCACCGAAGAAGTCACGGACATCGACCTCGTCCGCCGCCAGATCCTCATCGCCTGCGGCGAGAAGCTCGAGCTCTCCCAGAAGGACATCAAGATGACCGGCCACGCCATCGAGTGCCGCATCAACGCCGAAGACCCGGCCCGCAACTTCGCCCCGAGCCCCGGCACCATCGGCCTGTACTACACGCCCGGCGGCCACGGCGTGCGCGTCGACTCGCACTGCTACTCGGGCTACGTCATTCCGCCCCTCTACGACTCCATGGTGGCCAAGCTGATCTCGGTCGGCGCGACCCGCCAGAAGGCCCTGGACCGCATGCACCGCGCCCTCGGCGAGTACATCATCCGCGGCATCCACACCACGATCCCGGTCTGCCGCGCGATCATGAAGGATCCGGCCTTCCGCCAGGGCGGCGCGACGACGAAGTACCTCGAGGACTTCTTCGAACGCACCCCGAAGGAACTCTGGTCCGCCGCCCCGCTCACCTGAGCGGCCTCGCCGCCGAAGATGAGCGCCCCGCAGCGCCCGACTCCCGCCGCCACCGCCCGCCTCAGAACGGGCGGTGATTGTTTACGCCATGCCAACCGGCTCTTCAAGTCGGCCGGCGTCGCGCACGGCCAAGGCTTCGTCAACGCCGAGGAGGAATCCCTGACGCTCATGGGCCACGCCACGGGCCTCGCCTGGGAGCAGCTCCCCTCCTGCTTCGAACGCGCCCTGACGGCCAAGGAGAAGGCCGCGTTCCTCGCGCTCCTCGAACGCCGCGTCTTCGACCGCGTGCCCACCGGCTACCTCGTCGGCGAAGCCTGGCTCGGCGGCCTCCGCTTCCGCGTCGACGAGCGCGTGATCATCCCGCGCTCGTATTTCGTCGAACTCATCCCGGAGGCCATCCCGCAGTGGCTGCCGCCGGTCGCCCAAGTGACCGATGTCGCCGACATCTGCACGGGCTCCGGCTGCCTCGCCATCCTGCTCGCGAAGCGCTTCCCGAAGGCGCACGTCCACGCCACCGACCTTTCGGCGAAGGCCCTCGAGGTCGCGGCCTTGAACGTCGCCGACCACAGGCTGGCGAAGCGCATCACGCTGCACGAGACGGATACGATGACGGCGCTCACCAAGGGCCCGAAGTTCGATCTGATCCTCAGCAATCCGCCTTATGAACCGGAAGGCATCTACCGACGCCTCCCGGCCGAATTCAAGAAGGAGCCGAAAGGCTCGCTGGTCTCCGGCAAGGACGGCCTCGACGTCATCCGCAAGCTGCTCGCCCAGGCGCGCGCCGCGCTGAAGCCGCTCGGCATCCTCGTCATCGAGGTCGGCGGCCTGCAAAAGGCGATGCACCAGGCCTGGCCGAAGCTACCGATCATGTGGCTACCCACGGCCGACGGCTCCGACTGCGTCTGCCTGATCCACGCCGCGGACCTCCGCCGCGCACTGCCGTCACCAGGCGCGCGGCGCGGGCGTTGATTCCAGACGGTCCTGCGCCGGGCGCGGGAGTTTCGGGAAGAAATCCAAGCCGGTGAGTTCCTCCACCCGACGGATGCTGACCACGTAGCGGGTGAGCTCGACGTCGCGCCACTTCTCCTCATGCGGGACGAGGTAGGCGATCGCGCGGACGCCGCCTACGGTCTCATCGTAATCCGAGATCACCATCCAGAAGGCCGTCGGCACGGGAACCCGGCCGACCTTCTTCGCAGCGGGCGACGCGAAGACCGGGCCGACCTGGACCCAGACGGTGCCGTAGCGCTCGACGTAACGCTTCATGATGCGCTGCTCCATGTCTTTCCAGAGGCCGGCGTTGAGCGCATGCAGTTGCGGGACGATATTGCTGAGGAGGAACGTCTCCTTCTGCGCCTCTTCGCCGTAGCAGACGGAGATCGCATAGTTCGGCGCGAGGTGCCCGCGGTCGTAACCTGAGCGAACGTATTCCGAGGTGGTCACGCGCGCCGCAGTACGGGGATCAGACTTGAAGGAGGAGGGCCGCTCGAGATGC
>JBKCKE010000003.1:0-2493 GCA_046301395.1 Verrucomicrobiota bacterium | reverse complement strand
CTGGCCGCCGAAGACGCCAAAACCAAGGGCGGGCGGAAAAAGAAGACCGCCAACCCGGCCAAGAAGTAAGCGCCGAACCATCCCGAGCCGATGGGGTCAGACCTGCTTAATGGGGTCTGACCCCATTTCCGTCTTTGCCCTCCGCCAGCTTTACCCCGTAATTTGCCCTCACCCCTATGCGCCCCCTGCTCGCCCTGCTCTTCGCCACGCTGACGGCTCTTGCCGCCCCGCAGCGACCCAATGTCGTGCTGATCCTGGCCGACGACCTCGGCTACTCCGACCTCGGCTGCTATGGCAGCGAGATCGCGACCCCGCACCTCGACGGGCTAGCGAAGAACGGCGTCCGCTTCACGCAGTTCTACAACACCGCCCGCTGCTGGCCCTCCCGCTCCGCGCTGCTCTCGGGCTACTACGCGCAGCAGATCCACCGGGACGCCCTCCCCGGCCTCGGTGGCGGCGGCCAAGGCGTCCGCCAGTCGTGGGCGCGCTTGCTCCCCGAGTTCCTCAAGCCGGCCGGCTATCGTAGCTACCATAGCGGCAAGTGGCACATCGACGGCCCGGTCCTCGCCGGAGGCTTCGACCGCTCGCTTGACATGCGCAACCAAGGCAACTTCTTCAGCGCCAAGGGCAACTCGATCGATGACGTGCCGGTGAAGGTCCCGGCTGATGAGAAGGGCTACTACGCGACCATCGCGACGGCCGACCACGCCATCGATTGCCTGAAGGACCACGCGACCAACCATGCGGACAAGCCGTTCTTCCACTACGTGCCGTTCATCGCCCCGCACTTCCCTCTCCACGCCCTGCCCGAAGATATCGCCAAGTATCGCGACAAGTATCTCGCCGGCTGGGAAGCCCTGCGTGCTTTCCGCCATGCCCGCCAGAAGGAACTCGGTCTGACGAACACGACGCTCTCCGCGGTCGAACCCGAAGTCGGCCCGCCCTACGCTTTCCCGGAGGCGATGAAGAAGCTCGGCGCCGGCGAAGTGAACCGTCCGCTGCCTTGGGACTCGCTCACCGCCGAACAGCGTCGCTTCCAGGCCACCAAGATGGGCATCCACGCCGCGATGGTCGACCGCATGGATCAGGAGATCGGGCGGATCATCGCCCAGCTCAAGGCCATGGGCGCCTACGAGAACACGCTGATCCTCTTCGCCTCCGACAACGGCGCCAGCGCCGAGATCATGGTCCGCGATGGCGGCCACGACCCGCAGGCCGAGATGGGCAGCGCCGCGACCTACCTCTCCCTCGGGCCCGGCTTCTCCAACGCCGCCAACACTCCGCACCGCCGTCACAAGACCTGGGTGCACGAAGGCGGCATCAGCACGCCCCTCATCGCCCACTGGCCGGCCGGTCTCGCCGCCAAGGGCGAGCTCCGTCGCACCCCGGCCCACGTCGTCGACGTCGTACCGACCGTCCTCGAACTCGCCGGCGTGACCAAGCCCACCGACTGGAAAGGCCAGGCTATCCCCGCCGCGCCCGGCAAGAGCCTCGTGGCCGCGCTCAAGTCCGATGTCACCATCGAACGCCCGAGCCTCTGGTGGCTGCACGAGGAGAACAAGGCCATCCGCGTCGGCGACTTCAAACTCGTCGCCGCCAAGGGCGACGCCTGGGCCCTCTACGACCTGAGCACCGATCGCGCTGAGCAGTTCGACCTCTCCGCCAAGATGCCCGAGAAGGCCAAGGAACTCGCTGACCTCTGGCAGAAGCAGACCGACGAATTCATCGCCCTCGCCAAACTCACACTCGCTGACCAACCCAAGGGCAAAGCCGGCAAGAACAACGCCAAGAAGAAGACCAAGTAACTTTCTCCATCTGTCATCTCCTCCTCATGCGCCCCCTCCTCGCCCTCCTGCTGCTAGCCCCGCTGGCCGCGCTCATCGCGGCCGATAAGCCCAAGGCCGCCCCTCAGGCGCCTAAGAAGCAAGCTCGGCCCACGCCGCCGACGCGCGCGTTCGATGCCCCGGGCGCACCGGCCTTTGTGAAGCTCGGCGACAAGACCTCGCTCGCCGACGGCAACTACCTCGTCGGTCCGACCTACGTCGCCGCCCCTGAGACCAAGGCCGTCGAAGGCGTACCGCAGGGCAAGATTCAGCAGTTCCAGATCGATTCGAAGACCACGCAGCGTTTCAACCCCGGTATCGCCCGCGAAGAGTTCGGCGTCCCGGATCCGAACAACCCCAAGACCCTCATCGTCAAGACGCACACCATCGACTACAAGCGCACCATCACGGTCTACATCCCAGCCCAATACGTCCCTGGCACCGCCGCTCCGCTCCTCGTCACGCACGACGGCCCCGGCCTCGGCAAGCCGGACCTCAACACGCCGCGCATCCTCGACAACCTCATCGCCCAGAAGCGCATTCCCGCCCTCATCATGGTGCAGATCGCCAACGGCGGCGGTGACGCCCAGGGCCACGAACGGGGCAAGGAATATGACACGATGTCCGGCCTCTTCGCCGAATACATCCAGCATGAAGTCCTCCCGCTCGT
>JBKCKE010000002.1:0-9946 GCA_046301395.1 Verrucomicrobiota bacterium | reverse complement strand
CCAGAAGCGCATTCCCGCCCTCATCATGGTGCAGATCGCCAACGGCGGCGGTGACGCCCAGGGCCACGAACGGGGCAAGGAATATGACACGATGTCCGGCCTCTTCGCCGAATACATCCAGCATGAAGTCCTCCCGCTCGTCGAAAAGAACTACGGCGTGAAGTTCACCACCGACCCCGAAGGCCGCGCCACGATGGGCACCAGCTCCGGCGGTTCGGCCGCGCTGATCATGGCCTGGTATCACCCGGAATGGTTCCGTCGCGTGCTCACGCTCTCCGGCACGTTCGTCAACCAGCAGTGGCCCTTCGACCCGAAGACCCCCGGCGGCGCCTGGGATTTCCACGACACCCTCATCCCGCAGAGCGAGCGTAAGCCCATCCGCCTCTACATGGCCGTGGGCGATCGCGACAACTACAACCCCAACGTCATGCGCGACGGCATGCACGACTGGGTCGAGGCCAACCACCGCATGGCCAAGGTCCTCAAGGCCAAGGGTTACCCCTACCAGTATTACTTCTGCCAGGATTCCGGCCATGGCATCGGCAACGCCCGCGCCCAGCTCCTGCCCTCCGCCCTCGAATGGCTCTGGCAGGGCTATCAGGCTCGCTGAGACCAGAGGCCATGCGCATCGCCATTTGCGTGCTTCTGACCTCTCCGTTGCTAGCCCTGGAGTATGCGCATAAGCCTGCGGACCCTCAGCCGACGGGCTGGCCGCTCTCGGCGGAGGAAAGCGCCTTCATCGCCAAGCCAGAGTTCGAACGGCGTCCCGGACGGGAGATCAATAAACACCTGCCGCAGCTCTGGCCGGCCGTGCCTTCCGCCGGCTCTTGGGGCGGCACTAGCTGGGTCGACACGCATGCGAAGCTGGTCACCTATGTTCAGAAGAACGCCGGCCCCTGCGACGTGCTGCTCGTCGGTGATTCGATCACGCAACAATGGGGCAGCCCGCTCGACAAGGGCGTCCTGAACGCCGCCTGGCTCAAGTCCTTCCCGACCGCCAAGACGGTCAACATCGGCATCGGCGGCGATAAGTCGCAGAACGTGCTCTGGCGCCTCGACCATGGCGGCGTCGACGGCCTGAAGCCGAAGGCGATCGTGCTGATGATCGGCAACAATAACATGTTCTTCACGCCCGAGACCGGCGTGGCCGCCGCGGCGCAAGGCGTGAAGGCCTGCCTCGCCAACCTACGCGAGAAATTCCCCGAGGCCGACGTGGTCGTCGCGAAGATCTTCCCCTGCCACGCGCCGAAGGTCCGCTTCTACGAGGACATCCTGCTGACCAACGCCGAGATCGACAAACTGAACCTCAACGCCGACCCGAAGGTCAAGGTGCTCGACCTGACCCAGGATTTCCTGAACGCCGACGGCACGATCAAGAAAGCGCTCTATACCCCGGACAACATTCACCTATCCCCCGAGGGCTATGCGGTCTACGCGGCCCGCCTAGAACCCTTGCTCAAGCCGGTGCTTGGCCGCTGATTCTTCGGGCCGAAGCACACGTCTCGAGATGATGAGTCTTTCGTTGATCAGCACCCTGATGCTGTGCGCGGCCTTCGCCTCAGCCCAGATCCCCCGCAACCCGGCCGCCGCCACCGGCGCCTACGACCCCAAGGCCTGGCGCGCCGACTGGCCTGGCTGCCCTTGGGAAGACGGCGTCAGCGAGGGTCGTCTCAGCGTGATTACCCGACCCGAAGGCAAACGCTGGCGCATAGATTACGCCCCTGGTCGCATCGGCCCCTCTGAAGGCGGGGCGGCCTGGAATCAGTCTTTCGAAGGCCGCGACGAAGTCGTCCTCGCTTACGTCGTCCGCTTCTCGGCTGACTTCGACTGGCGCCGGGGCGGCAAGCTGCCGGGCATCGGCGGCGGCCCCGGCAAGACGACTGGTGGACGCCGGGCCGACGGCCTCAACGGTTTCTCCGTACGTCCGATGTGGCGGGCCGATGGACGCATGGAGGCTTACGCCTACCACGCCGGTCAGACCAAGGATTACGGCGATAGTCTCAGCCTACCCAAAGACTTTCGCCTTCAGCGCGACCGAGACATCCAGATCAGCCTACGCGTGCGTATGAATCACCCAGAGCGAGCCGATGGACTCCTCGTGCTCAAGGTGACATCGGGCGACACCACAGCCGAGGTCACCTCACATAAGATGCTCTGGCGCAAGACGCAGACCATCAAGGCCGACAAGCTCCTCTTCGAGAGCTTCTACGGTGGCAGCGACCTCTCCTGGGCTCCCGACCGCGCCTGCCATGCCGAGTTCGGGAACCTCGGTATCGAGTAGGACATGACCGAAGAGCGAAGCGGCTAAACGACTTAGGCGGAACGGGATTGCAGGCTGGAGGGATTCGGCTGACATCAGCCCATCCCCATGCGCTCCCTGCTGCTCGCCCTGCTCGGCCTCACCGCCGCCCTCCCCGCCCAGGACATCGTCATCTATGGCGGCACCTCCGGTGGCATCACCGCGGCCATCCAGGCGGCCCGCGAAGGCCGCACGGCCGTCCTCATCGAGCCCACGCAGTTCCTCGGCGGCCTGACCACCGGCGGCCTCGGCGCGACGGACATCGGCAACAAGAAGGCCATCGGCGGCCTCTCCCGGGAATTCTACACGGGCATCGGCACCCATTACGCCGATTCTGCGAAGTGGGTCCACCAGACCCGGGCCGACTATTTCTCGCGCCGTCCCCACGGCAACGCCGCCGACGAGGGCACGATGTGGACCTTCGAACCGCACGTGGCCTCAGCGCTCTATGACCGGATGCTCAAGGCCGCCGGCGATAAGGTGACCGTCGTCTTCGGCGAACGCCTCGACCTGAAGAAGGGCGTGGTCAAGGACGGCACGCGCATCGTGAAGATCGTCATGGAGAGCGGCCGCGAGTTCACGGGCAAGATGTTCATCGACGCGACCTACGAAGGCGACCTGATGGCCAAGGCGGGCGTCAGCTACCACGTCGGCCGCGAAGCCAACGCCACCTACGGCGAGACGCTCAACGGCGTGCAGGTCGGCCATGCGCGCTCCCACCAGTTCAAGGTCCAGGTCGACCCTTACGTGAAGAAAGGCGACCCCTCGAGCGGCCTCCTGCCTGGGATCGAAAAAGAAATCCCCGGCCCCGACGGCTCCGGCGACCGCAAGGTGCAGGCCTACAACTTCCGCATGTGCACGACGGACGTGCCCGAGAACCGCCGCGACTGGCAGAAGCCGGCGAACTACGACGAGCGCTGGTATGAGCTGGCCCTCCGCAACGTCGAGGCCGGCGAAGACCGTAACTCCTGGGCCCCGACCCCGATGCCCAACCGCAAGACGGACACCAATAACAACTTCGCCATCAGCACCGACTTCATCGGCCAGAACTGGGATTACGCCGAGGCCGACTACGCCACCCGCGCCAAGATCTGGCAGGCCCACGAAGACTGGCAGAAGGGCCTGATGTGGACCTACGCCCATCACCCGCGCGTGCCGGAGAAGATGCGTCTGGCCTTCCAGAAGCTCGGCCTCGCGAAAGATGAATTCAAGGACAACGGCAACTGGCCCCGCCAGCTCTATGTCCGCGAAGCCCGCCGCATGGTCTCCGACTACGTGATGTCCGAGAAGAACTGCCGCCGCACGGAGGTCATCGATGACTCCGTCGGCATGGGCGCCTACAACATGGACTCCCACCACATCCAGCGCTTCGTGACCAAGGAAGGCTTCGTGCGCAACGAGGGCGACGTCCAGGTCGGCAGCAAGCCCTACCCCGTCAGCTACCGCAGCATCCGCCCGCGCGCGTCCGAGTGCACCAACCTGCTCGTGCCGGTCTGCCTGAGCGCGAGCCATATCGCTTACGGCTCAATCCGCATGGAGCCCGTCTTCATGGTCATGGGCCAGTCCGCCGCCACCGCCGCCGGCCTCGCGATCGAGCGCGGCACCACCGTCCAGGCCGTCGACTACGGCGCGCTCAAGGAACGCCTCCTCGCCGCCGGCCAGGTCCTCGACTTCACCCCCGCCGCCGCGACGGGCGGTGCCCATGGCGTGGACAAAGCGAAGCTCACGGGCGTCGTGCTGGATGACACCGCCGCCGAGCTCAAGGGCTTCGACTCGATGGGCCACACCAGCCCACGCTATGTCGGCGACGGCTATCGCCATGACGGCAACGCTGAGAAAGGCGCGATGACCGCCCGCTATGCCCCCACCCTTCCCGTCGCCGGCTCCTACCGCGTCGCGATCTCCTACAGCATGAACGGCAACCGCGCCACGAACGTCCCGGTGACCATCCATCATGCCAAGGGCGAGGCCAAGGTCCTCGTGAACCAGAAGCTCAAGCCCGCCGTCGACGGCCTCTTCCATGTCGTCGGCACCTTCGAATTCGCCGCCGGTCAGGCCGGCTGGGTCGAGATCGGCAACGCCGGCACCGACGGCCACGTGGTCATCGACGCCGTGCAGTGGCTGCCGGCCAAGCGCTGAGAACCTGCCTCCGGCCAATTGCCGAAAATCGTAACCTACGCGCCTGAATTGCCCGTAGCCAAGCGAGAGCCTACGTCGATAACATCGGCCCGTACCCGATGAAGCCGCTCACTTTCCTCAGCCTGCTGCTCACTTCGTTACTTCCGCTTCTGGCGGCGGAAACGAAGAAGCCTAACATCCTGTTCATCGTCGCCGACGACCTCGGCTACGGCGAGCTAGGTTGCTATGGCGGCCAAGGCATCCCGACGCCGAACATCGATCGGCTCATCGCCAAGGGCGCACGCTTCACGGATGGCTACGTCACGGCCCCCTTCTGCGCGGCGTCCCGTGCCGCGTTGCTGACCGGCCGCTACCAGACGAGTTTCGGCTTCGAATTCAATCCCATCGGCAGCAAGAACCTGGAGCCTGGCATCGGACTGCCCGTCGGCGTACCGACCATCGCCGATCGCCTGCGCGCCGCCGGGTATCACACGGGCCTTGTCGGCAAATGGCACCTAGGCGGCACCGCCCCCTTCCACCCGCGGCAGCGGGGCTTCGCTGACTTCTTCGGCTTCCTTCATGAAGGCCGCTACTTCGAGCCCGCAATCGGCAAGGGCAATACGACCTGGCTGCGCCGGAAGAACCTACCCGATGGCGCCATGGGGCGCTGGACCTCACCGGATGGCCGCCTGATCCAGAGCGACCACCTTAAATCCGACGAACCGGAATACAATAAAGACAACCCGATGATGCGCGGCGACCAAGCCATCGAGGAACCGAGCAACCTCACCGATGCGTTCACGCGCGAGGCGATGGAGTTCTTCGATCGCACGAAGGAGAGCCCGTTCTTCCTCTATCTCGCCTATAACGCCGTCCACAGCCCGATGCAGGGAACCGATGCCCACATGGCCCGCTTCAAGGATATCCCCGACGTGCAAAGACGGATCTTCGCCGCGATGCTCACGCACCTCGACGAGTCCGTGGGCAAGCTCCTGGCCAAGCTCGACGCCAACGGCCAGACCGAGAACACGGTCATCGTCTTCCTCAGCGATAACGGCGGCCCCACGCGCGAGCTTACCTCAAGCAACCATCCGCACCGCGGCGAAAAAGGGCAGCTGCTTGAAGGCGGCATCCGCGTGCCGTATGCGGTGACCTGGCCCGGCGTGACGAAGCCGGGAGCGGTCATCAAGACGCCCGTCATCGCCACCGACCTCACCGCCATGGCCCTCGCCGCCGCCGGCGTCGCGACTCCGACCAACGCCGACGGCAAGGACCTGCGCAACCTGCTGGCGAATCCTGAGGCCGGACCGCTCCACGAGACGCTTTACTGGCGAGTCGGCAAGAGCGGCGCCTTGCGATCCGGGAAGTGGAAGCTCTTCAAGGGTGGCCCCCGCTGGGAACTCTACGATCTGGAAACCGACCCTTCCGAAAAGAGGGAAGTCTCCGCGAGCCACCCAGAGCTGACCAAGGCCTTGGTCGAGCGATGGGAAGCATGGAGCAAGACGCAGGCCGAACCGCTCTGGCGTTAAGCCTTTTGACAACTCGGAACGCCGGGGGTAAGCCTTAAGCCACCCCATGCGTTACGCCCTGCTCATTTCTTGGCTTTGCTTCAGCCTATGCGCCCAGGCAGCCAAGCAGCCTGACATCGTCTTCTTCCTGATCGACGACCTCGGCTTCGCCGATTGCGGCTTCAACGGCGGCAAAGAGATCAAGACGCCCAACATCGACCGGCTCGCCCAAAGCGGCGCGATCATCGACAGCCACTACGTCCAGCCGGTCTGCTCGCCGACCCGCTCCACGCTGATGACCGGTCGCTACCCGACGCACACCGGCGTCTACACGATCGTCTCACCCGGAGCGCCCTGGGGCCTGCCGCTCGCCGAACGTACGCTGGCGGACGCCCTGCGCTCGGCCGGCTATCGCACCGCGCTCACGGGAAAGTGGCACCTCGGCGAATTCGAGAAAGCCTACCAGCCCAACGCCCGCGGCTTCGATCACCAGTACGGCCACTTCTTCGGGATGCTCGACTACTTCACCCACGAACGAACGAACAAGCTCGACTGGTACCGTAACGGCGAGCCGCTCAAGGAAGAAGGCTACACGACGCACCTGATCGCCAAGGAAGCCTGCAAAGTCATCGCATCGGGCGATTCCTCCAAGCCTCTCTTTCTCTACGTACCCTTCAACGGCGTCCACAGCCCCTTCCAGGTCCCGGACAGCTACCTCAAGCCCTACGCCCACCTGAAAGGCAACCGCCAGAAACTCGCCGGGATGCTCGCCGCGGTCGACGAAGCCATCGGCCAGATCGAAGCGGCGCTCAAGCAGGCCGGCCGCTTGGAGAATACGCTCATCGTCTTCTCCAGCGACAACGGCGGCCCGCCCCCGGGGGACAACACCCCGCTCCGTGACTTCAAAGGATCGATCTTCGAGGGCGGTACCCGTGCCGCGGCTTTCGCCACGTGGCCGGGCCGTATTCCGGCCGGACAGCGTATCCGCCAGCCGATGCACATGGTCGACTGGTATCCGACCCTGATCAAACAGGCCGGCGGCTCCCTCGAACAGAAGCTACCGATCGACGGCCTCGACGTCTGGCCGATTCTGACGAAGCAGGCCGCTTCACCCCATGACGCCATCCTCTCGGTGTCGACCCAAGGCCCGAGCCGGGCGGCGGTCCGCATGGGCGACTGGAAACTGATCGTGGACGGCGGTGCCGACGACGGCGCGACGACGGGCAAGAAGAAAGGCAAGAAATCCGCAGGCAAATACGAACAGGTCGCGCTTTACCATCTCGCCGACGACCCGGCGGAAGCCAAGAACCTGGCCACGGCCGAACCCGAACGCGTCAAGGCCATGCGCGCCCGGCTCGCCGAACTGCTCAAGGACGCCGTGCCCTCCGGCGTACGTTAAGCCATGCGCCTCCTCTGCCTGCTCGCCTCCGCCCTCCTCCTGGGCGCCGCGGAACCGACGAAGCCCAACTTCGTCTTCGTGCTCATCGACGACATGGGCTGGGGCGACTTCTCCTGCTTCGGCAATACGGAGGCGAAGACCCCGAACATCGACCGGCTGGCCGCCGAAGGCCTGCGCTTCGAGCAGTTCTACGTCAACTCGCCGATCTGCTCCCCCTCGCGGTGCGCCTTCGTCACCGGACAATACCCGCAACGCTGGCGCATCAACTCGTTCCTCGAATCCCGGGCGGCCAACGATGGCAAAGGCAACGCCCAGTGGCTCGACCCCCGGGCGCCTTCGCTCGCGCGCACCCTGCAAGCCGGCGGCTACGCCACTGGTCACTTCGGCAAATGGCATCTCGGCGGCCAGCGTGATGTCGCCGACGCGCCCGCCATCTCGGCTTACGGCTATGACGCCTCGTTGACGAACTTCGAAGGGATGGGTCCGAAACTCCTGCCGCTCACGCGCAAGCCTGGCGACAAGGAGCCGAAGAAGATCTGGGCCGATGCCGAGCGCCTCGGCGGCCCGGTCACCTGGATGAACCGCACCGAGATCACCTCCGGTTATGTCGATGCCGCCCTGAAGTTCATCGACACCGCCGCGACCAAGCAGCAGCCGTTCTACGTCGATCTCTGGCCGGACGACGTCCACAGCCCCTACTTCCCTCCCTTGGAGAAATGGTCGCCGGAAAAACATCGGATCTACCTCGCGGTGCTCGAGGAGATGGACCGTCAGCTCGGCCGACTTTTCGAACGTGTCCGCACCGACCCCGCGCTCCGCGCCAACACGGTTTTCGTCATCTGCTCCGATAACGGACCCGAACCCGGCGCCGGGAGCGCCGGCCCCTTCCGCGGCAGCAAGACGCAGATCTACGAAGGCGGCCTACGCTCTTCGCTCATCGTCTGGGCTCCCGGTCGCATGGCGAAGGAACGGATCGGCGGCACGGATACGGCCTCGGTCTTCGCCGCCATGGACCTGGCTCCTTCGCTGACGCGACTGGCCGGACTGCCTGCCTCTGCCGGACTCGACGGCGTCGACCTGTCGGCGACCCTGCTGGGCGGAATTTCTCCCGTCCCCCCGAGGCAGATCTGCTGGCGGCGCCCGCCCGACCGGAAGACATGGGCGCCCGCGCTGGCGACCCCTCAGCCAGATCTCGCGATCCGCGAGGGCGATTGGAAACTGCTCTGTGACTATGACGGCACGAAGCCGCTCCTCTTTAATCTGGCGAAGGACCGGGGCGAGACGACCGACCTTGCGGCCCGCGAACCGGCCGTCGTCGCGCGACTCACGTCCGCGGTGCTCGCCTGGCATCGCTCCCTGCCGGCTGACAATGGCGCGGCCCTCGGCACGCAATCCGGCAAAGCCGGCGCGAAGAAGAAAAAGAAGTGAGCGCCTATTTGGCGGACTTCGCCTGCTCGCGGGCGAGGACGTCGAGGTGCGCGAAGTCAGGCGCAGGCATGTCCATCCGCTGTGCCAGCCAGGCATAGGCGGCCTTCAAGGACGGCCAGGTCGGCTGGTGGCCAGAATGATGGTCGAATATCTCCAAGCCGCCCGGCCGACCCGTGAGCTCCCGTGTCTTGCGGGCCGCGTCCAACAAAGGGCCGCACGTCGCCTCGCTGTCGTATTGTCCGGCGATCAGGAAGAACGGCGGAGCATAGAAGGCGAGCAGCTGTTCCTGGGAAAGCCCGTCCGCGCGCATGGCCTTCAGCTTGTCGCCGAAATACCAAGCGTCGCCCCAGTTGGAGGAATCCCATGCCAGGCCAAAGTCGCTCGCGACGATCGCCTTGAAACGCGGATCCAAGCAGCCGGCGTAAAAGGCCATCTTGCCGCCGAGCGAATGCCCCATCACCGCGAGGCGGGCCGGATCGACCTGCGCCTCTGCCGCCAGGAGGTCGGCCGCCAAGAGCGTGTCGTGGGTGAGCTTACCCATGCCCGTCCATCCGGGCTCCTGCCGGGCGAGTTTGGCCGCGGCGTCACGCCAGACCCCCATCCCGCCCTTGCTCGCTGCCTGCTCGGCCGTCGTCAGCAGGTTGAACGGATAGGCTTCGACCGCGGCGACGACGTAGCCCTGCCGCACGAGATGCAGACCGAAGAAAGCCGTGTTCCGCTCCGGTCCGAGGCGTTGCTTCGTCCGCAGATCGTAGCCGCACATGCGATCGGGATCGTAGAAAGGCACGACGATTCCGGCGGTCCGGCCTTCGAGCCTCAGAGGCTTCAGGAGAAGAATCCGCTGCCAGGTCTCCGGACCAGTACGCTGTCGGAACAGCTGCGCCCGGAAATCCGGAGTCGTGAAAGATTCGACCAGCTCCGCCGGACCAGCCTGACCGAAAGTCGATCTCGGGGAACCCAGTGCCTGCCGCCATTTCTGCTGCGAACCATCGCCCCACTTCGGGCCCTCGGCGGCGGACACCCCTGCGGCGATAAGACAGACAATAAGGGCGAAGCGGGGCACGACATCGCCAAATTAGCCGCCGTTAATGGGCCCGCAACCGCCAAACCCCGCCTGCTAATTGCTCGCAACCCCGGGCGGTCTAAATTGTCTTATCTTCATACGGACGCTCCCCGCCCGGAGACCCCTCAGCC
>JBKCKE010000001.1:0-6055 GCA_046301395.1 Verrucomicrobiota bacterium | reverse complement strand
GTGCAACCCTAGAGGGGGAGGGGGCCGATTTGACCGCTCCTCTATCTATTAGAGGGAATGATGGGGCATAATTAAACATAAACACTTAATTAACAGCAACTTACCGATTATTGCTTCGGTATCGACCTAAACCCGGGCTATTTATGAGCGATTTGGCCTGCTGGGGCTTGCAAATTACCGCTCTTTTGCGGACTTTTCCGCGTCCGAAACACCTCCTTTATGTTTTCTCGTATCCTCAGTCGGGTCGGTCTGCTCGCCGCCCTCTCCCTGGCCTTCATCACGGCCGGTTGCTCCAAGGAAGAATTGACCGTCCGTCAGTCGACCATGGATCCCAAGGGGCCGGTCGCGCAGGTGCAATTCGACGTGTTCATGGACACCGTCTGGCTGGTCGTGGTGCTTTTCGCCCTGGTCGGCGGCCTGCTCGTCTACGCCGTCATCAAGTTCCGCTCCCGTCCGGGCGACGAGAACAAGCCCGCCATCGTCGAAGACGGCCACGGCAATCCGCTTGTCGAGATCGGTCTCATCACGGCTTCCATCGGCGCGCTCGTCATCATCGCGATCCCGACCCTGAGCGCCATCTGGTACACCGACGACGTCCCGGCCGAATCCATCCCGACCTCCAAGCTTTCCGCCTGGTATCCGCGCGTCGAAGGCACCCGCGAGAACTACGCCAAGACCGTCGAAGAGCAGGTGCTCGAAGTCGACGTCATCGGCAAGCAGTGGTGGTTCCGTTTCGAATACCCGCAGCTCGGCATGACCAACGACGCCAAGCACTCTGTCCCGAACGAGCTCGTCATCCCGAAGGGCAAGGCCGTCCGCATCAACCTGCGCTCCGAGGACGTCATCCATTCCTTCTGGGTCCCCAAGATCGCCGGCAAGGTCGACCTCATGCCCGGCCGTAAGAACCACATGTGGATCCAGGCCGACCAGACCGGCCACTACTACGGCCAGTGCGCCGAGTTCTGCGGCGACTCGCATGCCTACATGCTCTTCCGTGTCGAAGTCCTCGAGCCCGCCGAATTCGCCAAGTGGGTGCAGAAGCAGAAGGCCGACGCCGCTCCGGTGGCCGCCGGTTCCAAGGCCGAGAAGGGCAAGGCCCTCTTCGAGGCAAAGAGCTGCGTGATGTGTCACAATGTCGGCGGCCACTTCGGTAATGGCGCCTTCGGTCCGGACCTCACTCACCTCGCCTCGCGCAAGTCCCTCGCGGGCGCCTGGCTCGACAACCGCGACGCCGCCCAGCAGCGCGCGCTCGAGAAGTCGACCGGCAACACCGAGAATTCCGTCCCCGTGGACCCGGCCACTCTCAAGGCCAACCTCATCAAGTGGATCGGTTCGTCCGGCGTCGCGCATGGCGCCGACGGCAAGATGACCAAGGACGTCAAGCCCGGCAACCGCATGCACTACTACAAGATGTTCAACGTCGCCGGTCTCCGCGAGACCAACCAGCAGTTCACCGCCGAGGAACTCGACCACCTCGCCGAATACCTCCTCACCCTCAAGTAAGGCATAAACCCTAAATTTTCCGACCATGTCCCACGACTCCCATCACGCTCCCGTCGCCTGCAAGACGGAGCTGGCCCCTGAGCGCAGCGACCTCGGCCTGATCCGTCCCGACCGGGCGACCGGCTGGACCGACTGGCTGACCACCGTCGACCACAAGAAGATCGGCATCATGTACGGCGCGTTCGCGATGCTGTACTTCCTCATCGGCGGCGTGGAGGCCCTCGCCATCCGCACGCAGCTGGCCCGCCCGGACAACGACTTCGTCACGGCGCGCATGTACAACCAGCTGTTCACCATGCACGGCACCACGATGATCTTCCTCGGGGTCATGCCGCTGTCCGCCGCGTTCTTCAACTTCCTCGTGCCGCTGCAGGTCGGCGCCCGCGACGTCGCCTTCCCGCGCCTCAACGCGTTCTCGCTCTGGACGTTCGTCTTCGGCGCCTTCGTGCTCAACGCCTCCTGGCTCTTCGAGTTCGGCCACCTCGCCGGCTGGTTCGACTCCTTCGCCTGGCACAAGGCGCTCGTCTACACCGACTTCGCCCCGGCCAACGGTTGGTTCAGCTACGCGCCGCTCTCCGGCACCTTCGGCGCCAACGGCCAGGCCCTCCGCTTCACCGGCGTCGGCACCGACTTCTGGATCATCGGCATCCAGATCCTCGGCATCGCCTCGCTCGCGGCCTCCTTCAACTTCATCTGCACCATCATCAACATGCGCGCCAAGGGCATGACCATGATGCGCCTGCCGGTCTTCACCTGGATGACCCTCGTCACCTCCGTGCTGATCATCCTGGCCTTCCCGGCCATCACCGTCGCGCTCATCGAGCTCATGTTCGACCGCGCCTTCGGCGCCAACTTCTTCAACCCGTCGGCCGGCGGCCAGCCCGTCCTCTGGCAGCACCTCTTCTGGATCTTCGGCCACCCCGAAGTGTACATCCTCGTGCTCCCGGCGATGGGCATCGTCTCGGAAGTCCTCCCGACCTTCACCGGCAAGTCGCTCTTCGGCTACCCGATCATCGTCTTCTCCGGCGCCGTCATCGGCTTCCTCGGCTTCGCCGTCTGGAGCCACCACATGTTCACCACCGGCCTCGGCCCCGTGCCGACCGCCGCGTTCTCGCTCCTCACGATGGCCATCGCCGTCCCGACGGGCGTGAAGATCTTCAACTGGCTGGGCACGATCTGGGGCGGTCGCATCCGCTTCACCCCGCCCATGGTCCTCGCCCTCGGTTTCATCTGGATGTTCATGTGCGGCGGTTTCTCCGGCGTCATGCACTCCTCGGCCCCCGCCGATTCCCAGCAGCAGGACAGCTACTTCGTCATCGCGCACTTCCACTACGTGCTCCTCGGCGGCGTGCTCCTCGGCCTGATGGCCGGCCTCTACTTCTGGTTCCCGAAGATCTTCGGCCGCATGCCCAACGCCCCGGTCGCCTACCTCGGCTCCGCGCTCGTCATCCTCGGCTTCAACCTCGCCTTCGGTCCGATGCACTACCTCGGCCTCGCCGGCCAGCCGCGTCGCACGCACACCTACCACGCCGGCAACGGCTGGGAGACCTGGAACTTCGTCGCCACCATCGGCGCCTACGTCCTCGGCATCGGCGTGGTGATCGTCTTCGGCAACCTCGTCTGGACCGCGTTCCGCGGCAAGAAGTGCGGCAACGATCCGTGGGACGGCCGCACCCTCGAGTGGTCCCTGCCTTCCCCGGTGCCGGAGTATAACTTCGCCCAGGCTCCGGTCGTCGCCACCCGCGACGCCTTCTTCGAGCACAAGCACGGCGCCAAGAAGATCGGCCTCGAGAACGACGGCGGCGAAGCCGGCGTCCACATGCCGAGCCAGTCCTGGATGCCGATGCTGGCCTCCGCAGGTTTCCTCTTCATCGGCTTCGGCATGCCGATGATGGCGATGGGCATCCCGCACGCGGGCTGGCTCGTCATCTCCGGTCTCGGCGTCCTCTTCCTCGGCATCTGGCTCTGGGCCCTCGAAGGTCCGGGCGGTTACATGCTCAAGACCCCGGCCCCGTCCGGCGCCCCGGCTCCGGCCGAGACCGTCGCCCACTGAGCCGATCTTCCTCCTCACCTTAAACTCTGACCTCCATGTCTGACCACGCCGCCGCGCACGAAGCGCCTACCTCCACCGGGATCGACCACAAGAAGCTCATCATGTGGCTCTTCCTGGCTTCGGACTGCATGTTCTTCGGCACGCTGATCTCGACCCACCTGCTGTACCGCAAGCTCTTTCCCGCCGGCTTCACCGACGCGGAAGGCCACCAGCGTTTCATCCAGGACCTGTTCTCCATCGAGCTGACGTCGTTCTCGACGTTCATCCTCCTGATGTCCTCGTTCCTGATGGCGCTCGCCGTCTCCGCGATGCACAAGGGCCAGCTGAAGTCCTTCCGTCGCAACGTCCTCGGCGTGATCATCTTCGGCCTGATCTTCCTGGGCTGCCAGGTCTTCGAGTTCACGCACTTCTACCACAAGGGCCTGACCATCCAGAACAGCGTCCTCGGCTCGACGTTCTACGTGCTCACCGGCACGCACGGTACGCACGTCGCCATCGGCGTCCTCTGGCTCATCCTGCTCTACTTCTATAGCTTCACCGGCAAGCTCGGCGGCCACATGGGCGCCCTCGACGTCGAAGTCGCGGGCCTCTACTGGCACTTCGTCGACATCGTGTGGATCATCATCTTCACGGCCGTCTACCTCGTCGAATACCTCGGGCCCTACGGTATCTGGGGTTCGGGCCTGCCCGCCGTCGTCAAATAATCCGCCTTAACGCCCATGTCCTCTTCCCACGAAGCCGCTCCGAGCAAGGCCTTCCTCGCCGAGGAAGTCCGTCGCTACCACCACTTCATCGTGCTGGCCCTCTGGCTGGCCGTCGTCACCGGCGCCGAGATCGTCCTGATCTACCTGCCGCTGCCGACCGCCGTCATCTTCACGGTCCTGACCCTGATGTCCGCCGGCAAGTTCTTCGCGGTCATCCTGTGGTTCATGCACCTGATCTACGACAAGCGCCTGCTCTTCTGGTGCTTCCTCGCCGGCCTGGTGCTCGCCTTCGCGACCTACGCCGCGCTGCTCTGCCTGTTCAGCGTCGAGCGGATCGACACGCGCTGGTTCAGCTGAGCCGGACGACCATCGACCGACGAAGGTCTCCGTGCGAACGGAGGCCTTTTTCGTGCCCCACGCTTGCGGGTCCGCCCGCCTGTGCTTCATATCAACGGAGATGAACATCCCCCTGCACTGGCACACGGAGCCGCTCCTGCTGCTCCTGGTCGTCGGCGCGTCCTGGGCGCACGCCCTGGCCTGCGGGCCGTACCGCGCGCGCTGGATGCCGGGCCGGGCGGAGTATCCCGTCGGGCACGCGGTGCGCTTCCATCTCGGCGTGCTCGTCGGCTATGTCGCGGTGGGGTCGCCGCTGGACCAGCTCGGCGAAGGCTTCCTGTTCTGGGCCCACATGCTGCAGCACATGCTGCTCATCTACGTCTCCGCGCCGCTCATCGTCACGGGCCTGCCGCCCGAGCTCGTCGACGGTTTCCTGAAAGACCGACCCCGGCTCACGCGCGCGCTGGCCTTCCTGACCCACCCCGTCGCCGGCGGGCTGATCTTCACGCTGTGCTTCTCGATGTGGCACTTCCCGGAGCTCTACGAAGCCGCCCTGCGTAGCCGCCCCCTCCATGTGCTCGAGCACTGGTCGATGTTCCTCCCGGCTATCCTGATGGTCTGGCCGCTCTTCTCGCTCTCGCAGCGGCTGCCCCGCATCGGCTACGGGATGGCGATCTTCTATTCGTTCGGGCTGATGATCGCCGACCTGCCGCTCTGGGCGGTGCTCATCTTCGGCGACCACCCGATCTACGAGACCTACCGGCTGGCGCCGCGCGTGAGCGAACTCTCCGCCGCCGCGGACATGATCCTCGGCGCGGTCGTGATGAAGGGCTTCAACGAGATCTTTGCCCTGCTCTGCATGGGCTACGCGTTCTTCGCCTGGTACCAGCGCGAGAAGTGACCGGTCTCAGTGGCGCGAGGCGCGCCGCAGCAGGAACCAGCCGAGCGCGAGGACCGTCAGGTTCGGCAGCCAGACGAGCAGGTCGGGCCGGAGCGCGGGGTCCTTCACGTAACTCGCCATGGAACTCAGCAGATAATAGCTCAGCGCGATGGCGAGGGCGAGGGCGGCGTTGACGAAGGTCTCGGACCGGCCGACGCGCACGGCGAGGGGCACGGCGAGGAACGCGAGCGTGAAGACGGAGAAGGCGCTCGCGAGGTGCGCCATGAGCTGGGTCTTCACGACCATGCGTCCGCGCTCGAGGGTCTTGGCGTCGGCGCCGGTCGGCACTTCCCAGCCCTTGTCGATCGCTTCCAGGAGTTCCTGCGTCGTCAGCCAGCGCAGCTTCCGCTGGAAGTTATCGCCGTCCTTGAAGACGCCGGCGGCCGGGAACTCGAGGGTCGAGGTGGTCGCGGTGGCGAACGAAGAAGGCTGCAGGAAGGCCTGATCACCGGCGGGCCGGGAATCGAGGCGCGCATCGGTGAGCGTGATCCGCAGGACGCCTTCGCCGGCCTTGGAGAC